>JAOZVS010000160.1 GCA_025869435.1 Zavarzinia sp.
GGTCTGGATGTGTGACCGCTGGCCCGCAAGGGTTACGCGGATCGGGTTCCAATCATGCCGGCGCGTTTGAACGCGATGACGAGGCGGAGTGTCCCGACCCAGGTCCTGACCTTTTGCCGTGCTGCCTTATGCTCCCTGCTACTGGTGACCTCGCTGTTGCGTGACTTCTCTCTTCAACCGGGCCTTTCGCGATAGCTCAGGCGGCGAGCGGCTGGCCTGGCGCCACGGGGCCCGTGGGCTGCCGCCGGCGCGGCGGCTGGGCCTGGTAGGGCTCGCCCGAGCGCAGCACTGCCCAGATGATGCGGGCGGTCTTGGCCGCCTGGGCGACCATGGCGACCTTGACCGGGCGGCGGCCGAGCAGGCCACGGAGCCAGGGCGAGGCCTTGTCGGGCCTGGCCCTGGCGAAGCGCAGGCCCGCACTGGCGCCCAGGATGAGCAGGCGCCGCAGGTCGCGGTCGCCGGCCTTGCTGATGTGGCCGGTCAGGCGCGCCTTGCCGCCGGTATCGTGGTTGTGCCGGGTCAGCCCGACCCAGGCGGCGAAGTCGCGCGCCGAGGCGAACTGGCTGCCGTCGCCGATGGCCGCGATCACCGCATGGGCGATCATCGGGCCGACCATGGGGATGGTCATCAGGCGGCGGGCCACCGCGTCGGCCTTGACCTCGGCGGCGATCTGCCGGTCGAGGTCGCGCACCGTCGCGTCCAGCCCCCGCCAATGGGCGGCCAGCGGGCGCAGGGCCACCAGCATGGCGACGGGAATGTCGCTGCGCCCGACCTCGATGCGGGCCACCAGTTCGACCAGGCCGCCTGAGCCCTTGGCCCCGATCAGGCCCATCTCGTAGAGCAGGCCGCGCAGGGCATTGCCGGTCTGGGTGCGCTGGCGCACCAGCAGGTCGCGGGTGCTCTGCAGGCCGCGCCGGCCCTGCTGCGCCACGCTCTTGATCGGCACGAAGCGCATGGTCGGCCGGCTCACCGCCTCGCAGCAGGCTTCCGCGTCGCTCCGGTCGTTCTTGTTGCGCTTCACGTAAGGCTTCACGTAGCCCGGCGGCATCAGCCGCACCGCGTGGCCCAGGGCACTCAGTTCGCGGCCCCAGTAATGGGCCGAACCGCAGGCCTCAAGCCCGATCAACCCCGGCGGCTGGCCCGCGAAGAACGTCCGCAGCGCCTCCCGGCGAAACTGCCGGGACACCACCACCGTGCCATCCGCGGCAACGCCGTGGACCTGAAACACACTCTTGGCCAGATCGACCCCATATCTGATAGCTTCAACCACGGGCGGCCTCCTTCGCTGGGTTTTGCAACGACACCAGTCTGGCACACAGATGCCGTCAGGGGGCCGTCCACCCATCATGCCGACAAGGGCCGGCATCTCGACCCGGAAGGGACGGGGATGCTCAGACCGCCTGGGTCAGATGGGCGGCGATGGCCTTCTTGACCGGCACCATGCGGTTGGCGAAATGGAGCGCGGCCTTGCGCAGCAGGCGGGCGGGCGGGCGCTCGTCGGTATAGAGCGAGGCGATGAGATTGGTCGCCTGATAGAGCGGGAAGGTCGCCGTCCGATGCGCGCGGTCGTAATCGGCGAGCAGGCCCGGGTCGGCGATGTCGCGGCCGATGCGGACCGCCTGGATCAACCGGCCGGCCAGCCGTTCCTGCGATTGCAGACCGAAGTTGAAGCCATGGGCGGTGACGGGATGCATCCCCACCGCCGCGTCGCCGACGAGGGCGCAGCGCGGCCCGGCGAAGCGGTCGGCGAAGACCCCGACCAGCGGATAGACGTGGCGAGTGCTGGCCAGCTTCATGGCGCCCAACCGGCCATCGAAGCGCCGGGTCATCTCGGTGTTGAAGTCGTCCGGCGCCAGGGCCATGACCGCCTGCATCTGGCCCTGCGGCAGGGTCAGCACGGCGGACGCACGCAACCCGTTCAGCGGCAGCATGGCCAGGGTCTGGCCATAGCCGAACCATTCCCAGGCAACGTGCTCGTGATCGACCTCATGCTCCATCCGGCAGACCATCATGGAGCGACCGAAATCCCTGGTCGCGGCGCCGATACCCAGCATCCGCCGGGTCTCGGACCAGCGGCTGTCGGCGCAGACGATCAGCCGGGCGGAAATTGTCTCCCCCGACGACAGGGCGATGCGGACACCCTGAGCGTCGCGCTCGATGCCGGTCACCCTGGTCTCGGCGATCAGGCGCGCCTCGCCCGCGTCCATCAGCGATGAGAAGGCGGCCTTGCGAATGAGGTGATTGGGCACGAGATAGCCGAGGGCATCATGACCCGCCGCCGCGGCCTTGATCTGCATGGCGAAAAGCGACGGCCCGTCCATCACCCGCGCGTCGCGCAAGGGCGAGATGTCGGCGGCATCGATCAGCGACCACAGGCCGAGATTTTCCATGATCCTGCGCGAGGCATGGGTGAGCGCGATCTCCCGCCCGTCGAAGGCGGGATCGGCCAGGGCGGCGCGCGGCTGCTGCTCGATCAGGGTGACGGACAGACCGCTGCCGGCCAGGGCGCGGGCGAAGCTCAAGCCGGCCGGTCCGGCCCCGACGATGGCGATATCTGCATCCATGACGTGCCTCGATGTCCTATCTGACCAGCGGCATACTACGCCCTTGCGGCCCTGAAAAGGCTACGGCGTGCCGCACCCCGCGATCAGCGGATCGTCTGTCGCAGGAATTGACCGATCTTGTCGATCGCCGCGCGGCCCTCGGGAATGTAGCGGGCGAAGGCGTGCCAGACGTGGGGCATCCGGTGCCAGACATCGATTTCGACGGGCACGCCCGCCGCCCGCAGGTTGGCGACCATCCGGGTCGAATCCGACAGCAGCACTTCGTCCGAGCCGACATGGATCAGGGTCGGCGGCAGGCCCGAAGCCTCGCCGAAGATGGGCGAGGCTTCGGGGTGTTTCGGGTCCGCACCCTGCAGATAGATCATGCTGCCGTAGATGACACCGGGCAGCGGGATCATCGGATCCGACTTGGCGTGCAGGTAGTGGCTCTCGCCGGTCACGGTCAGATCGAGATAGGGCGACAGGCCGACCGCCGCGCCCGGCATGGGCAGGCCGAGGGCCTTGAGCCGCATGAGGAGGCCGAAGGTCAGGCCGCCGCCGGCTGAATCGCCCATGATGGCGATCCGCTCCGCCGGAATGCCGCTGTCGAGCATGAAGCGGTAGCCGGTCAGGGAATCGTCGATCTGGGCCGGAAAGGCGAATTCGGGCGCCAGGCGATAGTCGATCACCAGCATCCGCGCCGCCGCCGCCTTGGCGATACGCCAGGTAAAGCCGAGATGGGTCTTCGGCGAGCACATGACATAGCCGCCGCCGTGGAGATAGAGGATATGCCGGCCCTCGGTCGCGTTGTCCGGCTCGATCCAGTGACCGGGCACGCCGCCGGCATCGATGTCGATCACCTTCACATCGGCGGGCGGCGGCGGCAGGCGGCGCGACAGTTTCTCGACCTGGGCCCGCACCACCTGGACCGGAATATCGAAGCGGATGCGGTTCTTGAAGGTGCGGCGCAGGAAGGCGCGCAGCAGGCGGGCACGCAGGCTGATCTTGCGCGGCCGGTCGCCCGCGACCGAGACGACGAGCGCCCCCGAATTGCCCTCGACCGATGCCATGCCCGCTCTCCCCCACTGCTTATTGCACTTATGCTGCAGCATAGTGGCAAGCGGGCGCGGCGCCCGCAAGCCTCAGGCCGCGAGCGGCAGGCGCGCCCGCACGGTGAAGGGCCCGCCCGGGACCTCCTGCACGAAGACGCAGGCCTCCACGACCGCGACCGCCCTGCCCTCGATGGGCGCGAAATGGCCGAGCGCGGCGACCTCCACCCGCTCGGGCGAGGTCAGGTTGGCCGACAGGGTCATGTGGAAGCGCCATTCGTCGAAGACGTAAGGATAGCCCCAGCGGTCCAGAAGCGCGTCCTGCGCCGGGCTGAGGGGGTGTTTCTTCCGTTTCTCGAGTTCGGCCGGGGTGGGCGGGGCGCGGAACTCGTCCAGCCCCGCGACCAGCGGATCGGCCAGCCCGCGCCAGGGCGCCACGTCGCCCGCCGGCACCAGGGCGAGAAAGCCGCCGATCCGGCCGACCTTCAGCGGCGGCGCGGTGAAAACCTTCACGCCGGCAAGAATGGTGCGCGCGGCCTCGATGAAATCCTCCGGCGACACGCCGTCGCGCAGGCGCATCGGCGGCTTCAGCGTGGCGTGAAAGCCGTAGCCGCGCGGCCCCGCCGTGATCTCGGCGAAGCGCGCCGTGCTGATCGGCGGCAGCAGGGGCTGGGCGGCGGGTGCGCCGGTTTCCGCGTCGCGGCCGAGCCATTGGCTGCCCAGGCGGTGCAGCGGGCTGGCGGCCGGCGGCGCCCAATACAGCGCATAGCGATAGGCCATGATCACATCACCCGCCGGCCATCGCGCCAGACCATGTCGACGACGGGCATGGCGCCATGGCGCCGCACCCGCAGCACATCGGCGCGAAGGCCCGCGTCCAGCCGGCCGATATCGCCAAGACCGATCGCCGCCGCCGGATGGGCGCTGACCGTGTTGATCGCCGCCGGCAGGGAAAAGCCATGGGCGTCATGCAGGATGAAGGCACCGATCAGCATGGACGACGGCACATAGTCCGAGGCCATGATGTCGAGCACGCCATTCGCCGCCAGTTCCGCGACCGAGACATTGCCGGAATGGGAGCCGCCGCGCACGAGATTGGGCGCCCCGGCGATCACGCTCATGCCCTGGCCGTGGGCGGCCCGCGCCGCCTCGATGCTGGTCGGGAATTCGGCGAGGGTGATGCCCTCCGCCAGCGCCTCCGCCACTTCGTCCGGGGTGCGGTCGTCATGGCTGGCGACGGGAATGCCGCGCGCCTTGCTCAGTTCTATGATTTCCGCGCGATGCGCAGGGCCGACGGCGTCGCGCAACGACCGCCGCTTGTCGACATAGGCTTCGAATTCGGCATCGCTCAGCTGCGGATATTGCTGGCGGTATTTCGAGCCGTCGAGGAACTGGCGCTGACCCGGCGTGTGGTCCATGACCGAGGCGAGCAGAAGGTCCGGGTCGTCGGCGAGGCCGCGGAACAGCTCGACCACCTGTTCATGGCCGATCTCGCAGCGCAGGTGCAGGGCATGGCGCGCCTTGAACATGCCGTTGGCCCGGCCTTGGCGCCAGGCATCGACGGCCAGGCCAAAGGTCTTCACCCGCTCCCCATCCGGCCAGACGTCGCCGACGGCGAGACTGTCGAGCACCGTGGTGATGCCGGCGGCCAGAACCTGACGGTCGTGGGCGACGATCGCCGCTTCCGCCGGCCAGGGCACCCGCACCCGGGGCATCATGTGTTTCTCGAGGTTGTCGGTGTGCAGATCGACGAGGCCGGGCAGCAGAAAATCGCCCTCCATGTCGAAGGCGCTGGCGAGGCCCGATCTCCCCTCCTCCACCGATGCGATGAGGCCGCCCCGCAGCACGAGGGTTGCGCCGTCCAGCACCGTGTCGGCGGTGACGACCCGCGCATTGGTCAGGATGATGTCCTTGCTCATGCCGCCTGCTCCACACGCTTCATCGGCAACAGTCTGGTCGCGATCCGCGCCCGCAGGACGCCGTCGTGACAGATGGCGAGAATCGCCGTGCCCCGATCCTTGGCCTCGTCGATCAATTCCGCAACCACGGCGGCGTTTTCCGCGTCGAGGGAGGCCGTCGGCTCGTCGAGCAGGAGGAGCGGCCAGTCGACGACGAAGCCCCGGGCGATATTCACCCTCTGTTGCTCCCCGCCCGAGAAGGTCGCGGGCGGCAGGGACCAGAGTTTCTCCGGCAGGTTCAGGCGGCGCAGCAGGCGGGCCGCCTTGTCCCGCGCGACCTCGGGCGTATCGCCCCGCGCCCGCGCCGGCTCCGCCACGATGTCGAGGGCGGCCACCCGGGGCACGACCCGCAGGAACTGGCTGACATGGCCGATGGTGGTCCGGCGCAGGGCCATGATCTCGCGGGGTCCGGCCACCGCGATATCGGTGCCGGCGACGCGGATATGGCCGCCGTCGACGCGGTAGGTACCATAGACCGCCTTGATCAGGCTGGATTTGCCGACACCCGACGGCCCGTCCAGCACCACGCATTCGCCAGGGCAGAGATCGAGATCGACCCCGGAAAGGACATCGAGCCGAAGGCCGCCGCGCAGATGCTGGATGAAGTGCTTATGAATGCCCCGCAGGGACAGAATCGGTTGCATCGCCATCTCAGGCCGCCAGGACGGAGGAAACGAGAAGCTGGGTATAGGGCTCGCGCGGGTCGTCCAGCACCTGATCGGTCAGGCCTTCCTCGATCACCCGGCCGCCCTGCATGACCATCAGCCGGTCGGCCAGCAACCGCGCGACGCCGAGGTCGTGGGTGACGATGACGACCGACAGCCCGAGATCGGCGACCAGCGAGCGCAACAGGTCGAGCAGCCGCGCCTGCACCGAGACGTCGAGACCGCCGGTCGGCTCGTCCATCAGCACGAGGCGGGGGCCGGAGACGAGATTGCGCGCGATCTGCAGGCGCTGCTGCATCCCGCCGGAGAATTCCGTCGGCCGTTCGTCGATGCGCGCGCCGTCGATTTCCACCCGGGTCAGCCAGTCGAGGGCGCTTTGCCGGATGCGGCCGTAATGCCGGCTGCCGGTCGCCATCAAGCGCTCCCCGACATTGCCGCCGGCGGTGACCGCGAGACGAAGGCCATCGCGCGGGTTCTGATGCACGAAGCCGAGTTCGGTGCGCGCCAGATGGCGGCGCCGCGCCTCCGGCAGGGCCAGAAGGTCGAGCACCTCCCCCGAGGTCTCGCGGTAAGACAGGCTGCCGCCAGAGGGCGCCAGCAGCCCGCCGAGGAGTTTCAGCAAGGTGGTCTTGCCCGAGCCGGATTCGCCGACGATGCCGAGGACATCGCCGGGCCAGAGATCGAAGGAGACGCGCCGCACGCCCTGGCCGTTGCCATAGTCGAAGCAGAGGTCCCGGGCCGAGAGGATCGCATCAGGCGGCATTTTCATGGGCCTGCCCTTCCTGCCGCTCGCGGCAATGATCGGTGTCGGAACAGACGAAAATGCGTCCGCCCGCATCGTCGATCACGATCTCGTCGAGGAAGCTGTCCGTGTCGCCGCAGATGGCGCAGGGGTGCCCCGGATGATCGACGGCGAAGGGATGATCCTCGAAATCGAGGCTGCGCACCGCCGTATAGGGCGGAATGGCGTAGATGCGCTTTTCCCGCCCCGCGCCGAACAATTGCAGCGCCGGGCAATCCGACAGTTTCGGATTGTCGAACTTCGGAATGGGGCTCGGGCTCGTCAGGTAACGGCCCGCGACCTCGACCGGGTAGTCATAGGCGCGCTTGATCTTGCCGTGGATCGCGATGTCCTCGTAAAGCTCGACCTGCATCACGCCGTAATCGCCGAGGGCATGAAGGGCGCGGGTCTCCGCTTCCCTCGGCTCCAGCCAGCGCAGGGGCTCCGGGATCGGCACCTGATAGACGAGGATCTGGTCCTCGGTCAGCGGCGTTTCGGGAATGCGGTGGCGGGTCTGGATCACGCTCGCCTCAATTGTGCGCGTCGTCGTCGCGACGCCCGCCGTCCTGGCGAAGAAGCGGCGGATGGAGACGGCGTTGGTGGTATCGTCGGCGCCCTGGTCGATGACCTTCAGCGTGTCTTCAGGCCCGAGCACGGCCGCCGTCACCTGGATGCCGCCGGTGCCCCAGCCATAGGGCAAGGGCATCTCGCGCGAGGCGAAGGGCACCTGATAGCCGGGCACCGCCACCGCTTTGAGCAGGGCGCGGCGGATCATCCGCTTGGTCTGTTCGTCGAGATAGGCGAAATTGTAACCGCTGTCCGCACTCATTCCGCCGCCTCCTTCAGGGCCTTGGCCCGCAGTGCCCGAACGAGCTGCAATTCCGCCTGGAAGTCGACGTAATGCGGCAGTTTCAGATGCTGCACGAAACCCGATGCCTCGACATTATCGGCGTGGGACAGGACGAATTCCTCGTCCTGCGCCGGACCCTGAACCGCCTCGCCCAGCTCTTCCGCCCGCAGCGCCCGGTCGACGAGGGCCATGGCCATCGCCTTCCGCTCGCCCCGGCCAAACACGAGGCCGTAGCCCCTCGTGAACTGGGCGGGACGGGTGGCGTCGCCCTTGAACTGGTTCACGCTCTGGCATTCGGTCAACACGATGTCGCCGATATCGATGGCGAAGCCGAGCTCCGGCACCTCGACCTCGACCGAAACCTCGCCCTGGCGGATTTCACCGGCGAAGGGATGGTTGCGGCCATAACCCCGCTGAGTGGAGTAACCGAGGGCGAGGAGGAAGCCCTCGTCGCCCCGCGCCATGGCTTGCAGGCGCAAGGGACGGCCGGCCGGAAAGCTCAGCGGCTCCCGCGTCAGGTCGGGAACCGGGCCGGTTTCGTCCTCGGGCGGAGCCTCCCGCTCCATCAGGCCTTCACCGGCCAGAAGCTCCAGCACCCGGGGCATCGCCCCCTCGCCCGGCTTCGCCTTCGGTGCCGCCGGCACCTCGCCGCCTTCCGCCGCCAGGGCGAAATCGAGCAGGCGGTGGGTGTAATCATAGGTGGGTCCCAGGATCTGGCCGCCGGGCAGGTCCTTGAAGGTCGCCGAAATCCGCCGCTCCACCGCCATCTTCGCGGTGTCGACCGGAAGGCTTGCGGCGAGCCGAGGCAAGGTGGTGCGATAGGCGCGGAGCAGGAACACCGCCTCGATGACATCGCCCTGCGCCTGCTTCAAGGCGAGCGCGGCGAGATCGGGATCATGGAGCGAGGCCTCCGCCATCACCCGGTCGACCGCGAGGCCGAGTTGTTCCCGGATCTGGTCGAGGCCGAGTTCGGCAACGGAAGGATCGCCCCGCCGCTCTTCCGCCAGCCAGGCGTGGGCGGCGTCGATCGCCGCTTCGCCGCCCTTTACCGCGACATACATGGCCGCCTCCTACTCGATGCGCAGGCTGCGCGGCAGGGCCGCCAGCCGGTCGCCACAACACAGGACAAGATCGACGCCGCGCGGAAACAGCGCCCGCTGCGCCGCCCAAGACCCGACGAACCCTGCCGGCAGGCCCTCGACCGCGAGATGTTCGACCTCGCGGATACCCGGCCCGCGCAGGGCCAGCCGGGGGCCGCTACCGAGCGCCGTAACCTCGACGATCACCGTCGCGGACTGGTCCGGCATGGCATCGCTGCCGGCGGCGAAGCGGGAAAGCGGCAGCAGCGCGGCCCCCGCGACGACGACGAAACTCGCCGCGTCCTCGCCCGCCAGCGGCGCGCCCAGCCGGCCGGCGACGAAACCCCGCAAGGCGGGCGTCGCCGCGACATGAACCGGCGTGTCGCCATCGGCCAGGGCCGCCAGCACGCTGGCCGCCGCCGGGGAAAGACCCTCGGGCGCCCGGGCCGGTTGCTCCAGCCGCTGGATGCGTCCGGGCCGCGCCATGGCATCGAGGATGCGGCGGAAGGCGGCTTGCGCCTGCAAGGTCTCGTCGGCGAAGCCGCTGGCGAGACCATCGATCAGGGCCGTGTCAGACATCGCCGCGCACCATCGTGAAGAAATCGACCCTTGTCGCCGCCGCCTTGGCCGCGCGCGTGTCGCGGGCAGCGGCCTGATGCGCCGCCAGCGGCGCGACCACGCGCGCCCTCAGCCCGGCGCCATCCGGCCGCTGCAACAGAAGATCGAGGCGGGCGACCATCTCGGCCTTGCGTTTGTCGCGACCGGCGATCCAGCCGACGCCCAGCCGCCCCTCGTCGTCGGTGACGGTGCAGCGCGAGGCGGTCATTTCGCCGAGATTGAACCGCTCCCCCGTGCCGCCGGCCCGGCCGCGCACCATGACGAGGCCGGTCTCCGCCGCCCGCACCACCCGGCAGGGCGGCGCGACCGCCGCCGCGACCGCCGCCTCGAGCTCCGCGCCCGGCGCCCGGGCCAGCACGGCGAGCCAGCACCGGCGTTCTTCGGTCATGTCATCCGTCGTCATCGCGCAATCGCCATATTGTCTAGTCGTCTAGATGTATCTATGATGCCCCCAGGCAAGCGGGCCAGCAAGGGGGATCTATCGTGACAGTGGTCGAGACCGAGAGGGGCCGAGGCCTCGCCATCTGGGCGCAGATCGCGCGCGCCCTGCAGGACGAGATCGCCCGCGGCGTGGTGAAGCCCGGCGAGCAATTGCCGCCGGAAGCCGTGCTCGCCGCCCGTTTCCGGGTCAACCGCCACACGCTGCGCCGCGCCGTCGCCGCCTTGCAGGAAGCGGGCGCCGTCCGCATCGAACAGGGCCGCGGCACTTTCGTCGCCGAGGACGTGATCGATTACGCCCTCGGCCAGCGCATCCGCCTGTCGGAAAACCTGCGCAAGATGGATCGGACGCCCGGCTCCACCTTCCTGCGCGGGATCGAGATGCCGGCGCCGGCCCGCATCGCCAAGGCCCTCGGCATTCGTGCCGGGAAACCCGTCATCCTGCTGGAAACCCTGTCCTTCGCCGATGGCCGCGCCATGAGCGTCGGCGCCCATTATTTCCCGAAATCCCGCTTCGACGGCATTATCGAGGATTACCGCCGCCTTGGTTCCATAACGAAGGCCCTGTCGGAACGCGGCATCGACGACTACACGCGGAAGATTACACGGATCATGGCGCAGATGCCCGACCAGGCGGATGCCCATCTGCTCCAGCAGCCGCGCAACCAGCCGATCCTCGTCACCGAGGCGATCAACATCGACCGCGCCGGCGTCGCCATCGAATTCGGCTACAGCCGCTTCTCTGGCCCCCGGGTGCAGTTCGTGCTGGAAAATGAAGCCTGACATCGGGATTCCCGCCGGCCTCGCGCCGGCCCCGATACATCTAGACGACTAGAATGATATTTTCGTGACGACCCGGTTAAGGAAAGACGCATGAATATGGATGAATGCGAAAATCCATCCATATAAACCCATGATTTCCAATACTTTGGATGAACTCATGCCAAGCCCGCGCCTGATCGGATTTCGTGACGCAGGGTTTCAAAGCGCCGTCTTTTGTCACCACCCTGCAACTCAAAGCCGATAGGGTCGACCATGAACAGCTTTGGAGCGGACACGCCGATGCGCGTCGAAATCAGGGGGGGCCGCATTCTCTGGCCCGACGGTACGATCGAGGAAGGTTCGCTCGCCATCGAGGGCGGCAAGATCGCGGGACCGACCAGGGCGACGGGATTCTGCGCCCATCACGTCATCGACGCCCGGGGCCTTCTGGTGCTGCCCGGCATCGTCGACCTCCATGGCGACGCCTTCGAGCGGCAGATCATGCCGCGCCCGGGGGTCGAGGTCTCGCTCGCCGTCGCGCTTCAGGAAACCGATCTCCAGGTCGTCGGCAACGGCATCACCACCGCGTTCCACGCCATCACCTGGTCGTGGGAGCCGGGCCTGCGCGGGCGCGAGATGGCGTACCGCCTGCGCGACACCATCACCACGATGAAACTCCGCCTCGCCGCCGACACCCATATCCACCTGCGCCACGAGACCTTCAATCTCGACGCGGTCGACGAGATCATCGAATGGCTGGCCGAGGGCAGCGTCCGCCTGCTCGCCTTCAACGACCACACACCCGAGATCCACGCCCGCATCAACACGCCGGTCCGCCTGCAGAAATATGCCGAGCGCGCCCAGCTCTCGGTCGAGGATTTCACCGCCCTGCTCCGCCGGGTGTGGGAGCGGCGCGGCGAAGTGCCCGACGCCAACCGCCGCCTCGCCCGGGCGGCGGCGGCGGCGCGTATCGCCAGCGCCAGCCACGACGATGAATCCGCCCTGATGCGCCAGCAGTTCCATGGCCTCGGCTGCGGCATCAGCGAATTCCCCAAGACGGTGGAGGCGGCGGCCAAGGCCCGCGACCTCGGCGATCCCATCGTGCTGGGCGCGCCCAACGTGATGCGCGGCGGCAGCCACAACGGCTCGATCGGGGCGACGCCGATGATCGAACAGGGCATGTGCCAGATCCTCGCCTCCGACTATTACTATCCCGCCCTGCTCCACGCCGCCTTCCGCCTCGCCCGCGAAGGCGTGCTGCCCTTTCACAAGGCCTGGGCGCTGATCTCGGCCAATCCCGCCAGCGCCGCCGGCATGACCGACCGGGGCAACATCCGCCCCGGCGCCCGCGCCGATTTCGTCCTCGTCGACGACGAACAGCCCGCCCTGCCCCGCGTCATGGCCACCATCGTCGCGGGCCGGCCGGTGTTTCAGGCCAACCGCCAACTGGCGGTGGGGTTCTGAATGATAAAGGCCCTCTCCTCCCGGGAGGAGAGGGAGGCTGACAGGTTGTGACCGGTGTCACCGCGCGCATGTCGTCACGGATGTATCCTCGCGCCCCCAACGGCAATCGGATCGTCATCGTGGCTATCGACTATTTCGGGCATTCCGCGCTTCCCCCCGACCAGACGGAAGCCCTGCTGGCGCGGCTGCGGCGCGAGCATCCGTTGCTGCGGTTTCATCCGGCGAGCCGGCTGGAGTTCTTCGATGCCGAAATCGCCCGGGAATTCGGTATCGAGGCCCGGGCGAAATTCATGGTCTCGCTCCACGACAAGGAGCGGATCGGCGAGGTGCCCGAGGCGCTGGCCGCCGTCTATCAGGCCTTCGGGCCGGATCATCTGGTGATCACCGAGGGCCATGACCGCGCCATCCCGCCGCCACCCGGCTTTCCCGCCATGCCGAAGCCGGAGCCGCACCGGGGCCAGAACGGCGGGCGCTTCCTGCTGTCCGTGCTCGGCTTCATCGGAGGCTGGATCGCCGGCTATCTCGCCATCGTCCTCGGCTACATGATCTGGGCCGAGGCGACCGCTTTCTTCGACCGCGAGGGCGCGACCAGCATGGGTGTGCTGTTCTTCATGGGGCCGGCCGGCGGCTTCGTCACCGGCATTCTCGCCGCCGCGATCACCTGGCGCCTGCGAGGGCGGCGCCTGCGCGCGACGTTGTAGAACCTGTCACGCCGCGCGGCTCAATACTGCTTGAATACAAAGCGCTGAGGCACCCGCAGGTGGATCTCCCTGATACCGAGGCCTTCGGGAATGGGGGGCATTTCGAGGGCGCAGATCGTCTCCATCGTATAATTGTCGAGCGTGTCGCTGCCACTTTTGCTTGCCAATGTGCAGTCCTTGATCTTGCCCGTCGCCTCCACGGTCAAGTCGACAACCACGGTCCCGCTGGGCCGGGCGATCCGGGCGCGAGGCGGATAGACAGTCGCATCCCGAAGCAGCTTCGTCACATCGGCCTCCCAATTCCGCAGAAGGCGCCGCGCCGCATGGATATCCACTGGGGCGTGATCCCAAAAGATGACCTCACTGGGGCCCGCCCCAAGGCTCTTGTTCATCGCACCCACGCCATATGCCAGACTCGCGACTTCCGGCGATCCCGCCGATTCCCACTCTATGGGCAGACTGAATTTGAATGCGTCGGCGGCGAGGGCTGACGGGATGGGCGGCATGTCCAAAATGCAGATCGTCTTTACCGCGTAGTCGTCGAACATTTTGCTGCTGCTGTGGTCCCCCACCCTGCAGTCCTGGACCTTGCCGATGCGGTTGACCGTAAATTCAAGCAAGACGGTCAGGTCTCGGTCCGTGTGTCCGGGGGCACCCGCGGACATAAGCGCGGCACGCACATGCGCCACGACATCCTCGCGCCAGGTGTCCTGAAGCCTCCGAATGTCCTCAGCGGGCGACGGCGTCGCCGGGCCTGCCGCCGACGGCGGTTCCGATTCGTTGGCGCCCTCGGCGCGAGGTGCTTTGCCGACGGCGACCGCGAGGACGACACAGGCCGCAACCACAAAAGGCTTCAGAGACATCATGCGCACCCCGCTTTGGTGGCATGATCACATATTCATGAAATCCAAACGAGTACAGAACCGCCCCGGCCGACGACCGGGGCGGTTTGACGCGGTTATTCCGCCGCCTTGGCCGGGGCCGGCGGGGTCCAGCGCAGCACGGGCTTTCGCGCCGCCAGTGTCTCGTCGAGGCGGCGGCGCGGGGCATAATGCGGGGCGCCGGTGAAGCGTTCCACCTCGCCCGCCTTCGCGGCTTCCGCGAGGCGGCGCATCACGGCGATGAATTCGTCGAGGCTTTCCTTCGATTCCGATTCCGTCGGCTCGATCAGCATCGCGCCGTGGACGACCAGCGGGAAATACATGGTCATCGGATGATAGCCCTCGTCGATCATCGCCTTGGCGAAGTCGAGGGTGGTGACGCCCGTGTCCTTCAGGAAACGGTCGTCGAACAGCGCCTCGTGCATACAGGGGCCTTCGAAGGACGCCGTCATCACATCGGACAGGCGCGCCTGGATGTAATTGGCCGAGAGCACGGCATCGCTCGCTGCCTGCGCCAGGCCGTCGGCGCCATGGCTCATCATATAGGCGAGGGCGCGGCTGAACATGCCCATCTGGCCGTTGAAGGCGGCCATGCGGCCGAAGCTCTGGCCCTTGTCGTCCTCGACCAGTTCGAAGCGGCCGTCCTTCTCGACGACCCAGGGCAAGGGCGCGAAGGGCGCCAGCGCCGCCGACAGCACGACCGGCCCCGCGCCGGGGCCGCCGCCGCCGTGCGGGGTCGAGAAGGTCTTGTGCAGGTTGATGTGCATGGCGTCGACGCCGAGATCGCCCGGCCGCACCCGGCCGACGATGGCGTTGAAATTCGCCCCGTCACAGTAGAAATAGCCGCCAACGCCATGAACGGCATCGGCGATTTCCCGGATATCGCGCTCGAACAGCCCGCAGGTATTGGGGTTGGTGAGCATGATCGCGGCGACATCCGGCCCCAGCTTCGCCTTCAGCGCGGCGAGGTCGACGCGGCCGTCCGCCGTCGCCGGCACCGGATCGACGGTGAAGCCGCAATAGGCGGCGGTCGCCGGGTTGGTGCCATGGGCGCTTTCGGGCACGAGGATGCGTTTCCGCGTCTCGCCCTCGCCCCTGGCGACATGGGCGGCGCGGATCGCCATGATGCCGCACAATTCGCCATGGGCGCCGGCCTTGGGGGTCAGCGCCACCGCCGGCATCCCCGTCAGCACCTTCAGCCAATGGGCGAGCACGCCCATGACCTCGACCGCGCCCTGCGTCGTCGACAGCGGGGCGAGCGGGTGCAGATCGGCGAAGCCCGGCAACCGCGCCAGTTTCTCGTTGAGGCGCGGGTTATGCTTCATGGTGCAGGAGCCGAGCGGATAGAGCCCCATGTCGATCGCATAGTTCCGCCGCGACAGGCGGACGTAATGGCGCACCACCTGCGGCTCCGACAGGCCGGGCAGGCCGATCGGGCCTTTACGGCCGAGGCTGCCGAGGCGGCTGGCCATCGCAGGCACATCCGGCAGGTCGACGCCGCTGCGCCCCGCCTGCCCCTGTTCGAAGATCAGTGCTTCCTCGTGATCGAGTCCGCGATGGCCGAGCACGGTATCGACCGCGCCCGAAGAGGCGTCGCCCGGGGTGCTGGGCCTGCCCTGACGATTCATCATGCCAGCACCTCGGCGAGGGTTTTGGCGAAGGCGGCAATCTCCGCCTCGCTGTTGGTTTCGGTCGCGGCCACGATCAGCAGATTGTCCGCCGCCGGATCGCCCGGCCACAGCCGCGCCCCCGGCACGCCGCCGAGGATGCCGCGCGCAAGGAGGCTCTCCACCACCGGCGCCGCCGCCTTCGGCAGGCGCAGGGTGAATTCGTTGAAGAATGTATCGTTCAGCACCTCGACCCCGGGAACGCCGGCCAGCGCATCGGCGAGCGTGACCGCCCGCGCGTGATTGAGCGCAGCCAGTTTCACCAGCCCCGCCTCGCCCAGCAGGGAAAGATGGATGGTGAAGGCGAGGGAGCAGAGACCCGAATTGGTACAGATGTTCGAGGTCGCCTTTTCCCGGCGGATATGCTGTTCGCGGGTCGACAGGGTGAGCACGAAGCCGCGACGCCCCGTCGCATCCACCGTCTCCCCGCACAGGCGGCCGGGCATCTGGCGCACGAATTTCGCCCGCGCGGCGAACAGGCCGAGGTAAGGCCCGCCATATTGCAGGCCGACGCCCAGCCCCTGCCCTTCGCCGACGACGATATCGGCGCCCATGGCCCCCGGCGGCACCAGCGCGCCGAGCGCGACCACTTCGGTAACGGCGACGATGAGCAGCGCGCCCGCGGCTTGCGCCGCCCTGGCGAGGGCGGTGAAATCGCGGACATGGCCGAAGACATCCGGATATTGCACGACGATGCAGGCGGTCTCGCCGTCGACATCGCCCGCCAGATCCCCCTCGCCCGCCGGCGCCGCCGGCTTCGAGACCACCTCGGTCCCGTGCAGGGCGGCGAGCGTATGGATCACTTCGGCATAATGGGGATGAAGATTGCCCGAGAGCACGACGCGGTGCCGCCCGGTGATGCGCCGCGCCATTTCCACCGCCTCGGCGCAGGCGGTCGAGCCGTCGTACATCGAGGCATTGGCGACCTCCATGCCGGTCAGCAGCGCGACCTGGGTCTGGAACTCGAACAGATACTGCAGCGTGCCTTGGGCGATTTCCGGCTGATAGGGCGTGTAGGAGGTGAGGAATTCCGAACGCTGGATCAGATGGTCGACCGCCGCCGGGATATGGTGGCGATAGGCGCCGGCGCCGAGGAAACTGGCCATCACGCCCGAATGCCGGCTTTTCGCCGCCATGGCGCCGATCGCCTGTTCGACCTCGAATTCGCCGAGGTGATAGGGCAGGTCCACGGGTGCGGACAGGCGCGCCGCTTCCGGCACGTCGCGGAACAGATCGTCGACCGAGGGGGCGCCGATCGCCGCCAGCATCTCGGCGCGGTCGTCCCCGGTCAGGGGCAGGTAACGCATGAAACCGCCCCCGGATCAGTGCAGGGTTTCGACATAGGCGTCATAGGCCGCCCGGTCCATCAGGTCGCCCAATTCGGCCGGATCGGCGATCTCCATCTCGTAGAGCCAGCCTTCGCCTTCCGCATCGGCATTCACCGTCTCGGGCGCGTCCGCGAGCGCGTCATTGGCCGCCGTCACCTTGCCCGAGACCGGGGCATAGACTTCCGAGGCCGCCTTGACGGATTCGACCACCGCCGCCTCCCCGCCCTTGGTCAGCGCCTTGCCGATCGCCGGCACCTCGACATAGACGAGGTCGCCCAGCTGGCCTTGCGCGTAAATCGTGATGCCCACCCGGCCGGTCGTGCCGGAGACGGCGATCCACTCGTGGTCCTTGGTAAATTTCACGGTCATGTCGGTCTCTCAAGCCTTGGCGTAGCGATGGGGAGTGAAGGGAAGCGCGACCACTTCGGCGGGCAGCGGCTTGCCGCGCACCAAAAGGTCGATTTTCGTGCCGGGTTTGGCGAGTTCGGGCGGGACATAGCCCATGGCGATGGGGCCTTCCACCGTCGGCCCGAAGCCGCCCGAAGTCACGATGCCGACCGCATCGCCGCCGGACCGGGCGATCACGGTGCCTTCCCGCGCCGGGGCACGGCCGAGCGGCTTTATGCCGACGCGCTTCCGCGTAACGCCATCGCGGAGGGCGGCCAGCACCCGCGCGGCGCCGGGGAAATTCGCTTCCTCGCGGCGCCGCTTCGGCAGCACCCAGGCGAGGGAGGCTTCGATCGGATCGGTGCTCGGGTCGATATCATGGCCATAGAGGCAGAGCCCGGCCTCGAGCCGCAGGCTGTCGCGAGCGCCAAGGCCGATGGGCGCGGCCCCCGCCGCCAGCAGGGCGCGGGCCAGTTCCACCGCGCGGTCGGTCGGCACGGAAATCTCGTAGCCATCCTCGCCGGTATAGCCCGAGCGGGAAACGAGACAGGGAATGCCGGCGACATCGACCGGCGCCGCGGTCATGAAGGTCAGATCGTTGGCCGCCGGGCCGAGGCCGGCCATCAGCGCCGCCGCCTTCGGCCCCTGCAGCGCCAGCAGGGCGCGCTCGTCGAGCCGGGTCAACACCGCCCTGCCCGCCAGCCGTGCCGCGATATGGGCGAAATCCTGATCCTTGCAGGCGGCATTGACGACGAGGAACAGGCGGGTGCCATCCGCATCGTCCACGGGCCGCGTGATCATCAGATCGTCGAGAATGCCGCCGTCGTCCGCCATGAGGAGGCTGTAGCGGATCTGCCCCGGCTTCAGCCCCTTGATGTCGCCGGGCACCAGGGTCTCGATCAGACCGGCGACATCCGGCCCCTCGAGATAGGCCTGGCCCATGTGGGAGACATCGAACAAGCCCGCGCCATCCCGCGTTGCCTTGTGTTCGGCGAGGATGCCCGACGGATATTGCACCGGCATGGCATAGCCCGCGAAAGGCACCATCTTGCCCCCGAGTTCGAGGTGCAGATCGTAAAGCGGCGTGTATTTCAGGTCGTCGTCATGGCCCAAGGGGGATCTCCGGATATGAGGTGCCATCCGGGCAAGATGGCCCGGACCGCCCCCTCTGTCGGAGAACCTGAGAGATTGACCGGATGGCGGCAACGTGACCGTCCATCGGCTTACCCCTTGGGTGAGGTCGCGCCGGCATCGCGCCGTCGCCCCTGCTTTCCAGAGTGCCGTCCCCCCTGCGGTCCGTTTGCCTGAGAGTTTCCGGGGCGGTTGCTCCTTCGGCGCCGGGGTGTGGCCCGGTCTCTCCCTCAAGGGGTAAATACTGTCGGGATTCGGCGGTCCCGACCCCGACAGAATAGGGGGCACGGGGCGCCCGTCAATGGCGGACACGCGGCCGTCGTCCGAAATCGGCCGGGCGTGACTGCCCATCGACAGTGCCTTCGTGGTAAGACGAAACGGTGCATCGAGGGGAAGCGTGATACCGCCATGTGGTCGATCCTGACATCGACGAAGAGTTTCGAGGATCGCTGGATCGCCCATGCCGGCCTGAACGCCCGGGGCCTGCATAGGCGGCGCATGACAGCGGCGGATTTCTGCGCCCGCCTGCGCAGCGCCCAGTGCCGGATCGCCCCCGATCCCTACACGCAAGCCTTTGCCGATCAGGGGTTCGTCGTGGTGCCCGATTTCCTGCCGTCCGAGACCTTCGCCGCGGTGGCGGCGGAAGCGCGGGCCAGCCTCGCCGCCAGCGTCGCCCACACGCCCATTCCCGAAAACCAGCGGCGCGGCTTCGGCGCCCGCAGCAAGGCGCCCTGGGGGTTCGACCGTTTCGACGGCGGCACGCTGAACCGTTTCGTCACCATCGACCCCGACCGCTCGCCCGCCCTCGCCGCCTTTGCCCGCGCGCCCCGGCTGGCCGCCCTCGCCCGCTCCCGCCTCGGCGCGGCGATCCCGGCGCGCAACATCCGCCTTTACCTGACCGTGAATGGCGACGAGGCGCGAAATCCCGACGACCAGAAGGTCCTGCATCGCGACACCTTCTTCAGCAACATCAAGTTCTGGTATTTCATCGACGCCGTCACGGCGGACGACGGACCCTTCGTCTATGTTCCCGGCAGCCATCGCCTGACCCCGGCCCGGCTGGCCTGGGAAGAGATGCGGGCGATCCGCGCCAGCGCCGCGCGGAAAATCGGCATCATCGGGACCGAGGGGGCCTTTCGCATCGGGGCGGAGGAACTGGCCGGCCTCGGCCTGCCGCCGCCGGTTTCCGTCACCGTGCCCGCCAACAGCCTGGTCATGGCCGACACCCTGGGCTTTCATCGCCGGGGCGACGCCGTGCCGGGCACGCGGCGCCTCGCGCTATACGGCAGCGTGCGGCCCTGGCCCTTCGGCCTGATCCGGCGCTGAGCCGCCTTATCCGGCAAAGCGTGACGGCGCCGCCGCGATACGGCATGATCCGCGCCATCATGACCGACGCCCCCGCCGAAAAGCCCATCGATCCCGCCCTGCCCGAGCCCTGCCCCCGCTGCGGCAAGCGCCCGCCCCTTTGCATCTGCGAGGGGATCGAGCCGATGCCCAACCGGATCGAGCTGCTGATCCTCCAGTATCCGCAGGAAAAGACCGAACCCCTCGGCACCGCCCGTCTCGCCGCCCTGCATCTGCAGAAGGCACAGGTGAAGATCGGCTTGTCGTGGCCGAGCCTGGCCAAGGCCCTCGGCCGGCCGGTCGATCCGGGCCGCTGGGCGATCCTTTATCTGGGCTCCGCCGCCATGGCCGACATGCCCGAGGGGCGCGAAGTGGTCGCGGTCGACGCCAAGAGCCAGCCCCTGCCCGACCAGAAGGCGGAACTTTCCGGCATCGATGGCGTCATCCTGCTCGACGGCAGCTGGTCGCAGGCCAAGACCCTGTGGTGGCGCAACCCCTGGGTCCTGAAGTGCCGCCGCCTCGTGCTCAACCCGGCAACCCCGAGCGCTTACGGCCGCCAGCGGAAGGAGCCCCGCAAAGAGGCCCTCTCCACCCTCGAATCCGCCGCCCTGCTGCTCGCGCGCCTCGAAAAGAACCCGGGGCTGGAAGCACCGATGCGCGCCAGTTTCGAGAAACTGCTGGCCGCCCACAAGGAAGCCCAGCCCAAGCGCGACTGGCGCCGCCGACCGGGCACCAAGCGCCCCGCCGGCCCGAAACGGACGGGCGCCTGAGGCGCCCCTAAACCGAACGGGTGATGCCGCCATCGATGCGGATGTTCTGTCCGGTGATATAGGCACCGCGCGCGCTGGCCAGAAGGGCGATCAGCTCGGCCACTTCTTCCACTTTGCCGTAGCGGCCAAGGGGGATGCGGGCCTCGATTTCCGGCTTTGCCGGGAAACTGTCGATGAAGCCGGGCAGGACATTGTTCATGCGGATGTTGTCGGCGGCATATTTGTCCGAGAACAGCTTGGTGAAACTGGCGAGGCCGGCCCGGAACACGGCGGAGGTCGGAAAGGCCGGATCCGGCTCGAAAGCGGCGAAGGTCGAGATATTGACGATGGCGCCGCCCTTCTGCGCCTGCATGATCGGCGTCACCAGCCGGGTCGGCCGGACCGCGCCCAGCAGATAGGTCTCCATGCCGAGCTGCCAGTCCTCGTCGGTCAGGTCGAGGATGCCACCGCGCGGACCATGGCCGGCGCTGTTGACCAGAGCATCGACCCGGCCCCAGCGCGCCATGACGGCATCGACGAGCCGCGCCAGATCATCACCCGACTGGTTGGAGCCGGTGACGCCGAGCCCGCCGAGCTCCGCCGCCAGCTGTTCGCCCTTGCCCGAGGGCGAAAGAATGGCAACCTTGAAGCCTTCGTCCGCCAGACGCCGCACCGCCGCGGCGCCCATGCCGCTGCCGCCCGCCGTGATGATCGCTACCTTGTCCACATCCGTCTCCCTGCCGCGATGAACCTTCCATGCCCCCCCTTGAAGCGTAGTGTTTACTTAAAATCATGGAGGTCAGCTATGAGTGCGAGCGACTACGCAGATGATTTGGAGACCGCTGCCCGCGTTGCCCTGTTCAAGGCTGGTGCCCTTGAGGCTTGCCCCGCCCACAAGGATATCATCATGCGCCTCGGAAATGCTGATGCCGAGCGGCACGCCTACGCCCTCGCCACCACTATCTCAAGGCGTGACGGAACCTACTGGACGCGTGCAGATCTTATGCCAGTGATCAAGGAACAATTGGATTTGGCCACCGATGGCGAGTGCCCGCGCTGTGGCAAGTTGCGAGATGCATAATCAGCAGTTCGGCAACCACTGAAGCAATCTTGAAGATTACTATGGCGCAAGACCATGAGCGCGCCCATGTCATGTCTCACACTCAGACACTAGACCAGCTCCGACAACGCTTGCGAAACGTCTTTGTATTTCCTCCCTCGTCGTCCCGGCGCAGGCCGGGACCTCGACCAGGAGAGGGCGCCTTCTCGTCGCGAGGTCCCGGCCTTCGCCGGGACGACGAGACAAGGACCAATGCCATCAGGCCGCAGAGCCAAGCCCCCGTAGAATCCAGGCCCGTGTCTCGGCCGGGTCGATCACCGCGTCGATCTCGCCGAAGGAGGCCATGTTGATGGCCTTGCCACTCGCGTATTGCTGGGCGACCAGCCTGTCGAACAGGGCTTTCTGTTCCACGGGATCGCTCACAGCTTCCAGCTCGCGGCGGTAGCCGAGGCGGACCGCGCCCTCCAGGCCCATGCCGCCGAATTCGCCGGACGGCCAGGCGATGGTGAAGAGCGGCCGGTGGAACGAGCCCGCCGTCATGGCCTGGGCGCCGAGGCCATAGCCCTTGCGCAGCACGATCGCCATCACCGGCACGGTCAGATTGGCGCCGGCGATGAAGAGATCGGCGGCCTTCCGTACCATGCCCTCGGCCTCGCAAGGCGGGCCGACCATGAAGCCCGGGGTATCGACGAGGCTGATCACCGGTAGGCGCCTTGCCTCGCACAGTTTCAGGAAGCGCGCGCCCTTTTCAGCCGCCGGGGCATCGACCGCGCCGCCCAGATGCGTGGGATCATTGGCGATGAGGCCGAAGGGCTTGCCCTCGATGCGGACGAGGGCCGTGATCATGCCCCGGCCGAAGCCGCCGCGCAGTTCCATGACGCTGCCGGTATCGCACAACAGCGCGATCGCCTTGCGGATGTCATAGACCCGCAGGCGGTTCTCGGGCACGACATGGCGCAGTTCCCGCTGGTCCGCCGCCTGCCAGACCGGCGAGACGCCCTGGAACTGGCCGAGCAGGCGTTTCGTCGCCGCGACCGCCGCCGCCTCGTCCGGAACGCGCAGGTCGATATTGCCGTTGGCCCATTGCATGGCGACCGGCCCCACCTCCTCCGGCCGGAAGGAACCGAGGCCGCCGCCCTCGATCATCGCCGGACCCGCCATGCCGAAGGAGGCATTCTCGGTCGCGACAATCAGATCGCAGCAGCCGAGAAGCGCGGCGTTACCGGCGAAACTGTAACCGGAAACGATACCGACCATCGGCACCTTGCCCGACAGGCGGGCGAAGGTGGCGAAGGTCGGCACGTCGAGGCCGGCGACACCCACCCAGTCGGTATCGCCCGGCCGCCCGCCACCGCCCTCGGCGAAGAGCACCAGGGGCAGGCGCCATTCCTCGGCGAGGTGCAGCACCCGGTCGGTCTTCTTGTGATTCATCATGCCCTGGGTGCCGGCCATCACCGTGTAATCATAGGCGATCACCATGGTGCGGGCGGCTTCCGCGCCCATCTCGGCGGCATTGACCGTGCCGGTGCCGGCGATCAACCCGTCGGCCGGGCCGTTCTCGATCAGATCGTCGAGGCCGCGGCGCTTGCGCTGGGCGGGCAGCAGCAGGGCGCCATATTCGTTGAAACTGCCGGGATCACACAGATCCTCGACGTTGGCGCGGGCGGTGCGCTGGTTGGTCCTGGCGCGCCGGGCGACCGCCGCCGGCCGGTTGGCGTCGAGGCCGGGGGCATGGCGGGCGATCACCTCGGCGAGATCCGGGCGGATGTGATCGGGATCGACCACCCCGACCTCGACCGCGACCGCGCCTTCGACGGCGGCGGGCTCGATGAAGGCGAGGGCCGCGCCTTCGGCGATGGTCTCGCCTTCGGCGCCGCCATGGCGGCGGATGATGCCGGCGAAGGGCGCCTTCACCACATGTTCCATCTTCATCGCTTCGAGGATGGCGAGGCTCTGGCCCTGGGCGATGCGTGCTCCTTCCGCCACCTCGAAGGCAACGATGCGTCCCGACAGGGGCGCCGCCACCGCCTCGGTCCCCGGCGGCGCGGCGATCGCGGCGATGGCGGCGGGGCCGGCGGATTTCGGGACGAAGCCGGCTTCCCGCACGGCCCCGGCCAGGCGGCTGCCCAGCCGCTCCACCAATCTGTTGTCGATCTGACCCTCCGCCACCGCCTCCTCCGCCAGCAGGGCTTCGAGGAAGGCGATGTTGCTGGCCACCCCCTCGATCCTCGTCTGGCGTAAGCCACGGCGAAGGGCGGCGACGGCGCGGGGGAATTCACCGCTGCCGTCGAGCACGATCAGCTTGGCGATCAGCGGATCGAAACCGGGATTGACCGGATAGCCGGCATAGCCCGCGCCATCGACGCGGATGCCGGGTCCGCCCGGCAGCTCGTAGGTCGCGATCACGCCCGCCGCCGGCCGCGCCGCGCCATCCGGTGCGATCACTTCGAGATTGATGCGCGCCTCGATCGCGAAGCCCTTCGGCGCGACGCCATCGAGGCCGAGGCTGGACAGGGCCGCCCCGGCGGCGAGGCGGATCTGCGCGGCGACGAGGTCGATGCCGGTCACCGCCTCGGTCACCGTATGTTCGACCTGAAGCCTTGGATTCGCCTCCATGAACCAGAAGCCGCTTTCATCGGGCGCGACCAGGAATTCCACCGTGCCCACGGTCTGGTAATGCGCGGCCCGGGCAAGGTTCAGGGCCGCTTCGAACAGCTTCTCGCGCATGGTGTCGGACAGGCCGGGGGCCGGCGCGATCTCGACCAGTTTCTGGTGGCGGCGCTGCAGGCTGCAATCCCGCTCGAACAGATGGGTGACATGGCCGAGGGCATCGCCCAGCACCTGCACCTCGACATGGCGGGCTGCGGGAATGAAACGCTCGACGAAGATACGGTCGTCGCCGAAGGCGGCTTTCGCTTCCGAGCGGCAGCGCTCGAAGGCTTCGGCCATGTCGGCCAAGGTCTTGACGACACGCATGCCCCGCCCGCCGCCACCGGCCGCGGCCTTGACCATGACCGGGACCCCCTCGCCCAGCTTCCGCATGAAGGCTTCGGCGCAGCCAAGGTCGACCGGCCGGGCCGTGCCCTCCGCGACGGGGACACCCGCGCTTTCCGCCAGCTTCCGCGCCGCGACCTTGTCGCCGAACAGGGCCAGGGTCTCGGGCGACGGGCCGATGAAGGTGATGCCGGCGTCCTCGCAAGCCCCGGCGAAGCCCGCGTTCTCGGCCAGGAAGCCATAGCCGGGATGGATGGCGTCGCAGTCTTCGCGCTTCGCCAGGGCGATGATCTGCGCACCGTCGAGATAGGCGGCGACGCCCCTGCCCGTCAATGCCACCGCCCGATCCGCCGCCGCGACATGGAGCGAGCGGTCGTCGTCCTCGGCGAAGACGGCGATGCTGTCGATGCCGAGGCTGGCGGCGGCACGGGCGATGCGGATGGCGATCTCGCCCCGGTTGGCGATCAGGATGCGGCGGAACAAGGCAACTTCTCCTCGACTTGCCGCTTCTGTCGGCGGCCCGGGGAGACGCTGCTTCGTTCACAAAGCGGGTGCAAGCGCCGCGATCACATCCGCCGCCTTGGCGACCACGCCCCAGATGCCATCCTCCACCTGCGTGAGATGGATCGTCGCGTCATGGGCATATTGATCGCCCGAGGCGCAGGCATCCTCGATCAGCAGGCATTGGTAATTGCGATCGCAGGCTTCGCGCTGGGTGGTGTGGACGCAGACATCGGTGGTGCAGCCGGTGAACATCAGGTGGCTGATGCCGCGCGCCCGCAGGATGTGGTCGAGATCGGTATGGGAAAAGGCGCCATTCGCCGTCTTGTCGACGATGATATCGCCGGGCGCGACATCGACCTCGGGCACGATCTCGAAACCGGGCTGTCCCCGCATCAGGGCGCGTGTGCCCGTCATGCCCGCCCGCTCGCGCCGCCACAGCTCGTAAGCCGTCAGATCGGCGCCGTCGGCACGATAGCCCTGGCGGGTATGAATGATGGTGCAGCCGGCCGCCCGCGCCGCCTTGAGCAGCTGATTCACGGCCGGCAGGATCGAGCGAAGGCGCGACGGGTCATAGCCCTTCAACGCGAAATAGCCTTCCG
>JAOZVS010000161.1 GCA_025869435.1 Zavarzinia sp.
CCATGACCGGCCTTGTCCTGGCCGTCGGCTGGCTGGTCGGGGGACAGAGCGGCCTTGTCATCGCCTTCCTGCTGGCGCTCGGCATGAATGCCTTCGCCTACTGGAATTCCGACAGGATGGTGCTGTCGATGTATGGCGCGCGCGAGGTCGACGCAGAGGCGGCGCCACGCCTTCACGCCATCGTCGGCCGGCTGGCGGATAACGCCGGCCTGCCCATGCCCCGGGTCTATGTGATCGACAACCCTCAGCCCAACGCCTTCGCCACCGGCCGCGATCCCCGGCACGCCGCCGTCGCCGCCACCACCGGCCTGCTCGAACTCCTCAGCGAGGAAGAAGTGGCGGGGGTGATGGCCCATGAACTGGCCCATGTGAAGAACCGCGACACGCTGACCATGACGATCACGGCGACCATCGCCGGCGCCATCGGCATGCTGGCCAATTTCGCCCTGTTCTTCGGCGCCGCCCGCTCGGACGACGAGCGGGACAACGGCATGGGCATGGTTGGCGGCATCCTTGTCGCGCTCTTCGCTCCGATGGCGGCGGCCCTGGTGCAATTCGCCATTTCGCGCAGCCGGGAATACGAGGCCGATCGGATCGGCGCCGAGATCTGCGGCCGGCCGCTGTGGCTGGCTTCGGCCCTGGCGCGGCTCTCCGCCGGGGCGGAGCGGGTGGAGAACCGCGCCGCCGAGGCGCATCCCGCGACGGCCCATCTCTTTATCGTCAACCCGCTGCATGGCCGTGCTATGGATGGCCTCTTCACCACCCATCCGCGGATGGAAAACCGGATCGAGCGCCTGCGCCGCATGGCGATCGAGAAGGGACAGACAGGGCCTTGGAGTTGACGACTGAAGAATCGGCCGCCGCACATGCGGCCCATGCGGGCCTCGCCGCGCGTTTCGCCGCCCTCGGCCTCATCGAGGCGGTGATCGTTCGCGGTCAGCCGCTGGACGAGGCGGTCGATCAGGCCGGCGCCCTCAACCGGCTGGTGCCACGGGACCGGGCCTTCGCCCATGCCCTGGCCGCCGCCGCCGTGCGCTCCTGGGGCTTTCTGCTGGCCGCCCTCGACCGCTGCCTCGACCGGCCGGGTAGCCATCTGCCGGACCGGCTGCGGGCCATTCTCGCCCTTGGCGCCGCCCAGCTCCTTATCCTCGACGTGCCGGCCCATGCCGCCGTCGGCGCCACGGTCGAACTGGTCGACGGCAAGCTGGCCAAATTGAAGGGCCTCGCCAATGCCGTGCTGCGCCGGATAGAGCGGGAAAAGGCGGCCATTCTCGGCGCCCTCGACCGGGGCCGCGCCTCGACCCCCGACTGGCTGTTCGAGGGTTGGTCGCGGGCTTACGGCGCGGAAACCGCCGTCGCCATCGCCGCCGCCCATCAGCTGGAGCCGCCGCTCGACCTTACCCTGAAACCCGGTCTCGATGCCGGCGACTGGGCGGCGCGGCTCGGCGCCGCGGTGCTGCCGACCGGCTCCCTTCGTCTGACGGGCGCGGGCCGCATCGCCGATCTGCCGGGTTTCGCCGAAGGCGCCTGGTGGGTGCAGGATGCCGCCGCCGCCCTGCCGGCCCGCCTGCTGAACCCGGCCCCCGGCAGCCGGGTCATCGATCTTTGCGCCGCGCCGGGCGGCAAGACCGCGCAGCTGGCGGCCTTGGGCGCCCTTGTGACCGCGGTCGATCAGGCGCGCGGCCGGATCAATCGCCTGCGCGAGAATCTGGCGCGCCTGAACCTCGCTGCCGAGGCGGTGGTGGCCGATGTCGCCACCTGGCAACCGGCCGAGAAGGCGCCCTTCATTCTTCTCGACGCGCCCTGCAGCGCCACCGGCACCCTGCGCCGCAACCCGGACATCGCCCTGCACCGCGAGCCGGAAGAGATCCGCGAGCTGGGCAAGGTCCAGATCCGGCTGTTGCGGGCGGCGGTGCAGATGCTGGCGCCCGGCGGCACCCTGGTTTTCTGCACCTGTTCGATCGAGCCGCGCGAAGGTCCCGAGGCGATCGAGACGCTGCTTGCCGCTGGCGCCCCCTTGCGCCGCGCGCCGATTCTGCCGGCGGAAGTGCCCGGGCTGGAGGCGGCGATCACTCCCGCGGGCGATCTTCGCACCCTGCCGAGCCAGTGGCCGGAAGCGGGCGGCATCGATGGATTCTTCATCAGCCGGCTGACCCGCGTCTGACCGGTTGGCATCACGGCCCAGAGCTGTTACGAGCAGAAGATGCAGCAGACGATTCGCATAGCCCCGTCGATTCTCTCGGCCGATTTCGCGCGCCTCGGTGAGGAGGTTCGCGCCATGGATGCGGCCGGGGCCGATTATATCCATGTCGATGTGATGGACGGGCATTTCGTGCCCAATATCACCATCGGCCCTTCGGTGGTCGCGGCCCTGCGCCCGCACACGAAGAAGCCCTTCGACGTCCATCTGATGATCTCGCCGGTCGATCCCTTCATCGAAGGTTTCGCCAAGGCGGGTGCCGACATCATTTCGCTGCACCCGGAAGCCGGGCCGCATCTGCACCGCACGTTGCAGACGATCAAGGCTCAGGGCGTGAAGGCCGGCGTCGTGCTGAACCCGGCGACGCCGATCAGCGCGGTCGAGACGGTGATCGACATGGTCGACCTCATCCTCGTCATGTCGGTCAATCCGGGCTTCGGCGGCCAGTCCTTCATCAACAGCCAGCTCGACAAGATCAGGGGCCTGCGCCAGCTGATCGACGGCACCGGGCGGACCATCGACCTCGAAGTCGACGGCGGCATCAATCTCGAGACGGCGCCGCTGGCGATCGCCGCCGGGGCGGATGTCCTCGTGGCCGGCACCGCCAGCTTCACGGGCGGCCCCGCCGCCTATGCCGCCAACATCGAAAAACTGCGCGGCGGCGCGTAGGGGCCGATGATGGCGACCGGGGCGGCGGGCATGGAAGCACCGGACCCCAGAGCGGAAACGATCGGGGCGACCACCCATGCAACCTTGCCGGGTCTGCCGCCGGCCTGGACCAAGCGCAATATATTGAAGGCCAAGGCGGCGGCGGCCTGGCGCCGGCTGCGCCTGTCGGCCGCGGGCTCGCGCCTGTCGGTCGCGACCCTGGGGCGCGCGCCCTCGGTGGTCGCGCTCAATGTCCAGCCCGATCCCTTTCCCGGCTCGATCGACGAAGCCAATGCCCTGTTCCAGGGCCGATACCGTTTCGCCGGGCAATTGCTGCTGTCACCACATCAGACGCCGTGGAGCCTGACCGGCGCCAGCCGGGAATGGCAGGAAGCGCTGCATGATTTCCACTGGCTGCGCCATTTCTCGGCCGCGGGCGGCGATGCCGCCGGCCGTCAGGCCCGGGTGCTGCTCGACGGCTGGCTGAAGCGTTACGGTCGTTTCGACGCGGGCTGGTGGCGGCCGGACATGGCGGGGCGGCGGGTCATGGCCTGGGTCAGCCATCTGCCGCTGCTGCTCGACGGTGCCGACCTGCCGCTGCGCGAGGCGCTGCTCGAATCCCTGGTCCGGCATCTGCGTTATCTGGCCCGGGCCGACAAGGGCATGGCGCCGGGGCCGGCCAAGGTGGTGGCCTTGTGCGGCCTTGCCCTTGGTCACCTTGCCCTTGGCCAATGGGGACGGCCGCTGGCGCGCAGCCTGCGCCGGCTCGACGACACCCTCGGTCGCCTGATCCTGCCGGACGGCGGCCTGCCCAGCCGCGATCCGTCCGATCATCTGAGGGTCCTCGAGGCCCTGGTGCGGATGCGCGAGGCGCTGGCCGCGGCCGGCCAGATGCCCAGCGCCGGCTTCACCCGCGCCCTCGACCGGCTGGCGCCGGCCCTGCGGTTCTTTCGTCTGGGTGACGGCCGGCTGGCGAATTTCAACGGCGGCCGGCCCGGCGATCTCGCCCGCATCGAACAGGTGCTGGCGCTGGCGGCACCGCGTGGCAAGGCCCCCAGCCGGCTACCCCATATCGGCTATGAACGGGTCGAGGGCCGGCGCCTCATCCTCGTCATGGATGTCGGGTCGCCGCCGCCGCCGGGCCATGCCGCCGGCTGTCATGCCGCCCCCCTTGCCTTTGAGATGAGCGCGGGGCGGGATCGGCTGATCGTCTCCTGCGGCGCGGGACCCGGTCTCGACGAGTCCTGGCGCAAGGTCGGCCGCTCGACCGCGGCGCATTCGACGCTGACGCTGGACGATCAGAACGCCTGGGTTTCCGTGACGGATTTCGACCTCGGCCCGCGGCCCGGCCTGCCCGCCCTGGTGACCACCGCCGCCCGGAACGAGGCCGACGGCCAGGTCTGGATCGAGGCCAGCCATTCTGGCTATGGCCCGCGCCTTGGCCTCGTCCATCGCCGGGCGCTGTGGGTCGATCCCGATGGCGGCGAGTTGCGCGGCGAGGACCGGATCGAGCCCCGGGGCCGGACGCCCGGCCGCAGCCTGCCCTTCGCCCTGCGTTTCCACCTCGCGCCCGATGTCCGGGCCAGCCTGACCGGCGACGGCACCGGCATCCTGCTGCGGACCCCGGGCGGCGAAGGCTGGCAGTTCAGGGCCCTGGGCGGCCATCTCGCGCTCGAGGATTCCGTCTCGATCGCCAGCCCCGGGCCGCCCCGCCGGGCCGAGCAGATGGTGGTCACCGGCTCGCTCGACGCCGGGCGCGTCGTGCTGCGCTGGGCCCTGAAGCGACTGGACGCCAAGGCCTGAGCTTTTTTGCCGACACTCGCATCAGCTCCATGCGCATTGCGCATTTGACGTGCACGCGATAAGGCCCGATATTGGAATGATTGCTGCCATTCCGGTGGGAAGTTGCGCATTTCAAATGCTTACCTGCGGCCCAAATATTGCGCTGGACCATGAAGCCCTGGGGCTGCGACTGATCGCCGAAGTTGACCGGTGTTCTCGTTATTACCGGTCGCTGTCGCTCATCCGCTTCGATTATCATGGCCTGCTGTCAGGACCGGTGAACGGCGAACCCGTCGACGCCGTGGCGGCGATCTTGCGCCCATCGGACACGGTCGCGAAACTGGGCGATTCCCGCTACTGCGTGCTCGCGCCGGAAAGCCCGGTCGAAGTCGGCCGGCTGATCGCCGAACGCATCTGGCGCTGGGCGCAGGAGCGGCCGGCCCCCGGGCGGGCGGCGCCGGATCCGGCCATGGCCCTGTCTTTCGGCATCGCCGGCTTCGAGGGTCGCCACGACAGCGCGCTCGATATCTATGCCCGTGCCGGCTCGGCCCTGTCCTATGCGGTGGGCCAGGGCGGCAATCGCATCGCCATCATGATGCGCGGCGGCCTGATGTCCGTGTGCGGCCTGACCCCGCCGGTTTGACGCCCCCGCCCGCCGACAGGCGGGATTCATGCGACATCGCGGGTCTGATACGCGCCGAACGGGCTTGCGGCTGGCGCGCATTGCCCTATTGTGCGCGGTCGCATATCCGGGCTCCTGTCCGGCGGTGCGATCACCTTACGAAATTTAAGGACTTAACCGCGATGGGTTGGAAAGTCGCCGTCGTCGGCGCGACCGGGCAGGTCGGCCGTGAAATGCTGAACATCCTTGCCGAACGTCAGTTTCCCGCTGACGAGGTGGTGGCGCTCGCGTCGCCCAAATCGATCGGCACCGAGGTTTCCTACGGCGAGACTACCCTCAAGGTGAAAGCCCTCGAGGATTATGATTTTCGCGGCACCGACATCGCGCTGTTCTCGGCCGGCGGGTCGGTCTCGGCCAAATGGGCGCCGAAGGTCGCGGCGGTCGGAACCATCGTCATCGACAATTCGTCGCATTTCCGCATGGAGCCGGGCATTCCCCTGATCGTGCCGGAAGTGAACGCAGGCGCGCTGGCGGGCTATGCCAAGAAGAACATCATCGCCAACCCGAACTGCTCGACCGCGCAGCTCGTCGTCGCGCTGAAGCCGCTGCATGATTTCGCCAGGATCAAGCGCGTCGTCGTCTCGACCTATCAGTCGGTCTCGGGCGCCGGCAACAAGGGCATGGACGAACTCTTCAACCAGACCAAGTCGCTCTATGTGAACGACACGGTCGAGCCGAGGAAATTCCCCAAGCAGATCGCCTTCAACGTGATCCCGCAGATCGATGTCTTCATGGATGACGGCTTCACCAAGGAAGAGTGGAAGATGACCGCGGAGACGCGGAAAATCCTCGATCCCGATATCGCCCTGGTCGCGACCTGCGTCCGCGTGCCGGTCTTCGTCGGCCATTCGGAATCGGTGAACATCGAGTTCGAGAATCCGATCACCGTCGATCAGGCGCGCGAAATCCTGCGCGAGGCGCCGGGCCTGATGGTCGTCGACCGGCGCGAGGAGGGCGGCTACATCACCCCGCTCGAATGCGTCGGCGATTACGCCACCTTCATCTCGCGCATCCGCCGCGATCCGACCGTGCCCGATGGCAAGGGCCTCGCGCTGTGGTGCGTGTCCGACAATCTGCGCAAGGGCGCGGCGCTGAACGCCGTCCAGATCGCGGAAATCCTGATCGCGAGGCACCTGAAGAAGGCGGCCTGAGACCCGTCGGAATGATGGAAAGGCCCCTGGCGAAAGCCGGGGGCCTTTTTGATTCAGGGCGTTTCCGGCTCCCAATAGGGCGGCGCGCCGAAACTTGTCCGCAGATGTTCGGCGATCGCGCGCAGCTTGGCTGACGGATTGCGCCCCTCGGGGTGCGCCATATGGATGAACTCGGCTTCCGGCTGGTGGCCGATATCGATTTCGGCGAGTTGGCCCGCCCGGATCGCCGGGCCGGCGATGAAGGTCGGTAGCAGGGCGATGCCGAGACCGGCGATCGCCGCGTCCCGCATCATGTCGCCATTGTTGACGACAAGGGCCGGCCGGGGCCGGACCGTGACCGCCCCTTCGGGGGTCTGGAAGCGCCAGTCGGCGATGCCGCGATTGGTGTAGAGAATGCCCCGGTGGTCATCGAGATCGGCGAGGGCACGGGGCGTGCCCTGCCGCCGCAAATAATCGGGCGAGGCGACAAGCCGGCGCCGGCTGGGCGCCAGTATCCAGGCGACCAGGCGCGAGTCGGCGATAGGGCCATTGCGGATGATGGCGTCATAGCCACCCCCCAACGGGTCGACCCTGCGATCATCCATGTCGAGCGTCAGTTCCAGGCCGGGATGCAGCGCCAGAAAGGGATAGAGCGCGGGGCCAAGATGCATCCGGCCGAAACTGACCGGCGCCGCGATCCTGACCGGTCCGACAAGCGTCTGGCGCCGCTCGGTCATATCGGCCCTTGCGTCGTCGATCTCGTGCATGATGCGGCGGGCCCGGTCCAGAAAGGCCATGCCGTCGTCGGTCAAGGTCAGCTTGCGGGTGGTTCGGCGCAGCAAGGTTCCGCCCAGCGCCTTTTCCAGCTCGGCCAGCCTTTCGCTGACCACGGATTTCGACAGGCGAAGACGCCGCGCCGCCTCGCTGATCGAGCCGCTTTCGACCACGGCAACGAAAGCCGCCAGTCCTTCGATGCGAATCATCGTTCGGAAATCCCGGATTTAAGTTCCTTCATCTGGATACTATTCCGGACGAACCGCCGGGGCCATCTTCCGGTCATCGCGTGTGACGGCACCGCCGCGCCGCCAGAAACAGGAGATGGAAAATGAACCGCCTTGCCAACAAAGTCGCGATCGTCACGGGGGCCAGTTCGGGGATTGGCCGGGCGACCGCGAAGCTGTTCGCCGCCGAAGGCGCCAAGGTCATCGTGGGCGCCCGGCGCCAGGCCGAACTCGACAGTCTGGTCGCGGAAATCACGGCGGCGGGCGGCGAAGCCATTGCCCTTGCCGGTGACGTGCGCTCGGAGGCGTTTCAGCAGGCACTGGTCGCGACCGCCGTCGATCGTTTCGGTCGTCTCGACATTGCCTTCAACAATGCCGGCACCCTGGGCGAGGCGGGTCCGAGCACGGGTGTCTCGGAGGCTGGCTTCAGCGAGGCGCTGGCGATCAACCTGACCGCCTCCTTCCTCGGTGCCAAGCATCAGATCGCCGAGATGGCGAAGCATGGCGGCGGCTCGGTGATCTTCACCTCGACCTTCGTTGGCTACAGTTTCGCGTTTCCGGGGGTCGCGGCCTATGCCGCCAGCAAGTCCGGCCTGATCGGCCTGACCCAGGCCCTCGCCGCCGAGTTTGGCCCGCAGAATGTGCGCGTGAACGCGATTCTGCCGGGCGCTGTCGATACCGACATGTACCGGGACATGAACGATACCGCCGACAAGCAGGCCTTCATCACCGGGCTGCACGCCCTGAAGCGCGTCGCGGTGCCCGAGGAACTGGCGCGTTCCGTGCTCTATCTTGCATCCGACGATGCGAGTTTCGTCACCGGGACGGCATCGCTGATCGATGGCGGCGTATCCATCACCCGTAGCTGACGGGCATCGCTTGTGCATCGCGCAAACTGAATTCCCCTCATCTCCATCCAAAGGACTCTTGACCTGGGGCGTTAATCCTTTGGAAGGTGTGACAAGGTGACGCTGTCGTCATCGGCGGTGATGCCTTCCGGCGCATCGCGGGTCCCGGCCGTCGCCGGGGCCGGTGGAGGAAACGGTTCGATCATGAGTCTCGCAGCCAGCCTTCAGCGTCTCGCCCTTGGCGGCCTGTCCCAGGTCTCCGCCCCGGTGCTGGCGCGGGTCACCAACATCCGGCCCGCGATCATCGAGGGCAAGCGCCTGCACCCGCAGCTTCAGGCCTTCGCCGCGATCCAGCGCAAGCTGTTTCCGGTGCACCGGATGCCGGTCGAACAGTCGCGCGGCATGTATCGCATGGCGATGCGCAATTTCGCCGTCGCGCCCCGGCGCATGGCGCTGATCGAGGAACTGGCGATTCCGGGCGAACTCGGTCTTGTCCGCGCCCGGCTGTTCGTGCCGCCCGGCCTGTCGACGCCGCTGCCGCTCACGGTCTATTTCCATGGCGGCGGCTTCGTGCTGGGCGATGTCGCGGGCTATGACAGCACCTGCCGCCATATCGCCGACAAGGCGCGCTGCGCCGTTCTGTCCGTCGATTACCGGCTGGCCCCGGAACATCCGATGCCGGCGGCGGTCATCGATGCCGGCGCGGTCTGGCGCCATCTCCTGTCCCACGGCCGGCAGATGGGCATCGATATCAGGCGCATGGCGGTCGCGGGGGATTCCGCCGGCGGCCTGCTTTCGGCCATGGTCGCGCAGATGGCGCGGGATGCCGATGTGCAGCCGCCCTGCCACCAGTTGCTGATCTATCCGGCGACCGATGGACGGATGAATACCCGCTCGGCCCAGCTCTACGGCAAGGGCTTCATCCTCGAGAAGAAGCTGACCGACTGGTTCCGCGCCCAGACCGCCGGCGACCTGACCGACGACGAATTGCATCATGTCATGCCGATCAACGCCGCCCGCTTCGACGATCTCGCCCCGGCGACGGTGGTGGTCGCGGGCTTCGATCCGCTCCACGACGAAGGCATGGCCTATGCCGCCCGCTTGCGGGACGCCGGGGTGCCCGTCGAAATCCACGATCATCCCGACATGCTGCATGGTTTCCTGACCTTCACCGGCACCGTGCCCCGGGCGCGCCAGGCGCTGGATCAGGCGATCGCGGCCCTGCACCGGGCGCTGTGGGCCGGCCATGCACTGGCGGCACCGGCGCGGCCGCGCGCGGTGCTGGTGCCGCATTCGGTCTGATCAGGCCGACAGGCGGGCGATGATCTCGGCGAGCGTGTCGATCGCCTGACGCCGGGTCATGCCGGGCAGCGGGGCCAGGATCGAGTCCAGCACCGCCGCCTGCAGCATGGTCGTCAGCTGGAAGGCGGCGACCGGGGGATGGCTGAAGCCGCGGTCGCCCATCTGATGGCTGTAGATCAGCCCGGCGAGCACGAGCAGCCGGTCGCGCATCGAGGTCACCACCGGCAGATCGCGCAGGAAGGGCACTTCGTGGGTCAGGGCCCGCAGCAGCCCGGCGCGGCGGTCGATCGCATCGTAAAGCACTTCGGCGATCCGGGCCGGGCCGATCGCATGGCCCAGCAGGCCACGGCTGAAATCATCGAGGATGGCGTCCACCGTCTGGCCCGTCACCCGGGCGACGATCGCTTCCTTGCCCGGGAAATACTGATAGATCGAGCCGATGCTGACCCCCGCCCGCTCGGCGATGTGGTTGGTGGTCAGGCCGGCGTAGCCGCGCTCGGCCAGAAGCTGAGCCGTCGCCGTCAGAACCGCCTCCACCGTCGCCTGAGAGCGGCCCTGGGTCGGTTGCTTTTTCATCGAAAGATCAAGGGCTTGGTTCAACGCGGCGAAGCCTTCGCGAAGGGCGGTGCCATGTAAGTAGATGTGAATAAATGCTCATATACAATGGGGAAAAGCACACAGGGGAGAACGGCATGACCGACAGGGCAGAACAGATCGCGGTTCCGACCCGCTGGCGCGATCCGGATCACGATCCGGCGCCCTGGACGTTGCATCTCACCCGCCATTTCGGCGCGCCCTCGGCCGATCCCTTGCGCCGGGCGGCGGTGCGGGAAGGCCTGCGGAAGGGCGATCCGGAGGCGGATGCGCTGGTCGACTGGATGGCGGCGGAAAAGGGCAAGGGCTGGCGCCTGTTCGATCAGGCCCTGACAAAGGGCATCGACAGTGTCGACGACCCCGCGCCGGCGCTTCGCGATTTCTTCGCCCAGATCGACCGCCGGCCGGACTGGGTGCGCGACGACCTGCTGCGCCTCGGTTGTCAGGCGGCGCTGTCGGTCGGGCCGCTGCTGCGCTATGCCCTCGGCTCAGGCACGCTCATGGTCGGCTATTGCTCGAGCGCGATCGCCCGGGTGCTGATGATGACCGGCGCCCTGAACGGAAGGACCTACAAGCGGCTGGAGGAGACGGGGAAATTCGCCGTCGACATCTTCGCCTCCGGCACGGTCGGGCGCTTTACCCCGGGCTTCGCCTCGCCGGTGCGGGTGCGGGTGATGCACGCCATGGTGCGCCGGTCGCTGGTCAAGGATCCGCGCTGGCGCCCCGATGACTGGGGCCTGCCGGTCAATCAGGCCGACATGGCGGCGACCGCGCTTGCCTTCTCGCTCGGCATGGTCGGGCCGCTGATCGATCTCGGCGTCGACCTGACCGATGCCGAGAAGGAGGGCATCGTCCATCTCTGGCGCTACATCGGCTATATCATGGGGGTGGAGGAGTCCTTGCTGCCCGACTCCTATGCCCAGGCCTCGGGGCTGTTCAGCCTGCTGGTCCGCTCCCAGCCCGATGCCGACGACGACAGCCGGGCGCTTTCGGTCGCCCTCCTGGGCGCGGGGCGGGAAGCCCTGGCCGGCCTGCCGCAGCCCTGGGGGCGCTGGCTGGCCGATCTCGACGCGGCGTCCTATGCCGGTTTCTCGCGTCATATCATCGGCAAGACGGCGGCCGATACGCTGGGCCTGCCCGACAGCGGCTGGCGCGTGCTGCCCCGGGTGCTGCGCCCGGCGATCGTCGCCGCCAACGGCATCCGCCGTCTGGGGCCGGTGCGCCAGGGCTTCGCCCGTCTCCGCCTTGGTCAGCTGGAGGGCCAGATCCGCAAGGCCTTCGCCGAGCGGAAACCACCGTTCGAGACTGGCGAGGGCAGCCCCCTCACGGGCAAGAGCCGAGCCCTCTGACCCGGCGGAGGGCCGCCGCCGCGGCTTTCACACGGGGTCGGCGGAGGGCCGCCGCCCCCGAGGGGGCGGGGCGGCGCCCCTCCTTCCGCGACCCGGTCGACTAGCGAAGGGCGCTCATCCAGCTGTCAAGCTCGCGCTCGGCGGCTTCCCTGGTCTTGCCGTAGCGTTCCTGGATGCGACCGACCAGCTGGTCCTTGCGGCCCTCGGCCTGGGTCAGGTCATCGTCGGTGAGTTCGCCCCACTTCTCCTTGATCAGACCCTTGGTGTGCTTCCAGTTGCCTTTGACGGTATCCCAGTTCATGGCGTCACTCCTTCTCGTGTTGTCCGGATCGGGTGGGGTCAGTTCAGGACCACTTCAGGCATGGCCTTCAGCTGATCCTTGGACGCCGCGACCTTCACCGTCAGGTCACCATCGGCATCGGGCGTGACCGACATGTCGCTGAGGGCGATCGCCACCAGCTTGTCGCCGACGCCGAGGATGCCGCCGACCGAAACGATCGCCGCGTTCACCTTGTGGTCGTCGCCGATCGTGAGATCGGTCACCTTGCCGATGTCTTCGCCCGCCGAATTGGTGACTTCGGCACCGATCAGCGCGCCGGCCCTTATGTCGGTGGCCGAGGCCACGGGTGCGGCCGCCTCACCGCCCGGGGCGGTCAGGGGGGCTTCGCTGGTCGCCCCCGGCGGCGACATGGTGCCTTCCTGGGCGAGGGCGGGCACGGTCGCGCCGGCCAGAATGGCGGTCAGGGCGGCGATGCTCAGGGTCTTTTTCATGGCATTCTCCTTTGTCATTCATCGACCGCAGGAGTGCGGTCGTGTCTGGACGCACCCGAAGGCGCGCCGTTCACGTCGGCGCCGGCCTGAATTGGCCGGCCGCCGGATGAAGATGCGGGGCATTGTGTTGCCCACGGATAGATAAATGCAGTGAATCATCGAAGGTTCCGTGAATAACAGGATCCGAATATATGAAACGCTTTCGCCATGGCGGGTCGGAATATGCGACGGGGCCTGCGCCTGATTCCTGACATATTTCCACCGAGGTCGGATCTCGGGAGTCATGACCTTATTTCATGCCGGCTCTGGCGCTGGAGTTCATCTGGCGCCGGGGCGCGCGGACTCAATTTGACAAGGGGCGCGGTTTCGATCATGTTCCCGCATCTTCGACGAAGTTTTGTGTTTCGTCGCGCCTACGGGCGTCCGCCGGTCAGCGAAGGTTCGCCCACCGGCGCCCTTGGTGTTTGTGCAGAGGATAGCTGGTCAGCGCATGTTTGAGAGTCTTTCCGATCGTCTTTCCGATGTCTTCGGTCGCCTCACCAAAAAGGGTGCGCTGACCGATTCCGACGTCGCCGAGGCGATGCGCGAAGTCCGTCTCGCCCTGCTCGAGGCCGACGTCGCTCTCCCCGTGGTCAAGGACTTCGTCGCTTCCGTCAGGGAAAAGGCGATCGGTCAGGATGTCGTCCGCTCGGTCACGCCGGGCCAGATGGTCATCAAGATCGTGCACGATCACCTGGTCGAGATGCTGGGCGGCGCCGATGCCAACCCGGACATCGACCTGAACGCCGCCCCGCCGGTGCCGATCATGATGGTCGGCCTGCAGGGCTCGGGCAAGACGACGACCACCGCCAAGATCGCCTATCGCCTGACCAACCGGGACAAGAAGAAAGTCCTGATGGCCTCGCTCGACGTGCGCCGCCCGGCCGCGCAGGAGCAGCTCAAGGTCCTCGGCGAGCAGGCGGGCGTGGCCACCCTGCCGATCATCGCCGGCCAGACCCCGGTCGATATTGCCAAGCGCGCCCTGACCGCCGCCCGTCTCCAGGGTTTCGACGTCGTCATTCTCGATACCGCCGGCCGCCTGCACATCGACGAAGCGCTGATGCAGGAGATCGAGGCGGTCAAGCGCGAGACCAACCCACATGAAGTGATGCTGGTCGCCGACAGCCTGACCGGCCAGGACGCGGTGACCGTCGCCAAGCAGTTCCACGACCGCATCGGCCTGACCGGCATCGCCCTGACCCGCGTCGACGGCGACGGCCGGGGCGGCGCCGCCCTGTCGATGCGCGCCGTCACCGGCGTTCCCTTGAAGCTGATGGGCCTTGGCGAAAAGATCGACGCCCTCGAAGTCTTCCATGCCGATCGTATCGCCAACCGCATTCTCGGCATGGGCGACATCGTCTCCCTCGTCGAGAAGGCGGCGGAGACGATCGACCAGCAGGAAGCCGAGAAGATGGCGGCCAAGCTGGCGAAGGGGACGTTCGATCTCGACGACCTCGCCCAGCAGCTGCGCCAGATGCGCAAGATGGGCGGGATGCAGGGGATGCTGGCGATGCTGCCGGGCGTCGCCAAGATGAAGGACCAGCTGTCCAAGGCCAATATCGACGACAAGGCGATCAAGCGCCAGGAAGCGATCATCTCCTCGATGACGCCGAAGGAGCGCAAGAATCCCCAGATCATCCAGGCGAAGCGGAAGGTCCGCATCGCCAAGGGTTCCGGCACCTCGGTGCAGGATGTGAACAAGCTGCTGAAGCAGCATCAGCAGATGGCCGACATGATGAAGCGCATGGCCAAGCTCGGTAAGAAGGGCCTCATGCGCGGCGGCCTCGGCGCTCTTTTCGGCGGTGGTGGCGGTATGCCCCCCGGCGGTTTCGGTGGCCCCGGCGGGGGATTCCCGCCCGGTGGCTTCAAGTGATCAAACAAACCAACCTTATCGAATAGACGAGAGAAGGAACCTCATATGTCCGTTTCCATTCGCCTGTCGCGTGGCGGTGCCAAGAAGCGTCCCTACTACCGCATCGTGGTCGCCAACAGCCGCTCGCCCCGCGACGGTCGTTTCATCGAGCGCGTCGGCACCTACAATCCGCTGGTGCCGCAGGATCACGCCGAGCGCCTGACCCTGAACGAAGAGCGCGTGAAGTACTGGCTCGCCCAGGGCGCCCAGCCGACCGAGCGCGTCGCCAAGTTCCTCGGCTACAAGGGCCTGATCGCCGCCCCGGCGATCGTCGAGAGCCCGAAGAAGTCCGCCCCGAAGGCGAAGGCGCAGGAACGCGCCAAGGCCGCGGCTGAAGCCGCCGCCGCCGCCGCCGAGGCGTAAGTCCCAAGAGACCGCAGGACCTTTCCGTCATGATCGCCCCGGGCAAGACAAGGCCGAGCACCGGCACCGCGGAAACATCCGCGGTGGACGAGCGGACTCATGTCTGCGTCGGGGCCATCGCCGGGGCCCATGGCATCAGGGGCGAGGTGAAGGTGAAGTCCTTCACCATGGATCCCCTCGACGTCGGGGCTTACGGCCCGGTGCTGACCGACCGGGGCGCCCGTCTCGTCCTGCTGCCCCTGCGCGTTCAGGGCCAGGCCGTGGTTGCCCGCATCGAAGGGGTGGCCGACCGCAACGCGGCGGAAGCCCTGCGTGGCCGCCGGCTTTATGTCCCGCGCGACGCCCTGCCGGCGACGGAAGACGAGGATGAGTTCTACCACGCCGATCTGCTTGGCCTTGCCGTCGTCGACGGCGAGGGCCAGATGCTCGGCAAGGTCGCCACGATCCAGGATTTCGGCGCGGGCGACATGATCGAGGTCGCCTTCGAGGGCGGCGGTTCGGCCTTCCTCGCCTTCACCCGCGAGATCGTGCCGGTGGTCGATGTCCCCGGCGGCAGGCTTGTCGCCCATCCGCCGCAAGGCTGGGCCGACAGCGGCGCGGAAGAGCCGGCGCCCGACGAGACGGGAGAGGTGTCATGACCGGCACCCCCTGGACCGCCAGCGTGCTGACCCTGTTCCCCGAGATGTTCCCGGGTCCCCTCGGCCATTCCCTGGCCGGGCGGGCGCTGGCGAATGATCTCTGGCGGTTGCGGGCGTCGGACATTCGCGGTTTCGCGACCGACCGTCACCATATGGTGGACGACACGCCCGCGGGCGGTGGTCCCGGCATGGTGATGAAGCCCGATGTGGTCGCGCGGGCGATCGATTCGGCCCGGGCCGACCTGCCTTTGGCGCCGACGCTTTATCTGTCGCCGCGCGGCCGGCCGCTCGACCAGGAGCGGGTACGTCAGCTGGCCGAAGGGCCGGGTGTCATCCTGCTGTGCGGCCGCTTCGAAGGCGTCGACCAGCGGGTGATCGACGGTCGCGGCCTCGAGGAAGTCTCGATCGGCGATTTCGTGCTTTCGGGCGGCGAGCCGGCGGCGCTTTGCCTCATCGATGCCGTGGTGCGGCTGATCCCCGGCGTGATGGGCGCGGCCGAGACCCTGGCGGAGGAGAGCTTCACCGGCGATCTCCTCGAATATCCGCATTACACGCGGCCGACCGAATGGGAGGGCCGGCAGGTGCCGGATGTTCTCCTGTCGGGCCATCACGGCCGCATCCATTCCTGGCGCCGCGAACAGGCCGAACGCCTGACGCGCGAGCGCCGTCCCGACCTCTGGTCGCGTTACCTCGCCCGGCAGGGCAGGGGGATGCGGCCGAACGACACAAACCCCATATCTGTTTCTCGAAAGGACTGATCCCCATGACCAACATCATCGACCAGCTCGAGGCCGAGCAGATCGCTGCGGTCACTGAAGGCAAGACCATCCCCGCCTTCCGTCCCGGCGATACCGTCAAGGTCAACGTGAAGGTTGTCGAAGGCACGCGCGAGCGTATCCAGGCCTTCGAAGGCGTCGTCATCGCCCGCAACAACAAGGGCGCCAACGCTTCCTTCACCGTGCGCAAGATCTCCTATGGCGAAGGCGTCGAGCGCGTGTTCCCGCTCTATTCCCCGCGTCTCGATTCGATCCTCGTCGTGCGTCGCGGCAAGGTTCGTCGCTCCAAGCTGTATTACCTGCGCGATCGTCGCGGCAAGTCGGCCCGTATCGTCGAGAAGGTCGATCGCCGCGAAGGCGCCAAGGCCGAGTAACTTCGGCCATTACTGTCCGTCCTTTCGCCGGTCCGGCGGCCCTCGCGGTCGCCGGATTTCGGGCGTCGGACGGCAGCTCAGCGGTATGTGAAAAAAGCCGGAACACGGCTCGAGGAACGGAAGAATGTCAGGTCCGCGCACGCTCTACGACAAGATCTGGGACAGCCATCTGGTTGAAATGGCCGAGGACGGCACCGGCCTCCTCTACATCGACCGGCACCTCGTGCACGAAGTGACGAGCCCCCAGGCCTTCGAGGGCCTGCGCATGACCGGCCGCAAGGTTCATCGCCCCGAGGCGACTCTGGCCGTGCCCGATCATAACGTGCCGACGACCGATCGCTCGAAAGGGATTTCCGATCCCGAATCCGCCCTGCAGGTCTCGACCCTCGAGGCGAACTGCAAGGAATTCGGCGTCGAATATCTGTCGATGGACGACATCCGCCAGGGCATCGTCCACATCGTCGGACCGGAACAGGGCCTGACCCTGCCGGGCATGACCATCGTCTGCGGCGACAGCCACACGGCGACCCATGGCGCCTTCGGCTCGCTCGCCTTTGGCATCGGCACCTCGGAAGTCGAGCATGTCCTCGCCACCCAGACGCTGATCCAGCAGCGCTCCAGGAACATGCGGATCACGGTCGACGGCGACCTCGGCCCGGGCGTGACCGCCAAGGACATCGTCCTCGCCATCATCGGCAAGATCGGCACCGCGGGCGCGACGGGATACGTCGTCGAATTCGCCGGCTCGGCCATTCGCGGCCTCTCCATGGAAGGCCGCATGACCGTCTGCAACATGACGATCGAGGCGGGCGGCCGCGCCGGCCTGATCGCCCCGGACGAGATCACCTTCGCCTATGTCGCCGGCAAGCCCCGCGCGCCCAAGGCCGGTGCTTTCGAGCAGGCGGTCGCTTACTGGTCGACGCTGACGACCGACGAAGGCGCGGTGTTCGACAAGGAAATCGTGCTCGATGCCGCCGATATCGTGCCGCAGGTGACCTGGGGCACCAGCCCCGAGGACGTGCTGCCGATCACGGCGAGCGTGCCCAATCCGGCCGATGTCGCCGATGAAGGCAAGCGCGCGGCGATCGAACGCTCCCTCGCTTACATGGGCCTGACCCCGGGCACGCCGCTTCAGGAGGTGAAGATCGACCGCGTCTTCATCGGCTCCTGCACCAACGGACGGATCGAGGACCTGCGCGCCGCCGCCGTCGTCGCCAAGGGCCGCAAGGTCGCCGCCCATGTCGGCGCCATGGTCGTGCCGGGCTCCGGTCTCGTGAAGGAACAGGCGGAAGCCGAGGGCCTCGACAAGATCTTCCTCGAGGCTGGTTTCGAATGGCGCGAGCCGGGCTGTTCCATGTGCCTCGCGATGAACGCCGACCGGCTGGAGCCGGGCGAGCGCTGCGCCTCGACCTCGAACCGCAATTTCGAGGGTCGTCAGGGCCGCGGCGGTCGCACCCATCTGGTCAGCCCGGCCATGGCGGTCGCGGCGGCGGTCACCGGCCACCTGGCCGACATCCGCAAGCTTTGAGCGGGGAGGAGTAACACCATGCAGCCCTTCAAGAAGCTCACGGGCATCGCCGCCCCGCTGCCGCTGATCAATATCGACACCGATATGATCATCCCGAAGCAGTTCCTGAAGACGATCAAGCGCACCGGCCTTGGCGTCAATCTCTTCGCCGAGATGCGCTATGACGACAATGGCGCCGAGAAGCCGGAATTCGTGCTGAACCAGCCGGCCTGGCGCAAGGCGGAAATCCTGGTCGCCGGCGCCAATTTCGGCTGCGGCTCCAGCCGCGAGCACGCACCCTGGGCGATCCTCGATTTCGGCATCCGCTGCGTCATCGCGCCGAGCTTCGCCGACATCTTCTTCAACAACTGCTTCAAGAACGGCATCCTGCCGATCGTGCTGCCGCAGGAACAGGTCGATCTCCTCATGGATGACGCCCGACGCGGCGCCAACGCGGTCGTCACGGTCGATCTGGAAAGCCAGGAAATCACTGGGCCGGACGGCGGCAAGATCCATTTCGACGTCGATCCCTTCCGCAAGCATTGCCTGCTGAATGGTCTCGACGATATCGGTCTGACCCTCGCGAAGAAGCCGAAGATCGACGCTTTCGAGGCAGAGCGGAAACTGTCCCAGCCCTGGCTCTGAGCGCGGGCTGACGCATCGTGCCGCCCGGGCCTCGCCCGGGCGTTGGCGAACATCGCCACTCCCCCATCAAATCCGAGGAAATGAACATGGCCACCAAGGGCAAGCTCCTGATCCTGCCGGGCGACGGCATCGGCATCGAAGTCATGCGGGAAGTTCGCCGGGTCATCGACTGGCTGTCGAAGAAGCGCGGCATCGATTTCGCGGTCGAGGACGGCCTGGTCGGCGGCTCGTCGATCGATGCCTGCGGCAAGCCGATCACCGACGAGACCATGAAGGTCGCGCTCGAGGCCGACGCGGTGCTGCTCGGCGCCGTCGGCGGCCCGAAGTGGGACAACCTGCCGTTCGAGGTGAAGCCCGAACGCGGGCTGCTGCGCCTGCGCAAGGACCTCGGCCTCTTCGCCAACCTGCGCCCGGCCATGTGTTTCGACGCGCTCGTCGATGCCTCGACCCTGAAGCCGGAGGTCGTGCGCGGCCTCGACATCATGATCGTGCGGGAGCTTACGGGCGGCGTCTATTTCGGCTCGCCGCGCGGTATCGAGACCCTGCCCGACGGCAGCCGCCGGGGCGTGAACACCCAGGTCTACACGACCGAGGAAATCCGCCGCGTCGCCCGCGTCGCCTTCGATATCGCGACCAAGCGGAACAACAGGGTCACCTCGTCCGAGAAGGCCAACGTGATGGAATCGGGCATCCTGTGGCGCGAGGAAGTCACTTACGTCCACGACAGGGAATTCCCCAAGGTCGAGTTGTCGCACATGTACGCCGACAATTGCGCGATGCAGCTGGTGCGTAACCCCAAGCAGTTCGACGTCATCGTCACCGACAACCTGTTCGGCGACATCCTGTCCGACTGCGCGGCCATGCTTACCGGCTCGCTCGGGATGCTGCCCTCGGCCTCGCTCGGCGCCGCCGATGCTTCGGCCAAGCGCAAGGCGATGTACGAGCCGGTCCATGGTTCGGCCCCGGATATCGCGGGCAAGGACATGGCCAACCCGATCGCCACCATCCTGTCGTTCGCCATGGCGCTGCGCTATTCCTTCGATCTCGGTACGGAAGCCGCGCTGATCGAGAAGGCGGTCGAGAATGTGCTGGCCGGGGGCCTACGCACCGGCGACATCATGCAGCCCGGCATGGCCAAGGTCTCGACCGGCGTCATGGGTGAATCGATCATCCGCGCCCTCGACAAGCTCGCGGCCTGATCCGGCGAATGTGAAAAACCCCGGCCGGAGCGATCCGGCCGGGGTTTTCTTTTGGGATCGACGAGGTTTCAGGCGGCCTTGACGGTGACGAGGAAGCGATCGACCTCGCGGCGCAGGTTCTCGGCCTGACGCGACAGGTCGCCGGCCGCCGACAGAACCTCGGACGAGGCATTGCCCGCTTCGGTGGCGACCATCTGCACGCCCTGGATCGAGGACGAGACTTCGTTGGTGCCGACCGAGGCCTGCTCGACATTGCGGGCGATCTCGGCGGTGGCCGCGATCTGTTCCTCGACCGCGCTCGCGATCGTGTTCGAGACGAGGCTCATGTCCGAAATCTGCCGCGACACCCGGGCAAGGGCATCGACGGCACTGCGGGTCGCGGCCTGGATTTCGGATATCTGGCCCGAAATCTCCTCGGTCGCCTTCGCCGTCTGATTGGCGAGATTCTTCACTTCCGAGGCGACCACGGCGAAGCCCTTGCCGGCCTCGCCGGCGCGCGCCGCCTCGATCGTCGCGTTGAGCGCGAGAAGATTGGTCTGGCCGGCGATGTCCTGGATCAGCTTGGCGACATTGCCGATGGCGTCCGAACCCTTTTCCAGCATCTGCATGATGCCCGTCGCGTTCTCGGCGTCGGCGACGGCGTGGTTCGACAGCTCGGCCGACTGCTGGACCTGGCGGCCGATCTCGCGCGAGGACGAGGTGAGTTCCTCGGTCGCACTGGCGACGGTCTGGACGTTGGCCGAGGCCTGTTCGGCGGCGGCGCTGACCGAGACCGCGCGTTCCGTCGTGTCGCGGGCGGTGCCGGTCAGCACTTCGGCGCTGGCGGTCAGCTCGTTCGACGCGGCCGAGAGCGTGTTCACGACTTCGGCGATATTGGCCTCGAAGGCGGTGACGGCCTGCGCCAGTTCGCGGGCCCGGCGCGACTGTTCCTCGGCCCGGCGCAGGTCTTCCGCCATGCGCTTCTGTTCGGCGTCGCGGGCCTGGCGCTCGGCATCGAGGCGGGCATGTTCGGCGGCTTCCTGCTGGGCGCGGTTCGCGGCTTCGCGGCCTCGGGCGTCGCGCGCGTCGCGGAGCCGGGTCAGGAAATTCTCGACGGTACGCCAGATGTCACCGATTTCATCCGTCGACTTGCGGGCGGGAACGGTGATGTCCAGCTTCTCGTTGGCCATGTCCTGCAGGGCGGTGGTCACTTCGCCGAGTGGCTTGGCCAGCTGGCGGGTGCCGATATAGACGGCGATCGAGACGCCGAACAGCAGGCCGATCACCGACACGGCGATCAGCAGGGTCTGCATCTCCGAGGAATAGTCGGCGGATTCGATCTGGATCTGTTTCAGGTTGCCCAGGATCTTTTCGAGCGAGGCCGTGATCTGTGTCTGGAAGGCCTTGCGATTGGCCCGGTTGGCATCGTTGTTGCCGAGAACACTGGCGGCCGCCGGACTCTCTTCCACCGCGACGCGGGCGAGTTCGAGCCTGAACCGGCGGAATTCGGCGGCCTGAGTCTCGAGATCGACAAGAATGTGCCGATTGGCCTCCGGCACCAGCGGCGCCCAATCCGCGAAGTCCTGGTCGATCTGGTCGAGATAGGACTTCAGGCCTGCCGCGAAGGGTTTGGCGGCCTCGCTGTCGGCGGCGGCGTAAAGGCCACGGGATTCCATGACGACGGCGGTTACCAGGCGGTCCAGCCGTTCGGCATAGAGGGCCCGCTTGCCGGCTTCGTCCAGCAGTCTCGACTGTTCCCCCAGGGCGTCAATGGCATGGATGCCGATGCCCGCGATCGTGGCGGCCGTCAGGCCGAGAATGGCCACGATCGCGTAGATCTTCGCTTTGACTCTCATCAATCCCTCCTTCGCCCGGATCGCCACCCTTCCCGGGAGCCGGAGCACGCCCGGCAACCCTGCGTCAAGAAGGCTAAGATTTCGTAAAATCGCGCGGGGCTGGCGGTCTTAGCCTTTGGTCGAAGGTCGCCTGCGGGCAATGTATCGATTCAATGCTCGACCCGCATTGCGGAGGCCGGAAAGGAAGGCTACCGTTCAATGAAAGGGCCAATGGTCTGGGGGTCGTGTTTTGGGGATCAGTGCGGCGACGGGCGGGGCCCGTCATCTTTCCCGTCAATTCTGTTCGCGCCTGCGACATAGCCTGAAGACGGGGGGCTGAACGTGGATAGTGCCTATCTGGTTCAACAGCTGATCAATGGTTTCACCCTGGGGGCCGTCTATGCCCTGATCGCCATCGGCTACACGATGGTCTATGGCATCATCGGCATGATCAACTTCGCCCATGGCGAGGTCTATATGATCGGCGCCTTCCTGTCGCTGATCGGGATCATCGTCATGGGGCTGATCGGCGTGACCTGGATGCCGCTCGCCCTGCTCATCGTTCTTGTCCTGGCGATGGCGATCACGGCGCTCTACGGCTGGGCGATCGAGCGGATCGCCTATCGGCCCTTGCGCGGCTCGTTCCGCCTGGCGCCGCTGATCTCGGCGATCGGCGTCTCGATCTTCCTGCAGAATTACGTCCAGCTGGCACAGGGCGCGCGGCCAAAGCCGATCGCCCCGGTCATTCGCGGCGGTTTCGAGCTGATGACCGGCAATGGCGGCTTCACCGTCACCCTGTCCTATCTGCAGGTCTTCATCGTCGCCCTCACCATCGCGCTGATGGTCGGCTTCACCTATCTGATCACGAAGACGCCGCTCGGCCGGGCCCAGCGCGCCTGCGAACAGGATCGCACCATGGCTTCGCTGATCGGGGTCGACGTCGATCGCACCATCGCCATGACCTTCGTCATGGGCGCCGCCCTCGCCGCCGTCGCCGGCATGATGGTCACGCTCTATTACGGCGTGATCGATTTCTATATCGGCTTCCTCGCCGGGGTTAAGGCCTTCACCGCGGCGGTGCTGGGCGGTATCGGCTCCCTGCCGGGCGCCGTGCTCGGCGGCCTGCTGATCGGCCTCATAGAGGCGCTGTGGTCGGCCTATTTCTCGGTCGAATACAAGGATGTGGCGGTCTTCGCCATTCTCGTCCTGGTGCTGATCTTCCGTCCCTCCGGCCTTCTTGGCCGGCCCGAGATCGAGAAGGTGTGAGCATGGCCGCGACGGATCTTCTCCCCGGCCCCCGCGCCACCCCGGCCACGCCCTTCCAGGCGTCGCTGAAGGATGCCGCCATCGTTGCCCTGGTCGCCATGGCCCTGGCCGGCCCGATCGTCGGGCTGCAGACCGTCGATCGGGGCGGAATGCTGACGGTCGATGCCCGTTTCACCGAAGTCGCGGTCGGCATCATCATCGTCTTCTTCGGCCGGCTTGGTCTCGCCCTGTCGGATCGGGGACTGCGTATTCCCGCCTATGGCATCGCCGCCGCGCTGGCGGCCGCCGGCTTCCTGCTGCCCTGGCCGGCCGATCTCCTCGGCATTCTGGCGATCGCCGCCGGGGCCGCCCTCGTCATTCGCGGTCTGGCCGGCCACTATGGCGCCCATCGTCAGGCCCGGGCGGCGCTGGCGACCGAGAGCGACGAGGAAAAGGCCGACCGCCTGCGCCGGCTGTTCACCCGGGGCCTCGGCTTCCTGCTGCTGGCGGCGGCGTTTCTGCTGCCGATGATGCCCTTCGCCAATTCCTATATTCTCGACACGGCGATCCGCGTCCTCACCTACATGATGCTGGCCTGGGGCCTCAACATCGTGATCGGCCTCGCCGGGCTGCTCGACCTCGGCTATGTCGCCTTCTATGCCGTCGGCGCCTATACCTATGCCCTGCTGTCCAAGGATCATGGCTTCGGCTTCTGGGGCGCGCTGCCCATCTCGGGCCTGCTGGCCGCGTCCTTCGGCGTGCTGCTCGGCTTTCCGGTGCTGCGCCTGCGCGGCGATTATCTCGCCATCGTCACCCTGGGCTTTGGCGAGATCATCCGCATCGTCCTTCTCAACTGGACGAATTTCTCCGGCGGGCCGAACGGCATCGGCTCCATCCCTCGGCTGACCTTCTTCGGCCATCCTTTCGTCCGCAACGCGCCGGAAGGCGTGGTGCCGTTCCACCAGCTGTTCGGGATCGACTTCTCGCCGCTGCACCGCTCGATCTTCTTCTTCTACCTGATCCTCGTGCTCGCGCTTGTCGTCAATGTCTTCACCATCCGCATCCGAAGATTGCCGGTCGGCCGCGCCTGGGAGGCGCTGCGCGAAGACGAGATCGCCTGCCGGGCGCTCGGCATCAACCCGACCAACACCAAGCTGACGGCTTTCGCCATCGGCGCCATGTTCGCGGGTTTCGCCGGCTCCTTCTTCGCGACGACCCAGAGCTTCGTCTCGCCCGAGAGTTTCACTTTCCTCGAATCGGCGATGATCCTCGCCATCGTCGTCCTGGGCGGCATGGGCAGCCAGCTCGGCGTCGCCCTGGCGGCGATCCTCGTCATCGGCCTGACCGAAGCCTTCCGGGGCCTCGCCGAATACCGGATGCTGGTGTTCGGCCTCGGCATGGTGCTGATCATGATCTGGCGGCCGCGCGGGCTGCTGTCCCACCGCGACCCGACGATCCTCATCAATGGCCGGAAGGGAGCTCGGCCATGACCCGCCCCCTGCTGACGGTCGAGCATCTGACCATGCGCTTCGGCGGCCTGACCGCCATCAACGATGTCTCCTTCAACGCGCAGGCCGGCCATATCACCGCCGTGATCGGGCCGAACGGCGCGGGCAAGACCACGGTCTTCAACTGCCTGACCGGCTTCTACAAGCCGACGGTCGGCCGCCTGACCCTGACCCGCCCGGGCGGCGACCAGTCCTTCCTCCTGGAGCGGCTCGACGACTTCCGCATCACCAAGACGGCGGGGGTCGCGCGCACCTTCCAGAACATCCGCCTGTTCACCGGCATGTCGGTGCTCGAGAACCTGATGGTCGCCCAGCACAACAAACTGATGCGCGCCAGCGGTTACAGCCTGCTCGGCCTCGTCGGCTGGCCGGGCTTTCGCAAGGCCGAGGCCGAGGCGGTGGAAAAGGCGCGCTTCTGGCTGAACCGCACCGGTCTCATCGCCCGGGCGGACGAGCCGGCGGGCTCGCTGCCTTACGGCGACCAGCGCCGGCTGGAAATCGCCCGCGCCATGTGCACCGATCCGGCGCTGCTCTGCCTCGACGAGCCGGCGGCGGGCCTCAACCCCCGCGAATCGGCGGAGTTGAACGCGCTTCTCCTGATGATCCGCAATGATTACGGCGTCGGCCTTCTGCTGATCGAACACGACATGAGCGTCGTCATGGAAATCTCGGATCACATCGTCGTGCTCGACTACGGCCGCAAGATCGCCGAAGGCAACCCGGCCCAGATCAAATCGAACCCAGATGTCATCCGCGCCTATCTCGGCGAGGATGACGAAGTGGAAGGGGCGGTGGCATGAGCGGCCATGTTCATCTCGCTCGTCGTCCCGGCGCAGGCCGGGACCTCGCGGGCGTTGGCATCGGTGCCCCCCAGTCG
>JAOZVS010000162.1 GCA_025869435.1 Zavarzinia sp.
CTTTCTCAGTTCCTCGAAGCGGCGCTCAGCTTGTTCAAGACGCTCAATAAATTCCCTGTCCTGGGTCTTCTCCGCGATGGTGCGAAGACTGACGAGAGATTGTTCGAATTCGCGAGATCTCTCATTAAGAAGGCCGATCAGCTTCTTACTATAATCGAGGAGCTCGATGTCGTCGTTGTCCACGAGGCCCGCGACAGCAGCAGAAACGCGCGCTCGACCAGGTTCCGTTAACAGACGTGATAGGTCGTCCGTATCAGCATCTGCCTTGTCCACCCACGAAACCGGGACGACATATCGTTCCAGACGGCGGATACAGTGGTCCATAACACAATGTTTGAGCTGTTGAACGGCCGGGGTATCAATGAGGCCCGTGTTCCGACTCGAAGATTCTTGAAAGTCCGCATCCGTTCCAAACACGTCGATCCGCCCGATTACTTCGCGCGCGCCGAGGAAACGATTATAACCTTGCTGTTTCCTGCGCGTGATGCCGAACCAATCGTCGCCATCCTCGCCGATGGGATAGACGCGGAACCCATTGCGAAACAGGAACACTGATCCAAACTGTACCGAGGGAAGCCCCACGCGACGAGCAAAGGTAAGTTTCGCGGAGTGGTTGAGATAATAGACCTCAGCGTGGAAGCCAGAGCCGGCAAGCTGAGGGTAGGGGGCAGGTTCTTTGATCCTGTATATCAACTCACCTCTATCCGTTAGCGAGGTAGTAATTGATGCCCCGTCAATCTTGACATCGATGAAAGTTGTTTTTTCCTGTAATTCAGAAAAAATGAAATTTCCGACCCGACCATTGATGATGTTACGCGCAATCGGCCGCTCGCTTTTGCCCTCGGCCTCCACCCTTATGCGTTCATCCTCTACCATTTCCGCGGGCGCACAAATTTCAATTTGAAATTGATCAACGTCTGAACCAAATGGGTTGATGAGTTTGGCCAAAGATGCTTTGAGGTGCTGCAACTCGGTTCTAGTCCAGCGTAAGTTGAGCCGTCCAATCTCAATCATTGTTCCATGAGAGAAGTTTTTAGCAAAGGAGCCAAGGGCTTCTGGGAAAGCGAATGCCGCTTCTTCGGAGTATCTTACCGGAATTTTCTCGAAATGACTTTTGGCGTCGGCATCGAACTTCGACCAATCAATAATTAGCCGATGCACTAGCCCATTACAGTCTTGCTTGGGACGAGTCTGCAGGACAAGACTTTCTCCGATGCGATCTGACGAAAAACGGCCAATCCCCTTGCTTCCTGCGAAGTAGGACCTGCCTGCTATCCTGTCGCGGAAATCATCAGCATTTCCGTCACGCTTTGCCGAATACGCGACAAATAACCATTTTTCAATTAAGTCCTCATAGCTCATACCGCTACCGTTATCGACGATGATAACGGCATTTTCACTGAAATAAATTAGAACCTTATCCGCACCTGCGTCGAAAGAATTCTTAACAAGCTCAAATATTGCCACTTCATCGTCGGTAATAAGCTCCCTCCCCAGGACTCTTTTGAGCCCAGAACTAACATCGAAATGAAGAGTTTTTGAAGTCACTCTGACTACACTCCCATATACGGAAACCTAACGTCTTCCAGATCACCCATTTCCACTCAATAAAATATAACTATCGCGCATTATTTAACTTTGCACCCGCCCTGATCACCACCCTCTGTCTTCGGGCGCGATTAAGAATGTGCCACGAATGCCCTGTAATTTATCTCTACAAACCCATCACCTCAAAGTTATTTTTACATTTCCATTTATTCTCCATGCGGCACGATTACAGATTCAGTCAAAAATAAGCACAAACGAAGACAACAATTCTTCCTACCTCAGAGACCAAAACAAGGATGCCGAGCGTACCTGACAATGCGGTCGACAGCGACTGGCACCGTCCTAGCGTTTTAAAGAGCTCAAGCAATCTGTTTGCCGCCCTAGTTTTACCCATTAAACTCAGATGAATGCTTTCTTACGCGCAGCTGTTTGGCTAACAAACTGTCCCATTGGACATGCACGCCCATAAGATGTCCAATGGTTTAGGAGCACACGTGAGGCTCTGCGCTCCAACCGAATGAATTATCGGCATTGACCCGTGCGAAATGGATACAAACGCCCCCCCCTACCCCGGCGGCCAGGGCACCAGTGCCGACACCTTCCGCATGTAGTCCCCATAGCCTTCGCGGCGTTCCAGGCTGCGCTGGTCCATGAAGGGGATGCTGGCGAGGGTGAACATGGCGGTCATGGCGAGGGCGCCGGGGATGATCCACCACCAGTCTGCCGGCGCGGCGGCGAGGCCGAAGAGCATGAGGCCCCACCAGAAGGCGAGTTCGCCGAAGTAGTTGGGGTGGCGGGACCAGGCCCAGAGGCCGTGGCGGATGAAGCCGCCGGGCTTTCGCCTCGCGATGAAGGCGTGGAGCTGGAGATCGGCGATGGTCTCGATCGCGATGGCGCTTGAGGTCACGACGACGGCGAGCATGTCGAGAAGGCCGAAGGGCGCGCTGCCCCGGGTCATCACGGCATAGACCGGCAGGCAGCCGAGGAAGACCTGCACGGTCGGGAACAGGTGGATGCCGGCGAAATCGGCGAGGATCGCCGCCTTGCCCGCCCGCTGGCGAACCAGGGGATAGCGCCAGTCCTCGTGCCCCATGCCGCCCCAGTGAACGGCCCAGTTCCCGGTCAGCCGGATCGCCCAGAGGAAGACGAGCACGATCACGCAGAGCGCGCGCCAGGGATCGACAGTGACAAGATCGATGGCGGCGGCCTCGACGGCGCCCCCGCCCGTGCCGAACCAGTAGAGCGCGAGGAGGGGCGGAATCACGCTCCAATACGGGTCATAGGTGCTGGAATTGCCGTAAAGCCGGCTGAAGCCGAAGATCGCCACGGTCGCCACCACATCGGCGGCGAAGGCGTCCCAGGGGGCGGGCAGGCCGCCGAGATAGAGGACGGCACCACCCGCCGCGAGGCTGACGCCATAGGCGATGATGATGGCCGAATAATCGGCCGGCTTTGCCGCCATGCGCAAATCCCCCCTCGTCGTTGATCGACGTTTCTTTAGTGGGGGCAAGTCTAGACGCGGGCGGTCAGGCTGAATAGGCCGAGGCCCCTTCTTCTCGCGCCAGAATGGCGGCAGCGTCGACGGCGCGGATCGGCCGGCCCGCCGTCACCTCGCCCCGCGCGAGAAGATCGAGATAGCGGGCGCAGCAGACCCGCAGGAACGAGGTGAAATTGCCGAGGTCGTGGCCGGCATCGGCCGCCTCGTGCCAGAGCCGGGTGATCAGCTGGTTGACGGTCATGCCGTCGTGGCCGGCGATCCGGGACAGCACCCGCCAGAAATAATCCTCGAGGCGGATGCTGGTCACCATGCCGTCGATGCGCAGCGATTTGGCGCGGCTGGACCAGAGCGACGGATCGGCGCCGATGAAGAGTTTGCACATGGCGAGACCTCCCCTTTTCGCCAGAGGCTACGCCTGCCGCCGCGCCGGGGCCATGGCTATTCGGCGGCGGCGCGGGCGGCCCCCCGGTTCAGCAGCGCCATGAACTGGGCGAGCCAGGCGGGATGGGCGGGCCAGGCCGGGGCGGTGACCAGATTGCCGTCGGTCACGGCGCCATCGACCGGAATTTCGGCGAATGTGCCCCCGGCCAGCCGGACTTCCGGCGCGCAGGCGGGATAGGCCGACAGCGTCCGCCCCTTGAGGACACCGGCGGCGGCGAGCAGCTGCGGCCCGTGGCAGATGGCGGCGACCGGTTTGCCCGCCTCGAAGAAATGGCGAACCATGGCCAGCACGGCGGCATCGAGGCGCAGATATTCCGGCGCCCGGCCGCCGGGCACCACCAGCGCGTCGTAAAGCGCCGGATCGACATCGGCGAAAGTGGCGTTCAGCACGAATTTATGCCCGGGCTTTTCCGAATAGGTCTGGTCGCCCTCGAAATCATGGATCGCGGTCGCGACCTTGTCGCCCGCCGCCTTGCCCGGGCAGACGGCATCGACCGCGTGGCCGCAGGCCTGCAAGGCCTGGAAGGGCACCATGGTTTCGTAATCCTCGGTGAAGTCACCGATGATCATCAGGATCTTGCTGGCCATGCTCGTTTCCTCCGTTCACCCGTTTGTTGGCGGCATGATAGGAGGCTTTGGCCCGGCCCGGGTATTAGGGGCCTACTACGCCCTCAGAGCCTGTTTGGAAACCCCGGGCGGGTCGATCCGGCGGATCTTTCCGCGCCCCGCGGCGTCGCCGATCTTGCCGATATCACACGATATCGGCGGCGACCGCCTCCTTGCGGGACACGAAAATCTCTTGCCGGCTCTCAGCCGCCGGATTTCCAGACAGGCCCTCAGCGGAAGAAGGCGCGGCCGGCGGCCCACATCAGGATCAGGGTGATGACCGTCGCGACATAGCCCGGACCCGTGTCCATCACCCCCAGCACCTGCCCGAGGGAGCCCGCGACATCGACGGAAGACATGAGTTCGAACATGGCGGGTTACCTCTCCTTCTCGGGCTTCGCCGTGGGGGCGAATGTCACCGTTATGGTTTTTTATCACTGACATTTCGTCAGCCCAACAGGAATTCCAACCGCAGTTCGCGGTTGCGGGGCAAATTCCATTTTCGGCGAAGCGGCGAAGGCCCGGCGAAAAAAGCCCCTTCCCTCGGCGCCATCGCCCGCTACCCTGCACGGCGACAAGACGAGGCGAGAATGACCGGCGGCACCGAAGACCTTCTGACCGACCGGCGGCTGCTGCGCCGCCGCCTGACCCGCTGGCGCGTGCTGGCGTTGCTGGCCTTGCTCGCCCTGGGCGCCTATGCCCTGCCCGGGGTCTTCGACGGTAGCCTGCGGCCCCATATCGCCCGGGTGACGGTGGAAGGCGTGATCGTCTCCAGCGACAAGGCGATCGCCCTCGTCGACCGGCTGGCGGATGACGATAGCGTGCAGGCGGTGATCGTCTCGATCGACAGTCCGGGCGGCACCACCGTGGGGGGCGAGGCGCTGTATCAGGCGCTGCGCCGGCTTTCGGCGAAAAAACCCGTGGTCGCCTCGATCCGCACCCTCGGCACCTCCGCCGCCTATCTGATCGCGACGGCGGGCGACCGGATCTATGCTTATGAAACCTCGCTCACGGGCTCGATCGGCGTCCTCATCCAGGCGCCCGAATTCTCCAAGCTGATGGCCGAGATCGGTATCGGCGTGAACGAGGTGAAATCGGCGCCGCTCAAGGCCTCGCCCTCGCCCTTCGAGGCGATGTCGCCGGATGCGCGGGCGGCGCTGCAATCGGTGATCGACGACAGTTTCGCCTGGTTCCGCGCCATCGTCGGCGAACGCCGGGGCCTTGCCGGCGACGGTCTGGCCCTTGTGACCGATGGGCGCATCTTCACCGGGCGGCAGGCGCTGGCGCTGAAACTGGTCGATGCCCTCGGGGCGGAGCCGGAGATCAAGGTCTGGCTGGCCGAGGCCAAGGGGCTTCCCGCCGACCTGCCGATCATCGACGTCGAGGTGGACGGTAGCCCCCTGTCGGCCGTGCTGAGCGGAAAAGCCTTTGTGCCTAAATGGCTTACCCTTGACGGCTTGACTTCGGTTTGGCACCCTCGCCTCGACTGACGGCAGATTGGCGAGGGATGCACGGGCCATGATCAAGTCTGAACTGATCCTGCGCCTCGCCGCCGCGAACCCCCATCTCTATCAGCGCGACGTCGAACGCATCGTCTCCACCATCTTCCAGGAAGTGGCCGATGCCCTGGCGCGCGGCGACCGGGTGGAGATCCGGGGCTTTGGCGCCTTTTCGGTGAAAAGCCGGCCCGCCCGCACCGGCCGCAACCCGCGCACCGGCGAGGCGGTCGAGGTGTCCGAGAAATTCGTGCCCTTCTTCAAGACCGGCAAGGAATTGCGCGAGCGCCTGAATGTCGACGAGGCCCCGGCCCCGGCCAAGAAAAAGGCCGCCAAGGCTTGATCGGCCCCCGGAAAACCGCCATGGGGGAGCCATCATGAAACTGCGCACCTTGCTCATCACCCTGCCGGTCATCGTCGTGCTGGTCGCCCTCGCGGTCGCCAATCGCGCGCCCGTGGTGCTGTCGCTCGACCCCTTCGGCGGGGCGACGCCGGCCTATGCCGTGCAGATGCCGCTGTTCCTCGCCCTGTTCGCCGCGCTGGTGCTGGGCATCCTGATCGGCGGCGGTGTCGCCTGGGCTTCGGGCTGGCGCCGACGCCGGCTGCTGACCCGCCGCTACAAGGTCCTGCAGCGCGAGGCCGAGTCGGCCAAGCCCCAGCCGAGCGGCCCCGTGGCGCATGGCCCCGTCGCGCATGGGGGCGCCAGTCTGCCGGCGCCGATCCAGGCCCCCACCGGCACGCTCGCGCCATGAGCGCGCCGCTACCCGCCGCGCTCCGCCATGTCGACGGGGCGACGGCCCGCGCCGCCCTGACCTATCCCGGGTTGATCGATGCCCTGGGCGATGCTTTCGCCGCCGGCACCATTACCGCGCCCTTGCGGGGTCACTACCCGATGGACGACGGCGCCGGCGCGACCAATATCTTCCTGGTGATGCCGGCCTATCAGCCCGGCGCCTATACCGGCGTGAAGCTGGTCACGGTCGCCCCGGGCAATGGCGCGCGCGGTCTCGATTCGGTGATCGGCCTCTATGTCCTGTTCGACGGGGCGAGCGGGGCGCCGCTGCTGACCGTCGACGGCAGCGCCCTCACCGTCCGCCGCACCCCCGCCGCCTCCGCCCTCGCCGCGCGGTACCTGGCGCGGGAAGACGCGAAGACCCTGCTCGTCGTCGGCGCCGGCAATCTGGCGCCCCATGTCATCGAGGCTTACCGCGTGGTGCGGCCCGGCCTCTCCCGCGTCCTGATCTGGAACCGCAATGGCGACAAGGCCCGCGCCGTCGCCGCCCGTCACAGCGCCGAAGCGGTCGAGGATCTGGCGAGCGCCGTCGCCGGGGCCGATATCGTCTCGTCCATCACCATGAGCCGGGCGCCCCTGATCCGGGGCGAATGGCTGAAACCCGGCAGCCATGTCGATCTGATCGGCGGCTTCACCCCCGAGATGCGGGAAGCGGACGATAGCGCCATCACCCGCGCCCGGCTCTTCGTCGACACGAGGGAAGGCGCCCTGCACGAGGCGGGCGACCTCGCCGATCCCCTGGGGCGCGGCCTGATATCGGAGGCCGATATCGCCGCCGACCTCGCCGATCTCTGCGCCGGCCGCCACGAGGGCCGGCAGAGCGCCGGCGAAATCACCCTGTTCAAATCGGTCGGCACCGCGCTCGAAGACCTCGTCGCCGCCGCTTTCCTGCATCGGTCGCTCGCGCCATGAAACTGATCGTCGTCGGCGGTGGCCTCTATGGCCTCGCCACCGCAAGGGCCGCCATCAACCGCGGCATGGAGGTCACGGTGATCGAGCAGGGCCGCGTGCCCGATCCGCTCGCCACCTCGGTCGACCGTCACCGCCTGATCCGCTACCCCTACGGCGCGCTCGACGGCTATGCCCTGATGATCCACGACGCCTATGCCGCGTGGGACGGCGTGTGGCGCGACCTCGGCCGCCGCCATTATGTCGAGACCGGCACCCTCGCCCATCATTTCGAGCCGGGCGACTGGGCGGACCAATCCGCCGCCTCCCTCGACCGGCTGGGCATCGCTTACGAGCGGCTGAAGCCGGCCGAACTGGACCGGCGCTTTCCGATGCTGTCATCGGACGGTGCCATCGACGCCCTGTGGCTGACAAGCGGCGGCGCCCTGCTGGCGGACCGGATCGTCGGCGGTCTCGGCGACTATGTCCGCGAAAAGGGCACCCTGCTGGAGGGCATCGCCGTCGCCGACATCGATCCCGGCCGGGCGACGGCGATCCTCGCCGATGGCCGCCGCATCGAGGGCGATCGGCTGGTGGTCGCCGCCGGCGCCTGGACGCCGCGCCTCGTCCCCGCCCTTGCCGCCGACCTGCGCCCGGTGCGTCAGGTCGTCACTTACGCGAAAGTGCCGGCGAAGTGGAAAGACGCCTGGGCCAGCGGCCCCATGCTGCTGGAGATCGAGCGGGACGACGGCTTCTATGCCGTGCCCCCGGTCGACGGCTATGGCCTCAAACTCGGCGATCACCACATGGACGGCGGCCCGGACGACCCGGAAGCCCGGCGCGGCGCCGGCAAGGATGAGGCGAAGGCGATCTGGGAAGGCGGCCGCCGCCGTTTCCGCGATTTCGACGATTACCGCATCATCGAGGCCAAGACCTGCCTCTATACCGTGACGGCGGACGAGCGCTTCCGCATCGCCGATGTCGACGGCGCGCTGGTGCTGTCCTGCTGCTCGGGCCACGGCTTCAAGTTCGGCGCCGTGATGGGCGAGCGGGTGGCGGCCCATCTCGATGGCGCGGTGGATTTCGATGCACTGCAACACTGGGCCGCCGGAAAGCTGCTATAGTCCTCCCATGTCCGTTGCCGCGAAAATCTGTGGGCTGTCCACGCCCGAGACCGTCGATGCCGCCGTCCAGCACGGCGCCAGCCATGTCGGCTTCGTGTTCTACCCGCCGTCGCCCCGCAGCCTGTCGCCCGCCGAGGCCGGCGCCCTGATCCGCCGCCTGCCGGCGGGTGTGACCCCGGTCGCCCTGACCGTCGATGCCAACGACGATACCCTTGCCGCCATCCTGGCCGAGGCGCCGGTGAAGATCCTGCAGGCCCATGGCAAGGAAAGCCCGGCCCGCGTCGCCGAAATGCGCCAGCGCTTCAACCTGCCGGTGATGAAGGCGGTCGGCATTGCCGGGGCGGGGGATGTCGCGACGGCCCATGATTACGAGTCTGTTGCCGACCTGTTGCTCCTCGACGCCAAACCGCCTAGAAAAGGCCTTCCCGGCGGCAATGGCCTTGCCTTCGACTGGGGCCTGATCGCCAATGAGCGCTGGTCGCGGCCCTGGTTCCTGGCAGGCGGACTGACGCCCGACAATGTCGCCGAAGCGATCCGCGTCGCCGGGGCTTCGGCGGTCGACGTGTCGAGCGGTGTCGAATCCGCGCCGGGGGTTAAGAATGTCGACCTGATCGCCGCCTTCCTGGCGGCGGCGCGGTCTGTTTGAGGAACGATCATGGCCATGGCGCCCGCACAGACGCCCAATTCCTACCGCGAGGGTCCGGACGAGCACGGGCATTTCGGGATCTACGGCGGGCGCTTCGTCGCCGAGACGCTGATGCCGCTGATCCTCGAGCTTGAAAAGGCCTATGAGGACGCCCGCAACGATCCGTCGTTCCGCGCCGAACTCGATTACTTCCTCGAACATTACGTCGGCCGCCCCAGCCCGCTCTATTTCGCCGAGCGGCTGACCGACCATTTCGGCGGCGCCAAGATCTATCTGAAGCGGGAAGAGCTGAACCACACCGGCGCCCACAAGATCAACAACTGCATCGGCCAGATCCTGCTGGCCCGGCGCATGGGCAAGAAGCGCATCATCGCCGAGACCGGCGCCGGCCAGCATGGCGTGGCGACGGCGACGGTGGCCGCCCGCTTCGGCCTGCCCTGTACCATCTACATGGGCAAGACCGACATCGAGCGGCAGAGCCCGAACGTCTTCCGCATGAAGCTGCTGGGCGCGGAAGTCGTTCCCGTCACCTCGGGCTCGCAGACCCTGAAGGATGCGATGAACGAGGCCCTGCGCGACTGGGTGACCCAGGTCGAGGACACGTTCTACATCATCGGCACCGTCGCCGGCCCGCATCCCTATCCCGCCATGGTGCGCGATTTCCAGGCGGTGATCGGCCATGAATCCAAGGCCCAGATGCTGAAGGCGGAAGGCCGCCTGCCGGATACGCTGGTCGCCTGCGTCGGCGGCGGCTCCAACGCCATCGGCCTGTTCCATCCCTTCCTCGACGACCGCGAAGTGGCGATCGACGCGGTCGAGGCCGCCGGCCTCGGCCTCGAGAGCGGCAAGCACGCGGCATCGCTGGCCAAGGGCCGGCCCGGCGTGCTGCACGGCAACCGCACCTATCTCCTGCAGGACGACGACGGCCAGATCATCGAGGCCCATTCGATCTCGGCCGGCCTCGACTATCCGGGCATCGGGCCGGAGCATTCCTGGCTGCATGATATCGGCCGGGTGAATTTCGTCTCGGCCACCGATCAGGAGGCGCTGGACGCCTTCCAGCTCTGCGCCAAGCTCGAAGGCATCATCCCCGCCCTCGAATCGTCCCATGCCCTCGCTCATGTCGGGCGGATCGCCGGCAAGCTGCCGAAGGACCACATCATCCTGGTCAATCTGTCCGGCCGCGGCGACAAGGATATCTTCACCGTCGCCAGTGCTCTGGGAGCGAAGCTGTGACCGTCGCCCGTATCGATGCCCGCTTCGCCGCGCTGAAGGCCGAGGGTCGCCCCGGCCTCGTCGTTTTCGTCACCGCTGGGGATCCGGACCTCGAAACCTCCTTCGAGGTGATCAGGGCGCTGCCCGGCGCCGGTGCCGATGTGATCGAGATCGGCATGCCCTTCACCGATCCGATGGCCGATGGCCCTGCGATCCAGGCGGCGGGCCTGCGCGCCCTCGCCGGTGGCCAGACCCTGGTGAAGACCCTCGACCTCGTGCGCCGCTTCCGCGAGACCGACCAGGCGACGCCGATTGTGCTGATGGGTTATTACAATCCGATCTACTCCTATGGCGTGCCGCGCTTCCTGACCGATGCCAAGGCCGCCGGCATCGACGGGCTGATCGTCGTCGATCTGCCGACCGAGGAAGATCCCGAGTTGTGCTTGCCGGCGCTCGAACAGGATATCGCCTTCATCCGCCTCGCGACGCCGACGACCGACGACAAACGCCTGCCGACCGTGCTGCGCCATACCTCGGGCTTCGTCTACTACGTCTCGATCAATGGCATCACCGGCTCGGCCAGCCCCGACTGCAACGCCGTCGCCGCCGCCGTCGCCCGGCTGAAGCGCCATACCGATCTGCCGATCGCCGTCGGCTTCGGCATCCGCACGCCCGAACAGGCGGCGGAGATCGGTGGCAATGCCGATGCCGCCGTCGTCGGCAGCGCCGTCGTCTCGATGATCGGCGAGGCTTCCGCCCAAGGCCTCTCGGGTAAGGCCCTGGCCGACCGTATTTCCGCTTTCGTCGCCACGCTCGCCGCCGGTGTGCGCGGCGCCAAGCGTAGCGCCGCCTGAGCCCGCTGGAGTTTCCGCAATGGCCAATTGGCTGAACGATGTCGTCCGTCCCAAGATCCGCGCCGCCTTCGTGCGCCGGGACATGCCGGACAACCTGTGGACCAAGTGCCCCGGCTGCGGCCAGATGCTGTTCCACCGCGAACTGGACGAGAATCTGCATGTCTGCCAGCACTGCGGCCACCACATGCGCCTCGGCATCGAGGAGCGGATTTCCCTGCTGCTCGACGCCGGCTTCACCCTGGTTCCCGTCGCCGATGTGCCGGTCGATCCGCTGAAGTTCAAGGACGAGAAAAGCTATGTCGCGCGCCTGAAGGATGCCCGCGCCAAGACCGGCCAGAATGACGCCATGCTCGTCGCCTATGGCACGATCGAGGGACTGGGCGCCGTGCTCGCGGTGCAGAATTTCGCCTTCATGGGCGGCTCCATGGGTCTTGCGGTCGGCGAGGCGCTGGTGACGGCGGCCGAGCGCGCGGTCGATCACGGCGTGCCGCTGGTCGTCGTCACCGCCGCGGGCGGCGCGCGCATGCAGGAAGGCATCCTGTCCCTGATGCAGATGCCGCGTTCGACCGTCGCGGTCGAAATGGTGCGCGATGCCGGCCTGCCCTATATCGTCGTGCTGACCGATCCGACGACGGGCGGCGTCACCGCGTCCTATGCCATGCTGGGCGACATCCAGATTTCGGAACCCGGTGCCCTGATCGGCTTCGCCGGCCAGCGCGTGATCGAACAGACCATCCGCGAGAAACTGCCCGAAGGCTTCCAGCGCGCCGAATACCTGCTCGAACACGGCATCATCGACATGGTCGTGCCGCGCAAGGAACTGAAGACCCGCCTCGCCACCATCATCGCGCTGCTGACCAACCGCAAGCCCAAGGCGGCGGTCAAGCTCCCGGTCAAGGCCTGACCGGGTCCCCGCCAGGGGGCCGGAGATCCTCATGACCACCAGCGATCGCGTGCTCGAGCGGCTGACAAGGCTGCATCCGAAGAAGATCGACCTGTCGCTCGGCAGGATGGAACGGCTGCTGGCCCGCCTCGGCCATCCCGAGCGGGATCTGCCGCCGGTCGTCCATGTCGCCGGCACCAATGGCAAGGGCTCCACCGTCGCCTATCTGCGGGCCATCGCCGAGGCGGCGGGCCTGCGCGTTCATGCCTATACCTCGCCCCATCTGGTGCGCTTCGCCGAGCGCATCCGGCTGGCGGGCGAGCTGATCGGCGAGGACGCCCTGACCGCCCTTCTCGAGGAATGCGAAAGGGCCAATGGCGAAGCGCCGATCACCTTCTTCGAGGTGACGACGGCGGCCGCCCTGCTCGCCTTCGCGCGGACGCCTGCCGATCTCGTCCTGCTCGAGGTCGGCCTCGGCGGGCGGCTGGACGCGACCAATGTCGTGACCATGCCAAGGCTTTGCGTGATCACGCCCGTCGACCTCGACCACCGGGACTTCCTGGGCGAGACCATCGCCGCCATCGCCGCCGAGAAAGCCGGCATCCTGAAGCCGGACGTGCCCGCCGTAGTCGGCCCGCAGACGGCGGAAGCCCTCGCCGTGATCTGCGACCGGGCCGATGACCTCGATGCCCCGCTGATCGTCGCCGGTGCCGATTTCACCGCCCGCCCGGTCGAGGACGGTTTTCTGTTCACGGGTGCCGGCCTGACCGACTGGCGTCTGCCCCTGCCGGCTCTCGCCGGGCCGCATCAGATCGCCAATGCCGCCAGCGCCGTCGCCGCCGCCCTGCTGCTGGACCTGCCGGAAGCGGCGATCGAGATTGGCATCGCGAAAGCGGAGTGGCCGGCCCGGTTGCAACGCCTGACCCGGGGTCCGCTGCCCGCCCTGCTGCCCGGCGGCGAGCTGTGGCTGGACGGCGGCCATAATCCCCATGCCGCCCGGGCGCTGGCCGAGGCACTGGCCGCCATGACCGCGCGGGACGGCCGTCCCCTCGCCCTCGTCACCGGGTTGCTGTCGACCAAGGATGCGGCGGGTTATTTCGGGGCCTTCGCGGCGTTGCATCCGCCGGTCGTCGCGGTGACCATTCCGGGCGAGGATGCCGCCCGCCCCGCCGTCGAGGTAGCCGAAGCGGCCGCTGGCGCCGGCCTTGCCGCCGAGGTGGCCGACAATATCGAAGCCGCCGTCGCCCGGGCCGCAGCCCTGGCGGGCCAGGGCGCGCGGGTCATGATCTGCGGCTCGCTCTATCTCGCCGGCCGGGTGCTGGCGGACAACGGCTGACGCTTTCTTGCCACCTCGTCGTGCTGGCGAAGGCCGGCATCTCGACAAGGCATGGGCGCCTTCCCGCCCCGAGACTCCGGCCTTCGCCGGAGTGACGATCTGGCGGGCATCAGCCGCCGATCAGCTTGGTGATGCCATCGGCCAGCGCCTTCGGATCCATGTCATGGCTGAAGATCTGCTTCAGCTTGCCATCCGGCCCCATCAGATAGAGCAGGGTGGAATGGTCCATCGTGTAATCCTCGCCCTCGCCCCGGCGGATGGCGACGACGCGATAGGTCTTGAGCACGGCGTCGATCTGCGCCCGGTCGCCGGTCAGGCCGGTGATGCGCGGATCGAAGGACGAGGTGTAGTCCTTCATCGCCTGGGCATTGTCGCGTTCGGGATCGACGGTGATGAACAGCGGCTGGATCCGGTCGGCCGCCGGCCCCATGGCCTTCAGCGCCTCGGTCATCTCGATGAGGGTGGTCGGGCAGACATCCGGGCAGAAGGTGAAGCCGAAGAAGACCAGGAGATATTTGTCCGGCCAGCTCTTTTCCGTCACGGGCTGGCCGTTCTCGTCGGTCAGCGAGAAGGGACCGCCGACGGCCCCCGCCAGTTCGTGATCGGGTGGCAACCCGCTTTGTCCGGTCGCGGCGGGTTCGAGCCGCTGGTCGATGCGGCCCAGTTCGAACCAGGTCAGGGCGGCGATGCCGATCAGGGCGGCGGCGATGATCAGGGGGGTCGTCTTGCGCATGGCGCCAAGTGAACGCCGGCAGGCCGGCAGGTCAAGGGCCTTGGTGCCGCGGCGCGAGGCGGGAGGCAGGCTTCCACCGGACACATGCATATGCGGTCTTCGGCATCGGCATGGCTTCGGCCCTTCGATCGCGGGGAGGATCGTGCTTTAGTGCAATGGACTTACGGGGCAGGTGGTAACGCGTATCCTGGTCTGCCCGATCGCCGCCTCCGCCAGGGCCCCTATTGATCGAAAAATACTACAGGACGTCGAGCCAAGTGAACGCTGTCGACCGCCAACATGCCGTATCGCCGGACCTTCATTCCGACGATCATGGCGAACTCCGCGCCCCCCGATTTGACGGTCCGCTGTCGGATTCGGAACTGGACGAGTTGATCAATCTGCTGATCGAGACGATCCGCGCCGGGGCCAAGGTCGCCGCCGTCTTCGCCTGCCGCGCCTCGTGCCAGAACAAGCGGGGCATGTATCTCGACATCCAGGCCGACGCCTCCAAGGCAATCCAGACCCTGTCCCGCCTGCTGAAGGCGCGCGGGATCGAGCCTTCGGACGCCACCAACGGGTTCTTCGACCGCGCCATGGAACTGCCCGAACGGGCCGATCGCATCGCCTTTTTCCTGCGCGGCCAATCCTGGCTGCTGGCGACCTTGCGCGAAGCCCTGCCCCACCTGCAGGACGCCGAAATCTCCACCGCCTTCACCGACTGCATCGAGCAGGTGGAGCGGAACCGGGAGCGGGCGCAGTCCTATATGAACGGCCTCTGATCCTGGCCGGTTTTCCCCGATGCTGATGACCCTGCTGTTCGTCGCGGGCTTCGCCCTGGTCGCGGCCTTCGTTTGCCGCGCCCTGCTGCCGGCACCGTGGAGCCGTTATGTCTTCCTGCTGCTGGGCGTGCCCTCCATCGCTTTCGTCCTGATCGGCGTCGGGACGACGGTCTATTTCTACATCCGCTGCGAACAGGGCGCGGTCGCCCGCGCCAGCAATGCCGATGGCAGCATCACCGCGACCCTGAGCGCGGTCGACTGCGGCTCGGCCGACGACCGCACCTTCGATGTCACGGTCAGCATTTCGGATGCGTCCCGCCCCCTCGACCAGACCATCTTCCGCAGCCGCGGCCGGCCGGCGCCGACCAATGTCGCCTTCACCGGCGAGCGCAGCTTCCGGGTGACCCTCGAGGATGGCGCGACCTATGACACCAGCCTGATCGGCGATGGCACCGTGCCGGACAAGGTCTGGTCGGTCATCAGCGGCAAGGTCGTCCCCTGACATGAAACCGCGGCCGGCCGCCCTGGTGACCGGCGCGGGCCGGCGCATCGGCGCCGGTCTCGCACGCCATCTGGCGGCGCGGGGCCATGCCGTCGTCCTTCACCACAACAACAGCGCCGAGGCGGCGAGCCGTGTCGCCGCCGAGATCAGCGGCGGCGGCGGCGTCGCCCATGTCCTGCAGGCCGATCTCGCCGATCCGGCCGCGGTCGAGGGTCTGATCCCCGCCGCCATCGAGCTTGCCCCCGGCCTGTCCCTTCTCGTCAACAATGCCGCCCGTTTCGTTCATGATCGGGTGGAGACGCTGGCGCGGGCGAACTGGGATGCGCATCTGGCCGTCAACCTGTCGGCCCCGGCCTTTCTGGCCAAGACCTTCGCCGAGGCCCTGGCGGCCCGGCAGCGGCCCGGCCTGATCGTCAACATCACCGATTTCAAACTCTCGGGCCGGCCCGATCCCGCCTTCCTGTCCTATACGGTGGCCAAGGCGGGCCTCGCCGCCCTGACCGAATTGCTGGCGGTCGCCCTCGCCCCCCAGGGCATCAGGGTCGTCGCCATCGCGCCGGGTTTCACCCTGCCCGGCGGCAAGCAGTCGGACGAGAGTTTCGCCGATGCCTTCCATTCCGCCCCGCTCGGCGCCGGCTCGACCATCACCGATCTCGCGCGCGCGCTCAGCTTCGCCATCGACAGTCCGGCGCTGACCGGCTGCACCTTGCCGATCGACGGCGGGATGCATCTTGTCTGACGATTTAAAACAATAGACGAACGCGGACCTCGCCATTACGTTTACGTCAACGTAAGGGAGGAAAGCCATGAAGGTCTCGGAAGCTCTGGACAGCCGCCTGTCGGTGCGGGAATTCCTGCCCGATCCGGTGCCGGTCGATACCATCAGGGCCATTCTGGAAACCGCGAAACGGGCGCCCTCGGGCGGCAATCTCCAGCCCTGGACGGTCCATGTCGCGACGGGCGGCGCGCTTGACGAGATCAAGGCCCTGATCCGCTCGAAACTGGCCGACAGCCCCAAGGGCGAAGGCACGGAATACCAGATCTATCCGCCGAACCTGACCGAGCCCTATCGCACGCGGCGTTACCGCGTCGGCGAACAGCTTTACGATTCGATCGGCATCGAGCGGGACAACAAGTTCGGCCGGCTGATGCAGTTCGCCCGCAATTTCGAATTCTTCGGCGCCCCGGCCGCGCTGTTCTTCGCCATCGATCGCCAGATGCAGCCGGGCCAATGGGCGGACCTCGGCATGTTCATGCAGTCGATCATGCTGCTGGCCCGGGAGCACGGGCTCGATACCTGCGCGCAGGAAGCCTGGGCGATCTGGCACAAGACGCTGGGCGAATATCTGAAAATGCCCGACAATCTGATGCTCTTCGCCGGCATGGCGCTGGGCCGGCGGGATCCGGCACACCCGCTGAACAATTTTCGCAGCGAACGCGCCCCGCTCGAGGAATTCGTCACCTTCCTCGGCGACTGACGGCGCCCAAGGGGGAATGATGGCGGCCACGGAACTTCTGATCGAGGCGCGTTCGCGCGAACTGGCGCCCGGCTTCTCGGTCCGGCGCATCCTGCCGTTCCCGGCGCGCCGCCATGTCGGCCCCTTCGTCTTCCTCGATCACATGGGGCCGGTCGATGCCGGGCCGCGCGGCCTCGCCGATGTCCGACCCCACCCGCACATCGGCCTCGCCACCGTGACCTGGCTGTTCTCGGGCGAGATCATTCACCGCGACAGTCTGGGCTATGTCCAGCCGATCCGGCCGGGCGAGCTGAACTGGATGAACGCCGGCCACGGCATCACCCATTCCGAGCGGATGCCCGAGCACCCCGAAGGCGGCACCGTCCATCTGCATGGCGTCCAGGCCTGGGTCGCCGTGCCCAGGGCGATGGAAGAGAGTGAGCCCTTCTTCACCCATGTCGGCGCCGACAGGCTGCCCGTCGTCTATCAGCCCGGCGCCCGCCTGACGGTGATCGCCGGCACGGCTTACGGCGCGACGGCGCAGCTCGATATCCCTTCGCCCCTGTTCTATGTCGAGGCGAAGCTCGACCCCGGCGCGGAGCTCGCCCTGCCGGACGATCACGAGGAGCGGGCGATCTATGTCGCCGGCGGCTGCGTGACGACGCCGGACGGCGAATTGGGCGAAGGCACCATGGCGGTGTTCACGCCCGGCGTGCCGGTGACGATCAGGGCCGAGACGGCGGCCACCGTCATGCTGCTGGGCGGCGCCCCCCTCGACGGGGAGCGGCATATCTTCTGGAATTTCGTCTCGAGCGACCGCGAACGGATCGAGAAGGCCAAGGCCGACTGGCAGGCCGGCCGCTTCCCCAGGGTCCCCGGCGAGACCGAGTTCATCCCCCTGCCCGCCTGACGCCCCCCGACTCGTCGTCCCGGATGGGGTGTCCCTTCCGGCCAAAGATCCGGCCTGCGCCGGGATGACGCCACGGGGACTAGGCCCGCCCCAATCTCGTCGTCCCGGCGACGGCCGGGACCTCGATCAGGATAGGGCGCCCCCGCCCGGCTTTCCTTATTCCCCCGCCGCCGGGGCGGCGGCGGGCAGCATTTCGTCGTCCGGCAGTTTCTTCGGCGCGAGCAGGAGATACATGGCCGGGGTCACCAGCCGCGACAGGAAGGTGGAGGTCACCAGGCCGCCGATGATGACGATGGCGAGCGGCGAATAGAGGCCCGAGCCTTCGACGGCGAGCGGCATCAGGCCGCCGACCGCGGTCATCGAGGTGAGCAGCACGGGCAGGAAGCGGATCTCGCCCGCCTGCTCGATCGCGTCCTTGAGGCCGACACCCTGACGGCGCAGCTGGGTGGTGAAATCGACCAGCAGGATCGAATTCTTGATCTCGATGCCGATCAGCGCGATGAAGCCGACCACCGCCGTGAAACTGAAGGTATAGCCGGTCAGATAGAGCGCGAGGATACCGCCGATCACGCCGAGCGGGATGACCCCGGCGACGACCGCGGTCGAGGCGAAACTGCGGAACTCGAGGATCAGCACGGCGAGAATGCCGAAGACGGCGATCAGGATCGCATTCGACAGGCCGGCGAAACTCTTCTGCCGCGCCTCGGCCTCGCCGCCGAGGGCGAGGCGATAGCCCGGCGGCAGTTGCAGGGTCTTCAGCCCCTGCTGGATCAGGGCCGTCACCCGTTCGGTGTTGAAGCCGGTCTGGGTGAAGGCGGTGATGGTGACCGAGCGTTCGCGGTCGAAACGGTCGATACGGGCGGGGCCAGCCTCGAAATGCGGGCTGGTCACGCTGGCGAGCGGAGTCGCCCCGGTCGCCGTCGGCACATAGATCGTGCCGAGGGCGTCCAGTTCGTGGCGTGTGCCGAGGGGGGCGCGGACGACGACAGGATAGTCGTCGCCATCCTCCTCGCGGAAATTGGCCACCTGTTCGCCCGCGAGGGCGAGGCGCACCGTGCGGTCGACCGCGCCGGCCGGAACGCCGAGCACGCCCGCCTTGGCGGTATCGATGCCGAGGTTGAGATCGGTGCGGTCGAGGCGCAGGGGATTGACCACGTCGCGGGTGCCGGGCACGCCTTCGATGATGCGCGTCGTCTCGGCCGCCAGGGATTTCAGCGTCTCGATATTGGGGCCGGTCAGGCGCATGGCGACCGGCGCCTCGATCGGCGGGCCATTCTGGAAGATGCGGACGACCATCTGCGAGCCGGGATAGCGATCGAGCCGGGCGCGCAGATCATCGATCAGCGCGGGGCTGGTGCGGTTGTCCCAATGGTCGAGTTCGACGAAGACGGCACCATGGGTCGGGTCATCCTCGCGCGGGATGATGTTGTAGAAAATACGCGGATTGCCATGGCCGGCATTGGACATGACCCAGCGCACGCCTTCGGTCGCCGCCACTTCGCGTTCGGCATAGCGAACGGCCGCATCGGTCTCGGCCAGGGGCGAGCCATCGGGCAGATCGACATCGATCACGAACTGGCGCGAGTCGGCGGGGGGAAACAGCGAGAAGCCGACCCTCGGCACCAGCAGGATCGAGCCGGCGAACAGCGCCCCGGCGATGATGCAGGTGATCAGCGGCCGGCCAAGGGCGACATGCAGCAGCGGCCGGTAGATCGTATGGATGCCCTTCATGATGCCGCGCAGCAGGGCATTGCCCTCCGGGTCCTCGTGGCGCGACAGGATGCGGCTGGCGAGGAAGGGAATGATGGTCAGCGAGACGAAGAGCGAGGCGCCCACGGTATAGAGCACCGAGACCGGCAGGGAGCGGATGAATTTGCCCGCGCCTTCCGGCAGGAACAGCAGGGGGACGAAAGCCAGCATCAGCGTCGCGGTACAGCCAAGGACGGCGACCGCGATCTGCGACGTGCCGGCGATGGCGGCCTTGGTCCGGTCCATGCCTTCGCGCAGGTGGCGGGCGATATTCTCGGTGACGACGATGGAATCATCGACCAGCAGGCCGAGCGCCAGCACGAAACCGGCGATCGAGAGCTGGTTGAGCGAGAAGCCCGTCATCTTCAGGATCGAGACGCCGATCGCCAGCGACAGCGGGATCGACAGCATGACGACGATCGAGGCGCGAAAGCCGAGCGGCAGCAGGGTGATCAGCACGAGGCCGAGGGCGATGGCGAAATCGCGGAACAGGCTGGACAAGCGATGGGTGACCGAAACCGACTGGTCGAAACCACGCTCCATCGTGATATTGGGCGGCAGTTCCGTCTCGAACTGGTCGAGCAGGGCATAGATGCCGTCCCGCATCTCGAAGATATTCTGGCCGTCCTTCTGATTGGCGGTGACGAAGACCGCCGGATGGCCATTGAAGCGGGTGATATGGGTCGGCTCATCCGCCGACCACGAGACTTCGGCGACGTCCGAGACCTTGACGATGGTGCCGGCGTGCGAGGTGATCACCGTGTTGGCGACATCTTCCAGCGCCTTGAAATCGCCGGTCGCCTTCACGTTGAAGCGCCGGGCACCGGCATGGATGGAGCCGATCGGCACGCTCGCCCCTTCCGCCTTCAGGGCATCGGCGACGGCGGAAGCCGGCAGGCCGAGGGCGGACAGCCGGCCGAGATCGAGGGCGACGCGCACTTCGGTTCGCGGCTCGCCCCAGACTTCCGTCTCGCGCACGCCGTCGACCCGGTCGAGCATGTCCTTCAGGACCCGGGCCCGCTCTTCCAGCTCGCGCGCGGGCGCCGTGTCGGAGACCAGGGCGACCTGCACGAAATTGGTCATGCTGGTCTCGATCTTCTTGATGTCGAGACGAACGAGACCGTCAGGCAGGGTGGCGCGGATCGCGTTGATCTCGCGCACCACCTGGTCGTATTTCCGCTCGGTGTCCGAGCTCCATTCGAAGTGAACGGTGACATTGGCGACGCCGTCGCGCGATTTCGATTCGATCTTGTCGATATCGTCGAGGGCGGAAACCGCGTCCTCGATCGGGTCGGTCACCAGTTTTTCCATGTCGAGGGGATCTGCCCCCGGCAGGACCGCGACCACCGAGACGATCGGCGTCGGGAAATTGGGATCTTCCGCCCGTGGAATGGACAGCAGCGCGGAAACGCCCATGGCCGCCAGCATGGCGAAGACCACCAGGGTGAATTGCCACTGGCGAACGGCAAAGCCGCCGATACCCCCCATCGTCCCCGCTCCTGCCTATTGTGCCGATTTGCCGGCGTTGTCGCGCAGGGCGACCAGATCCGTGACCCGAACCTCGTCGCCGTCGCGCAGGTAGCCGGCCCCGGCCGAAACCACTTTCTCGCCCGGCTGGAGACCGTCGCGGATCTGGACATTCTCGCCCGACAGGGGACCGAAGGCGACGCGGCGGCGGGCAACGCGGGAGGTCGCGGGGTCGATGACGAAGACGCTGCCCTCGGCGCCGAAGCCTTCGAGAATGGCCGAAGCGGGGATCATCACGACCCGGCTCTCGGCGGCCGAGCGGGGCCGGATCGCGACGTCGGCGACAAGGCCGGACGGCAGCTGCAGCGAGGTGTCGTCGAGCGACAGCTCGACCATGAAGGCGCCGGTGCGCATGTCGCCCTTGGGCGCGATGCGCGAGACATGGGCCGTGGTCGGCGCCCCGATTCCCGGCAGGCGAACGCTGGCGCCATCGCCGAGGGCGATCTTCACCACGTCGCGGTCGGCGATGCCGACCTTCACCACCCGGCCCGAGCCGATATCGCCGAGGGTCAGAACGGTCAGGCCGGCCGGCACGATCTGGCCGCTTTCAACCTCGCGCGCCAGGATGACGCCATCGGCCGGCGCCTTGATTTCGGCAAGGCCGCGGTTGAAGGCGACGGAATCGCGATTGGCCTCGGCCATGGCCAGCGCCGTCCGGGCATCGTCCAGCCGCGCCTGGGCGGCGAAGCCCTGCCCGACCAGCGGGGCCACCCGCTGAACATCGCGCCGGGCTTTCTCGACATTGGCGACGACCTCACGCCACTGCGCGTCAATCTCGCTGGTGTCGAGAATGGCCAGGGACTGCCCCTGCGTCACCATATCGCCGACATCGACCGAAAAGCCCTGGATGATGCCGCCGATCTTGAACGACAGCACCACTTCCCGCTTGTAGGCGACGAGGCCCGACGACCTTATGTCGCTGGCGTCGAGCGCCAGCACGGCGGCCGTGGCGGCGACCGGCCGCGCCGGCTGTTCCTTGGTCGCGTCCTCCGCAGCCAGCCCCGGCGTGGCGAGGCCGGCGAGCGCGAAGGCCGCGATGAGGGACAGGAAGGGGCGCATGACCAGCTCCGCTTAACGGCGTTAAGTTTACGGTGTTAAATTAGCGTGATTCCGCTTAGGGTCAAGTCACGATGAACGACACGCCCGTGCCCCCTGTCCGTCGGCGCCTCGCGGCCGAGGAACGGCGCAGCCAGATCTTGGCCGCAGCCCGAAAACTGTTCATCGAGGAAGGCGTGGAGAAAACCTCGATGCGCCGCATCGCCAGCCTGGCGGGCGTGACGCCGACGCTGATCTACCATCACTTCGCCGACAAGGAAGCCCTGCTGCTGACGGTCTGCCAGGCCTTCTTCCGCGGCCTGATCGAAGCCAATGAAGCGGCGATCGGCATGGTGCCCGACGAGGACGAGCCCTTCGCCCGCCTGCGCCGGCAGCTCGAAGGCTATGTCCGTTTCGGCCTCGCCAACCGGGATGTCTACCGGCTGGTGTTCATGACTCCGCTGGCCAGCCTGGTCCGAAGCCGCCTGCCCGCCGGCCACCGGCCCCATGATGACGCGCCGCCGGAAGACCTGGGCTTCGGGACCCAGGCTTTCGGGATGCTGGAAGGCGAAATCGCTCGCCTGATCGCTTCAGGCCACCTGAAGTCGGGCGATCCGGCGGCCATCGCCGAGGTGGTCTGGGCGACGGGCCACGGCCTCGTGTCCCTGATGATCACCCATGGCGACTTCAAGTGGACGCCGTTCGAGCAATTGCTGAGCCAGTCGATCGATACGATCCTGAACGGGATCGCGGCCTGAGGGTCAGGCCGCCGGGCCTTCGCCCTTCGCCAGCCTGGCCTCGATCGCGTCGAGGACGGGCATCAGGTCGGCCGCCGAATCGATGACATAATCGGCACCCAGCGCCTTGTGCCTGGCCGCCGCCACGGCCCGCCGCGCCGCCTGTTCCGATTCCGGCAGGGCCTGCCATTCGGCCAGCGACAGGCCGACCATATTACCCGAGACCGACAGGCCGACGGTCCAGGTGCCGGCCGCCTTGCCTTCGAGAATGCCGGGTTCGGTATCGTCGATCTTGACGACGGCCGAGGGCGGATGGACGCCGAGATCGGCGAAGCTGCGATACATCATCAGGGGACCGGGCCGGCCATCGGCCAGATCACCGGCGCAGACGAGATTGTCGGGCCGATAGCCGGCGGCGGCGGCGACCGGCACCAGCCGCTCCATGATCGAGCGGACATAGCCGGTGGTGGAGCCGATCTTCAGCCCCCGCGCCCGGCAGGCCTCGACCGTCGCCAGCGCGCCCGGGATGAGGTCGGCATAATCGGTCACCACCGCCTCGTTCAGCGGCACGAAAACCTCATAGACCCTGTCGATATCGGCCTCGCCCGGCAGATGGCCATGGGCCGCCCGCCAGCGCGCGGCGATGGCGGGATCGGCCATCAGGGCGGCGATATGGGCGCGCTTGGGCAGGCCCATCGGTCCCCGCGCCTCGGCGATCGAGATGGCGACGCCCAGTCGCTCATAAGCCTCGACGAAGGCGCCCATCGGGGCGCGGGAGCCGAAATCGACGATCGTCCCCGCCCAGTCGAAAACGACGGCCTTGAGGTGGCTGAAGGGGACGCTGGACATGGGCTGCTCCTGAAGCACGACGAGAAGTGCTAAACTAGCCTGATTTCAGGACGATGACAGCCCGCCAGGATCCCCCCGGATGTCCACCGGGGGGCGATGGCTCAATAAACCTCGAACAGGCCGGCGGCGCCCATGCCGCCGCCCACGCACATGGTGACGACGACATATCTGACGCCCCGGCGCTTGCCCTCGATCAGGGCATGGCCGACGAGGCGGGCACCGGACATGCCGTAAGGGTGGCCAACGGCGATGGCGCCGCCGTCGACATTCAGGCGCTCCTGCGGGATGCCCAGCCGGTCGCGGCAGTAGATCGCCTGGACGGCGAAGGCTTCGTTCAATTCCCACAGGCCGATGTCGTCGACCTTCAGGCCGTGGCGCTGCAGCAGCTTCGGCACCGCGAAGACGGGGCCGATGCCCATTTCCTCGGGCGCGCAGCCGGCGACCGCCATGCCGCGATAGGCGCCGAGGGGCGCAAGCCCCAGGGTCTCGGCCAGTTTCGCCTCGACGAGGACGGAAGCCGAGGCACCGTCGGAGAGCTGCGAGGCATTGCCGGCGGTGATGAAGGCGCCCGTCTCGACCAGCGTGCCGCCCTTGTGGACGGGCTTCAGCGCGGCCAGGCCCTCGCGCGTCGTGTCGGCGCGCGGACCTTCGTCGAAGGCGAGGGTGACGTCCTTGTAGCTCGTCTCCTTCGTCTCCTTGTCGACGATGGCCATGCGGGTCTTCAGGGGCGCGATCTCGGCGTCGAAGCGGCCGGCGACGCGGCCGGCCTCGACCCGCTGCTGGCTGATGAAGGAGAATTCGTCCTGCGCCTCGCGGCTGATGCCGTAACGCTTCGCCACCACCTCGGCGGTCTCGATCATCGGCATATACATATGCGGGCTCTGCGCGATCACCGCTTCGGAACGGGCGCGGAAGCCATTCTTGTGCTGGTTCTGCACCAGGCTGATGGATTCGACGCCGCCGCCGACCGCCATCTCCATGCCGTCGTCGATGATCTGCTTGGCCGCGGTCGCGATCGCCATCATGCCGGACGCGCACATGCGGTCGACGGACATGCCGGCCACCGTCTCGGGCAGGCCGGCAGCGGCGGCGGTCAGGCGGCCGATATTATAGCCCTGGGTGCCCTGCTGGCCGGCGCAGCCCATGATGCAGTCCTCGATCCGGGCGGGATCGACACCGGCGCGGCGCACCGCCTCAGCGGCCACATGGCCCG
>JAOZVS010000163.1:0-3476 GCA_025869435.1 Zavarzinia sp.
CCTCACCTCGTCCGCCGTCACCATCCAGGGGCCGAAGCCGCCGGTGCCGGGGAAATTCTTGCCCGGCGCGAACTGGCTGGTGTGGCGCTGGAAATCGCGCACCGAGGCATCCTGGAAACAGGCATAGCCGGCGACATGGGCCATGGCGTCGGCGGCCCGGACATGGCGCGCCGGCCGGCCGATGATGACCGCCAGTTCACCTTCATAGTCGAATTGCGTGGAATTCTTCGGCAGGATCAGATCCGACCCCGGCCCGACCAACGTATCGGCGAAGCGCGTGAATACCGTCGGGAACGGCGGTGCCGTGCGCCCCATTTCACTGGCATGATCGGCATAGTTGACACCGATGCAGATGATCTTTCCCGGCACGGGCACCGGCGGCAGCAGTCGGACATCGGCCAGCGCGATATCGGGCGACAGGCGGGCGACGGCGGTCGCCGCCTTGCCGAGGCTGGTCGCGATGCAGTCGAGGATTTTCGGCGCCTCCGCCGACAGAAGGGCCGACAGATCGACGATGCCGTCGCCCTTCACGGCGCCATAGCCAAGCCGCTGGCCATCAAGGAAGGAGACGAGCTTCATGGGGTCCTCCGCTGCGCTTGTTCCGCCGACAGAAGGGCGCAAAGCGCTGCCTGTTGTCTACCACCAAGGCTATGCGCCGCCGCTGCCCGCCGGCCATCGCTTTCCCATGGCCAAGTTCGCCGCGCTTTTCGACGAATTGACGGCGATGGGCATCGCCCGCCCGGGCCATACCCATGTCCCCGCCCCGGCGACGCGCGAGCAGCTGATTCGCGTGCACGAGGCGGGCTATGTCGATGCCGTGCTGGCGCGGGCGGTGCCCCCGGCGGTCGAGCGGCGGATCGGCCTGCCGGTCGATGACGGCGTCGCCCGCCGCGCCCTCCTCGCCAATGGCGGCACCTTGCTGACAGCGCGTCTCGCGCTGCGCCATGGCATCGCCTGCAACACGGCGGGCGGCAGCCATCATGCCCGCCGGGCAAGCGGCGCGGGTTTCTGCGTCTTCAACGATGTCGCCGTCGCCATCCGCGCGCTGCAGGCCGAAGGCGCGATCGAGCGGGCGCTGATCGTCGACCTCGACGTCCATCAGGGCGACGGCACGGCGGAGATTTTCGCTGGCGATGCTTCCGTCTTCACCCTGTCGGTCCATTGCGGCGCGAATTTCCCGCTGCGCAAGGAAGCCTCGGATCTCGATATCGACCTGCCCCCGGAGACGGGCGACGAAGCCTATCTCGAAGCCCTCGCTCCCGCGCTCGATGCCGCCATCAAGGCCGGCCCCTTCGATATCGTGTTCTACAACGCAGGGGTCGATGTCCATGGCGCCGACCGGCTGGGCCGCCTTGCCCTCGGCGATCAGGGCATCGCGCGGCGCGACGCGCTGGTGATCCAGCTGGCCCGGGCGCTGGGCCTGCCGCTCGCCGGGGTGATCGGCGGCGGCTATATGGATGACGTAATCGCCCTCGCCCGGCGCCACGCCATCCTGCACCGGAGCGCCGAGGCCGCGCTCAACGATGGAATCGCCAAGGCGCCCCAAGCGGTGTAAACCTGTGGCGCCATCCCGAGACAAGAAGAACCGCGGCCCGACCGGTCGCCCTGCGGCGTGGAGGCATCGATGAATGCAAGACCCCTGATCGCCGTCATCGGCGGCGGTATCGCCGGGCAGAGCGCGGCCTCGGTGCTGTCCGACGCCGGGGCGCTGGTGACCGTTTTCGACAAGGGCCGGGGCGCCGGCGGGCGCCTCGCCACGCGGCACGACGATGCCCTGCAATGGGACCATGGCGCGCAATATTTCACCGCCCGCGATCCGGCCCTGAAAGCCGTGCTGGCCGGTCTCGTCGCCCGGGGCGTGGTCGCCCCCTGGGAAGGCGTGATCGGCAACCTCGGCCCCGGCGGCTTCACGCCCACCGAGGAAACGGACGCGCGCTTCGTCGGCCAGCCGCGCATGAGCGCCCTCGTCGGCGCCCTCGGCACCGGCGCCACGGTTTACGATGTCGAGATCCGGGACATCGCGCCCCGCGGCCCCATGCTGACGGTGACCGACCGCCATGGCGAGCATTTCGGCCCCTATGACGGTGTCGTCGTCGCGACCCCGGCCCCGCAGGCCGTGCCCCTTCTGGCCCTTGCGCCCGAATTGTCGGGCCGGATCGCCGCCGTCGAGACCGCGCCCTGCTGGGCCCTGATGCTGTCGTTCGCCGCGCCGCTGCGCCTTGGCTTCGACGGTGCCTTCATCGATCTCGCCCTGACCGATGGTCTTCTGTCGTGGATCGCCCGCGACACGTCGAAACCGGGCCGGCCACAGGACACGGCCGAGACCTGGGTGCTTCACGCCGCCCCCGGGTGGAGCGCGGCGCATGTCGAGGATGAGGCGGAGGATGTCGCGGCGCGGATGCTGGCAGCCTTCGCCCGGCTGGCCGGCGGTCTGCCGGTGCCGCTTTCGGCGCGGGCGCATCGCTGGCGTCACGCGATGACGACGCGGCCGCTGGGCCAGCCGCATCTGATCGACCCGCGGCGGCCGCTGGGCGCCTGCGGCGACTGGTGCCTGGGCGCGCGGATCGAGGGCGCCTTCCTGTCGGGCCGCAGTCTCGGCGCGGCCATGGCCCGGCAGATGGGCCTTCGCCCGGCTCAGGCTTCCAGTTCGGCGTCCCAGTAGAGAAAGTCGTTCCAGCTGTCGTGCAGGTAATTGGGCGGGAAGGACCGCCCGTTTTCCTGCAGCTGCCCGACCGTCGGGACATAGGGACGGGAGCGCAGATGCAGCCCCGATTCCTTCAGCATCCGCCCGCCCTTCCGCAGATTGCAGGGCGAACAGGCAGTGGTGATGTTGTCCCAGGTGGTGCGGCCGCCCCGGCTGCGCGGCACGACGTGATCGAAGGTCAGGTCGTCGCCATCACCGCAATACTGGCAGGCGAAACGGTCGCGCAGGAAGACGTTGAACCGCGTGAAGGCCGGATGCCGGGCCGGCTGGACATAGGTCTTCAGGCTGACCACCGACGGCAGGCGGATCTCGAAACTGGGGCTGCGCACCGTCCGGTCGTATTCCGAGAGGATGTTGACGCGGCCAAGGAAGACCGCCTTGATCGTGTCCTGCCACGACCACAGGCTGAGGGGGAAATAGCTAAGCGGCCGGTAATCCGCGTTCAGAACGAGCGCGGGACAGGCACCGACCGGCTGGGACATCGCGTTCATCAATACGCCTCGCCCTAAACCCAGACTGCGGTCTGCGATGCAGACCCAGCAAAATAGTGTCAAGCCTTGCGGTTGGACGCCAGTAAAATACTACATGCAGTGTGACGATGTCGTGACCTCGGCCCGCCCTTCTTCAGTCGCGGGAATCCAGCAGATGGCGGCACAGGAATTCGCCGCCGAGCGCCAGCCCCTCCGGCCCGATGCCGTGCGGGAGGCCTTCCTCGACATGCCATTGCACCGGAACCAGGGCGGCGGAAAGCGCCGCCACCGCCCGGCGCAGG
>JAOZVS010000163.1:3486-24619 GCA_025869435.1 Zavarzinia sp.
GCGGCGCCCCCCCCCCCCGGCCGGGTGGCGGGGGGGGCGCCCTCCCCCCCATTCCCTTGCCACGCCACCCGGGCGGCCGCAACGCCCCCCCACCGCCCGGCGCAGGGCGACGACGGGCACGACACCGTCGGCATCGCCGTGAATCAGCAGCACCGGCGGCTTGCAGGTCATTTCCCCGGCGAGGAGATCGCCGCCCGCCAGCGCCCCGGAATACCCAAGGATCGCCGCCGGGGCCAACTTGCGCCGAAGGCCGACATGCAGCGTCATCATGCAGCCCTGGCTGAAGCCGACGAGGGCGAGGGCGCTGTCCGGCAGGCCCGCCTTTTCCAGTTCGCGGTCGATGAAGGCGTCAAGCACCGGGGCCGCCTGGCGGGCGCCGGCCAGACGTTCCGCGTCGCTGAAATCGGTCAGCGGGAACCATTGCCGGCCAAAGCCGCCCAGCACGCAGGGTTGCGGCCCGTCGGGGGCGACGAAAAGCGCATCGGGCAACATGCGCCGCCACGGATCGGCGAGGCCGATCAGATCCTCGCCATCGGCGCCGAAGCCGTGCAGCAGGATCACGAGCTGGCGGGCAGGCCGCCCCTCCGCCGGGGCTAGGCGCGGTCCGTCGATGGGGGTCATTCGGTTATCTCCTGCGGGGCGGCGCGGCTGGCATAATCATGACGCCGAATCGCCCGAGGAAAAGCCCGGATTGGTCAATATTGCTCCCATTTCGACGAGGTTCGCGCCAAGCCCCACGGGCTGCCTGCATCTGGGCCATGCTTTCGCCGCCTGGACGGCCCATGACCGGGCGCGCGCGGCCGGCGGGCGCTTCCTCCTGCGCATGGAAGATATCGACCAGACCCGCTGCCGGCCAGCATTCGAGGCCGGCATCATCGAGGACCTGACCTGGCTGGGCATCACCTGGGACGGGCCGGTGCGGCGCCAGTCGGAGCATTTCGCCGATTACCGCTCCGCCCTCGACCGGCTGACCGAGCTTGGCGTGATCTATCCCTGCTTCTGCACCAGGGCCGAGATCGCGGCCGAGGTCGCCGCCAGCCCGGGCGCGCCGCAGGGTCCGGCCGGCCCGCTCTATCCGGGGACCTGCCGCGGCCTCGACGCCGGCCAGCGCGCCTTTCGCCTGGCCGAGGGGCGGGACCATGCGCTTCGCCTCGACATCGGCAAGGCCCTGGCCCTCGTCGGCCGGCCCCTGTCCTGGCACGACGAGAAGGCGGGCGAACAGCCGGCGCGGCCGGAGATCCTGGGCGACGTGGTGTTGGCGCGCAAGGAAACCCCGACGTCCTACCACCTCGCCGTCACCGTCGACGATGCGCTGCAGGGGATCACTCTGGTCACGCGGGCGATCGACCTGTTTCCGGCAACCCATGTCCACCGCCTGCTGCAGGCGCTGCTCGGCCTGCCGGTGCCGGCCTATGCCCATCACGGACTGGTCATCGGCGAGGACGGCATCCGCCTCGCCAAGCGGGACAAGGCCCTGACCCTCGCCGCCATGCGCGCGACGGGCCAAACACCGCTGGAGCTGCGCCGCCGCCTCGGCCTGCCGGCTTGCTGATGCGAGGACAAGCCCGTACCCTCCCCGGCAAAACGGAGAAGAGTTCATGAAAAGCCAGAAGATGGTCGACTATGCCGCGCCCCTGTGCGAGTTGGTCGCCCCCGATCCGGTGCCCGAGGGGACCGAGGTCGTGGTGCGGATTTCCCGCTGCGGCGTCTGCCATTCCGACCTTCACATCCACGAGGGCTATTTCGAGATGGGCGGCGGCAACCGGCTCGACATCAGGGCCGGGCGCAAGCTGCCCTTCACCCTCGGCCATGAGATCGTCGGCCAGGTGATCGCCGCCGGCCCCGCGGCCGAAGGCGTCTCGGTCGGCGACCGGCGCGTGGTCTATCCCTGGATCGGCTGCGGCAGCTGCGGTGTCTGCGCCCGGGGCCTCGAGCATCTGTGTCCCAAGGGTCGGCACCTCGGCGTCAATGTCGACGGCGGTTACGCCGACACGGTGCTGGTGCCCCATCCGCGTTATCTGCTCGATTACGCCGGGATCGAGGAAGACCGCGCCGGACCCCTCGCCTGTTCGGGCCTGACCGCCTATTCCGCCCTGAAGAAGATCCCGGCGGCGGGCGCGGGCGATCCCCTGCTGATCATCGGGGCGGGCGGCGTCGGCCTGATGGCGATCCAGGTGGCGAAGGCGCTCTATCCGGCGGCCCCCCTCGTCGTCGCCGAGATCGACCCGGTGAAGGGCGAGGCGGCACGGGCGGCGGGCGCCAGCGAAATCGTCGACCCGCGCGACAAGGACACGCTGGCGAAACTCCAGAAGACTTATGGCGGCATTCATGCCGCCTTCGATTTCGTCGGCGCCGAGGCGACCGTGAACCTCGCCATACGATCCTTGCGCCGGGGCGGCACCGCGGTCATCGTCGGCCTGTTCGGCGGCGCGCTGACGATGCCGATCCCGCTGTTTCCGTGGAACGGCATCACGGTGCTCGGCTCCTATGTCGGCACCCTGCCCGAACTCGCCGAACTGCTCGACCTCGTGAAGGCCGGCAAGGTCGCGCCGATCCCGGTCACCCTCCGCCCCATGAGCGAGGCGACCGAGGCCCTGCACGACCTGAAGGCCGGCAAGGTGCTCGGCCGCACCGTCCTCACGGTCTGAGGGCTCGGGCGACGGCGGCTACCCTCAGGCGAGGGCCGGGGGCCGCCGCGCCATCATGATCGACAGCAGGGCGGCGACGAGGCCGGTCGCCCCGGCGATCACGAAGGCTTGCAGATAGTCGCCCTGCACCGTCCGCATATAGCCGGCGAAGAAGGCGGCGCTGGCCGCGCCCATCTGGTGACCGGCGGCGATCCAGCCGAAGATCACCGGTGCGTCGCGGTCGCCGAAATGATCGCTGGTCAGGCGTAAGGTCGGCGGCACGGTGGCGATCCAGTCCAGCCCGAAGAAGATCGAGAAAATGCCGAGGCTAAGCAGATCGAAATCCGAATGGATCAGGAAGATCAGCGACAGCCCCCGGATGCCGTAATAGACGAACAGCAGCTTGCGCGGATCGAAACGGTCGGTCAGCCAGCCGGACAGGGTGGTGCCGGCCAGATCGAACAGGCCCATAACCGCCAGCAGCCCAGCCGCCTGCACCTCGGGAATGCCATTGTCGCCGCACAGCGCGATCAAATGGGTGCCGACGAGGCCGTTCGTCGTGAAACCGCAGATGAAGAAGGTGGCGAAGAGATACCAGAAGGCCCGCGTCTTCATCGCCCGGCCCAGAGTGGCGAAGGTCGAGGCGATCATGTTGCCCGGACGGGGGGCCGGAATATCCGGAGCCTTGGCCGCGCCATAGGGCAGCAGACCGATCGACGCCGGGTATTCCGGCAGCAGCCACCAGACGATCGGGATCATCAGGGCGCAGGCTGTGGCCGCCGTCAGCACCACCGCCTGCCAGCCGAAGCTCTGGGCGATCGCCGCCAGCGCCGGCAGGAACAGCAGCGTGCCCGTGGCCGCGCTCGCGGTCAGCAGGCCCATCACGAGGCCGCGATTGGTCGCGAACCAGCGGTTCACCACCGTCGCGCCGAGGACGATGGCGATACAGCCCGACCCCAGCCCCGAACAGACGCCCCAGGTCGCGATCAGCTGCCAGGGCTCCGACATGAAATAGGACAGCAGCGGGGCCACGGTCATCAGCACCAGCGCGCCGATCATCACCCGGCGGATACCGAGGCTGACCATCAGCGTCGCGGCGAAGGGCCCGACCATGCCGTAAAGGAAAATTCCGATGGCGGCGGAGAGCGATACCGTGTCCCGGCTCCAGCCGAAACCCGCCTCCAGCGGCAGGATCAACACCCCCGGCGCCGAGCGCTGCCCGGCCGACACCAGCAACGCCAGGAAGATCACGGCGACGACGACGAACGCGTATCTCTGGCCAAAGGCCCTGGGGCGCATTATGTTCATGTGACTGACCGGTACGTTTCAGATGTTTCCTTCATACGTACCGATCGGTAACACCGTCAACATGAAGTTTTTGCATGACCGTATCCGCCAATTCCGCAGACCGCCCCCGCCGCGCCGTCGACCGCATCCGCGAGACGGCGCGCGAGCTGTTCTATCGCCGGGGCATCCGCGATGTCGGGGTGGAAGAGATCGTGACCACGGCGGGCGTGACCAAGCCCAGCCTGTACCGTGCCTTCGCCTCCAAGGACGAATTGGCCGCCGCCTATATCCGCGACTATGACGCCGACTTCTGGCAACGCTTCGAGGCGGTAACGGCCCCCCTTGCCGGCGACCCGAAGGCGCAAGTCATCGCCTGGCTGCAATCGATCGAGGATCGGACAAGGGTCAGCCATTACCGGGGCTGCGGCATGACCAATGCCGCCGTGGAATATCCCGACCGCGACCACCCGGCCCGCCTCGCCTCGGTCGCGAACAAGAAGGAATACCGCCGCCGCCTGCGCGGGCTCGCCGCCGGCCTCGGCGCGCGCGACCCGGACATGCTGGGCGACGCGCTTCTCCTCCTCATCGAAGGCACCTATGCCTCGGCCCAGCTCTTCGAGGGCGACGGCCCGGCGATCCATCTGGTCGAGGCCGGCAAGGCCCTGATCGCGGCGAGCCTTTAGCCGATCTCCCGCACATAGTCGATGAAGGCTCGCAAGGGCGCCGGCATCAGGTGGCGGCTGGGGTAATAGAGGAAGGGGCCGGGGAAGCTCTGCCACCAGTCCTCGAGCACGGGTACGAGCTTGCCCTTCGCCATCGGCGGCCCCAGCCAGTCCTCGAAGCCGAAGACGAAGCCGAGCCCGGCTTCCGCCGCCGTGATCAGCGCCTCGATCGAAGATGAAACCAGCGGTCCCGAGGGATCGACGCGGACCACCTCGTCCCCGCGCATGAACTCCCACGGCCATTGCGTGCCATGGGGAAAGCGATGGCGCAGGCAGGCGTGATGCAGCAGGTCACGCGGGTGTTGCGGAGAGCCGGCCTTTTCCAGATAGGCGGGGGCGGCGCCGAGGATATAGCGCTGCACCCGGGGGCCGATGGGCACGGCGATCATGTCCTGCTCCAGCGTCTCGCCATAGCGGATGCCGGCATCGAAGCCGGCGGCCAGCACGTCGATGAAACGATCCTCGCTCATCAATTCGACCGTGATGCCGGGATGGCGGGCGAGGAAACCGGCGATGATGGGCGGCAGGACCACCCGGGCGACGATGCCGGGCACGTTGAGGCGCAATGTGCCGGTCGGGCTGTCGCGAAAACTGTTCACGGCGTCGAGGGCGGCGCGCATCTCGTCGAGGGCCGGGGTCAGCCGCTCCAGGAGGCGCAGGCCGGCCTCGGTCGGGGTGACGCTGCGGGTGGTGCGGTTCAGCAGTCGAACGCCCAGCCGCTCCTCCAGCCGGCGGATCGCCTCCGACAGGCTGGAGGCGGAAAGCCCCCGCAGCCTGGCCGCGCCCCGGAAGCTGCGCGCGCGGGCGACGGCGGCGAAGAGATCGAGATCGGCGAGATCCGGCGTCAAGGTCATTGTACGATTTTCCGAACAGCTCGTCTGGATAAAGGCGGATTATCGAACATAATCATCCGGCGCATGATCCCGCCATCGATTTCGCGGGAGAGCATGATGCAACAGCGCAAATTGGGCACCACCGGCCCCCTCACCTCCGCCCTTGGCCTCGGCTGCATGGGCATGTCCGATTTCTACGGCCCGGCCGACCGGGGCGAGAGCATCGCCACCATCCACGCCGCGCTCGATGCCGGCGTCACCCTGCTCGACACCGGCGATTTCTATGGCTCGGGTCATAACGAGATGCTGATCGCCGAGGCGCTGCGGGACGTCGCCCGCGAAAGCTACCAGCTGTCCGTCAAGTTCGGCGCCCTGCGCGATCCGGCGGGCGGCTTCATCGGTTACGACGGCCGGCCGGCGTCGGTGCGCAATTTCCTGGCCATGAGCCTGAAGCGGCTGCGGACCGACCATATCGACGTCTATCGCCTGTCCCGCCTCGACCCTTCGGTGCCGATCGAAGACACGATCGGCGCCATCGCCGACATGGTGAAACAGGGCTGGGTGCGCCACATCGGCCTGTCGGAAGTGGGCGCGGAGACCATTCGCCGGGCCGCCGCCGTGCATCCGATCTGCGATCTTCAGATCGAATATTCCCTGATCTCGCGGGGGATCGAGGATTCGATCCTGCCGACCTGCCGCGACCTTGGCATCGCCATTACCGCTTATGGCGTATTGTCGCGCGGGCTGATCAGCGGCCACTGGCAGGCGGGCCAGCAGAAGGCGGGCGATTTCCGCGCCTTCTCCCCCCGCTTCGCCGAGGAGAATGTCGGCCACAACCTCGCCCTCGTCGAAGCCCTGGGCAAGCTGGCCGCGACCAAGGGCGCCACGGTCGCCCAGATCGCCATCGCCTGGGTAGCGGCGCAAGGGTCCGATATCGTGCCGCTGATCGGCGCCCGACGCCGCGATCGCCTGAGAGAGAGCCTGGGGGCGCTGAACGTCACCCTGACCACCGAGGACCTCGCCGCGATCGAGGCGGCGATCCCCAGGGGCGCGGCGAAGGGTGAGCGATATCCCGCGCCCCTGCTCGTTCATCTCGACAGCGAGAAATAGGCGCCCCGGCCTTTCCGTTTGGCGATCCCCGCCCCTCCCCCCATATGGAAGGGGTGACTCGGCACCGAAGGGAACAAGACCATGCCCAAACGGAAAGAGAACAGCGAAGCCCCGCCGCTCGATCCGATCGACGAGGCCAGCCGGGAGTCCTTCCCGGCCAGCGATCCGCCCGCCTTCGTGCCGACCCATGCCGGCACGGGGGTCCCGGCGGTCGACGAGGACGAAAAGCCCTCGGCGCCTTGATCCCGATCAGGTCGCGGCGGCTCGGGCTGCTGCTATGCTTTCCCGGTCGGCCTTGGGGCCGGCGCAACAACGCCGCGCCCCATGCAGGGCGTGGCCGACAAGGGAGATGTGTCCGATGGGTCGCGTGCAAGGAAAAGTCGCCCTGATCACCGGGGCCGCCAAGGGAATCGGCCGGGAAACCGCGCTGCTGCTGGCGCGGGAAGGCGCCAGGGTCGCGGTGACCGATGTCGACGAGATGGAAGGCGGCAAGGTCGCCGAAGCCATCATCGCCGCCGGGGGCGAAGCCCTGTTCCTGAAACAGGATGTCGCCGACGAGGCGCAATGGCAGGCGGTGGTCGCTGCGGTCGTGGCGCGTTTCGGCGCCCTGAACATCCTCGTCAACAACGCGGGCGTCGCCCTCTCCGGCAGTGTCGAGGAAACCAGCCTCGAGGACTGGCGCTGGCTGATGTCGATCAATCTCGACGCCGTCTTTCTCGGCACCAAACACGCCATTCTCGCGATGAAGGAAACCGGCGGCGGCTCGATCGTGAATCTCTCCTCGATCGAAGGCATCATCGGCGATCCCAATCTGGCCGCCTATAACGCCAGCAAGGGCGGGGTGCGCATCTTCACCAAGTCGGCCGCGCTCCATTGCGCCAAGGCCGGTTACAAGATCCGCGTGAACTCGGTCCATCCGGGTTACATCTGGACGCCGATGGTCGAGGGCTTTCTGAACGACACCGAGGATCCGGCTGCCGGCAAGGAAGGCCTCGTCGCCCTGCACCCGATCGGCCACCTCGGCGTCGCCGCCGACATCGCCAACGGCATCCTCTATCTCGCCTCGGACGAATCCGGCTTCATGACCGGCAGCGAACTGGTGATCGACGGCGGTTACACCGCGCAGTGATGCCGCCGGGTGCTGTCACAATAGCTTGGCGATATCCTCCGGCGACAGCACCCGCCCGCTCGACACCAGCTTGCCGTCGACCATCAGGGCCGGGGTATGCATCACGCCCGCGGCCGCGATATCGGCGATATCGGTCACCTTGACGAATTCCGCGTCGATGCCGGCCGCCGCCGCGGCGGCCTTGGCGTTTTCGCCAAGGGCGATGCACTTCTTGCAGCCCGAGCCGAGGATCTTGATGATCATGGTGTCTTCCTTCAGATGAACCAGCCGGAAATGGCGTTGAACAGAAAGCCGATGGCGAGGATGCCGCCGGTGACCACGCCGGTGAAGATGACGAGCAGGGGCATCTTCACGACGCGCTTCAGGAGAACCAGCGATGGCAGCGACAGCGCCGTGACCGCCATCATGAAGGCCAGCACCGTGCCCAGCCCCACGCCCTTGCCCACCAGCGCCTCGGCGACCGGCAAGGTGCCGAAGATGTCGGCATACATGGGAATGCCGACCAGCGTCGCCAGCGGCACCGACCACCACTTGTCCTGACCGAGCAGGGCGGTGATCGCGGCTTGCGGTATCCAGTTGTGGATCAGCGCGCCCAGGCCGACCCCGATCAGGACATAGGGCCAGACCCGGGCGGCGATCTCGACCACCTGATCCCGGGCATAGGCCAGCCGCTCGCCCCTGGTCATCGCGCTCTCGGTATCGGACACGGGCGCCTTCCGCACGAAATCGGCGATCTGCGATTCCAGCCTCAGATGGCCGATCAGCGTGCCCCCGACGATCGCCACCGCCAGCCCGACCGCGACATAGGCGAGGGCGATCGACCAGTTGAAGATCGAGGCGAGCAGGATGATCGACGCGAGATCGACCAGCGGAGAGGAAATCAGAAAGGAAAAGGTCACGCCCAGCGGCAGGCCCGCCGCCGTGAAGCCGATGAAGATCGGGATCGACGAACAGGAGCAGAAGGGCGTGATCGTGCCCAGCAGGGCCGCCAGGATATTGGCGCCCAGCCCGGCCCGGCCGCCGAGGATGCGGCGCGTCCGCTCGGGCGGGAAATAGGTCTGGCCGTAGGAGACGGTGAAGATCAGCGCCGACAAAAGCAGGAAGATCTTCACGACGTCATAAACGAAGAACTGGACCGAGCCGCCGAGGCGCGACGCGGGGTCGAGACCGACCGCCGTCACCCCGGCCGTCACGAGATCGGACAGCCACACCATCCGGAGCAATTGGTCGTTCAGCCAGCCGAACAGCATCAGGCGATACCCTCGCCCCTGCGGACGACACGACTGGGGACAGGCTGCTTCAACACCATGATCGACCTCCGGCTTGCCCCTACTTGTGCATGAAGGGGCTGCCGGCGACTTGATCTGGATCAGGCGACCGGGGCCGCCATCGCGGCCCCGGCGACGGGATCAGGCCGCGACCGGCAGGTCGTCGATCATGGCGACGATGTCGGCCATGATGTCGGTCAGCTGATAATCCTTCGGGGTGTAGACCCGGGCGACACCAGCCGCCTTCAGCCTGGCTTCGTCTTCCGGCGGGATGATGCCGCCGACGATCACCGGAATATCGGCGATGCCCGCGGCCTTCATCTTCTCCATCACGTCGGTCACCAGCGCGACATGGCTGCCCGAGAGGATGGACAGGCCGACGACATGGACGCCTTCTTCCAGCGCCGCGTTGACGATCTGCGCCGGGGTCAGGCGGATGCCCTCGTAGACGACTTCCATGCCGGCGTCGCGGGCACGGACGGCGATCTGTTCGGCGCCGTTGGAATGACCGTCGAGGCCGGGCTTGCCGACCAGGAACTTCAGGCGCCGGCCGAGCTTGGCCGAGACGGCGTCGACCTTGGCCCGCACCGCGGCCATGTCGCCGGCCGGCGCGGAGGCGGCGCGGGCGACGCCCGTCGGCGCCCGGTATTCGCCGAAGACCTCGCGCAAGGTCTGGCCCCATTCGCCGGTGGTGACACCGGCATGGGCGGCGGCGATCGAGGGTTCCATGATGTTGCGGCCTTCGACCGCGGCGCTGCGCAAGCCTTCCAGCGCGGCTTTCACCCGGGCGTCGTCGCGGGAGGCGCGCCAGGCCTTCAGGCGCTCGACCTGTTCGGATTCTGCGGCATCGTCGACGACGAGGATCGAGCCTTCACCACCGCCCGACAGCGGGCTGGGCGCCGATTCGATGAATCTGTTCACGCCGACCACGGTCATGTCGCCCGATTCGATGGCGGCGAGGCGCTGGGCGTTCGATTCGACGAGACGCTGCTTCATATAGGAGGATTCGACGGCGGCGATCGCCCCGCCCATGGCCTCGATCCGGGCCAGTTCCTCCATCGCGGCCGCCTTCAGCTCGGCGACCTTCTGTCCGACCACGGTCGAGCCGTTGAAGATATCGCCGAATTCGAGCAGATCGGTCTCATAGGCCAGGATTTGCTGGCAGCGCAGCGACCATTGCTGATCCCAGGGCCGGGGCAGGCCGAGCGCCTCGTTCCAGGCCGGCAGCTGGACCGAGCGGGCGCGGGCATCCTTGGACAGGGTCACCGCCAGCATTTCGAGGAGGATGCGGTAGACGTTGTTTTCCGGCTGCTGCTCGGTCAGGCCGAGGCTGTTCACCTGCACGCCATAGCGGAAGCGGCGGAACCGCTCTTCCTGCACGCCATAACGGTTCAGGGTGATTTCGTCCCACAGTTCGGTGAAGGCCCGCATCTTGCAGACTTCGGTCATGAAGCGGATGCCCGCGTTCACGAAGAAGGAAATCCGCCCGACCACCTTCGGCAGATCCGAGGCCGGCACCTGGCCCGCCTTCTTCACCTCGTCGAGCACGGCCTGCGCCGTCGCCAGGGCATAGGCCAGCTCCTGGACCGGCGTCGCGCCCGCTTCCTGCAGATGGTAGGAGCAGACGTTCATCGGGTTCCACTTCGGCACGTCCTTGTAGGTGAAGGAAATGACGTCGGCGATGAGGCGCATCGAAGGCTGCGGCGGGAAGATATAGGTCCCGCGCGAGAGATATTCCTTGATGATGTCGTTCTGCGTCGTGCCCTGCAGATCGGAGCGCTTCGCCCCCTGATCCTCGGCCGTCGCGATATAGAGCGAGAGCAGCCAGGCCGCCGTCGCGTTGATCGTCATCGAGGTGTTCATGCGGCCGAGCGGAATACCGTCGAACAGCGTGCGCATGTCGCCGATATGGCTGATCGGCACGCCGACCTTGCCGACTTCGCCGCGCGACAGGACATGATCGGCGTCATAGCCGGTCTGGGTCGGCAGATCGAACGCTACTGACAAACCTGTTTGTCCGCGCGCGAGGTTCGTGCGATAAAGAGCATTGGACGCCGCCGCCGACGAATGGCCAGAGTAGGTCCGGATCAGCCAGGGGTCGTCCCGAACGGCCTTGGCCCCGTCATTCGCCACGCTCTCACGCTTGGTATCACTCATTGTCAGAATCCCCGCTCTCGCAACTTTCTGGCGTTCTAGACCCTCTGTCGGCCAGCGACATTACTCTTTCGGACCATATCCGATGCCATATTATTCAAATAGCATGTTGTGCGACGCAAAATAAACTTGCAACTCGGACACACTGCATCCAAAACTCCGCCCCTACCCCGATCTTGTCCTTGGCGTAGGATGGTCGGGGGGCGGCAAGCGAATACAAGCAGCAAAAGCCGACCATATATAAACCGACGGAGCGCGAGGGACAGAAGCATGACGGCAACCACGACGGGTCAGGTCCAGGCGATCTCGACCAGCCAGCCGATCAAGGATCTTTACGAAGTTGGCGAGATCCCGCCGCTCGGGCATGTGCCGAAGCAGATGTACGCCTGGGTGATCCGGCGCGATCGTCACGGTCCGCCCGAACAGGCGATGCAGCTCGAGGTGATGCCCGTGCCCGAGATCGGCGAGGACGAAGTCCTGCTGCTCGTGATGGCGGCCGGCGTCAACTACAACGGCGTCTGGGCCGGCCTCGGCATCCCCGTTTCGACCTTCGATGTCCACAAGAAGGACTATCACATCACCGGCTCGGACGCGTCGGGCGTGGTGTGGAAGATCGGCGCCAAGGTGAAGCGCTTCAAGGTCGGCGACGAAGTCGTCGTCCACTGTAACCAGGACGACGGCGACGACGAGGAGTGCAACGGCGGCGATCCGATGTTCTCGCCCTCGCAGCGCATCTATGGTTACGAGACCGCGGATGGCTCCTTCGCCCAGTTCACCGTCGTCCAGGCGCGTCAGCTGATGCACCGGCCGAAGCACCTGTCGTGGGAAGAATCGGCCTGCTACACGCTGACCCTCGCGACCGCCTACCGGATGCTGTTCGGCCATCGCCCGCATATCCTGCGTCCCGGCCACAACGTCCTCGTCTGGGGCGCCTCGGGCGGCCTCGGCTCGATGGCGATCCAGCTGATCTCGATCTCGGGCGCCAATCCGATCGGCATCATCTCGGACGAGACCAAGCGCGATTTCGTCATGTCGCTGGGCGCCAAGGGCGTGATCAACCGCAACGACTTCAAGTGCTGGGGCCAGTTGCCCAAGGTCAATTCGCCCGAATACGACGCCTTCATGAAGGAAGCGCGCAAGTTCGGCAAGGCGATCTGGGACATCACCGGCAAGGGCAACGACGTCGATTTCGTGTTCGAGCATCCCGGTGAAGCGACCTTCCCGGTCTCCACCTTCGTCGTGAAGCGTGGCGGCATGGTGGTGTTCTGCGCCGGCACCTCGGGCTTCAACATCACCTTCGACGCCCGCTTCGTCTGGATGCGTCAGAAGCGCGTGCAGGGCAGCCATTTCGCCAATCTGATGCAGGCGAGCCAGGCCAACCAACTGGTGATCGAGCGTCGCCTCGATCCCTGCATGTCCGAAGTCTTCTCCTTTGAAGATATTCCGCGCGCGCACACCAAGATGTGGAAGAACCAGCACAAGCCGGGCAACATGGCGGTTCTCGTTTCCGCCAAATATCCGGGCCTGCGCACGATCGAGGACGCGATCGAAGCCGGCTACAGCGCCTGATCCACAACACGTTGAGTACTCCGAGGAGCGAATGATGAGCCTTGCCGCCCCTGCATCCCATACCGCGACCGACGCCGTGCTGACCGATCTGTTCGGCAAGGCGGCCGAGGCGGTACAAGCGGCGGATACGCTCCTCGGTCACGCCAGGGTGGCGGTTCTGGCCAAGGTCGCCGTGAACGGCAAGGTTTCGGGCGCGAAGCTCGAAACCGAGCAGTTCGCGGCCCATGGCCTCGCCTGGCTGGCGACCTATGTCGAATCGCTGCGCCAGCTTCTGCACTGGGCCGAAACCCTGAAGGGCGAAGGCAAGCTGGGCCGGCTCGAGACCATGATCCTGCAGGCCGGTTTCGGCGAATATCTCGCCCAGATCGAGGGCGGCATCCCGATGAGCCAGGGCGAGGTCGTGCGCCCGGCCGATTACGGCCTGACCGAAGCCCAGGTGAATGACTATCTGGCCGTGCCGGGCGTCTCCGCCCTGCTGCACGCCGGCAATACCGCGACGGTGCGCGCCGAGATCGCCACCGCGATTTCCGATGGCCTCGCCAGCGGTTTCGGCGACCTCGGCCTCGACGAGACCATGGCCATGGTGCGCGACAGCTTCCGCCGCTTCGCCGAGGACAAGGTCATTCCCTTCGCCCACGAATGGCACCTGAAAGACGAGTTCATCCCGCTCGAGATCCTGTCGGAACTCGCGGAACTGGGCGTCTTCGGCCTGACCCTGCCGGAGGAATACGGCGGCCACGGCCTTGGCAAGACCGCCATGTGCGTCGTCACCGAGGAACTCTCGCGTGGCTATATCGGTGTCGGCTCCCTCGGCACCCGCGCCGAGATTTTCTGCGAACTGGTGATGGCCGGCGGCACCGAAGCCCAGAAGCAGAAGTGGCTGCCGCTGATCGCCGGTGGCGAGTTGCTGCCGACCGCCGTCTTCACCGAACCCAATACCGGCTCCGACCTCGGCTCGCTGCGCACCCGCGCGGTGCTGGACGGCGACGTCTACAAGGTCACCGGCAACAAGACCTGGATCACCCACGCGGCCCGCGCCGACGTGATGACCCTGCTCGCCCGCACCAATCCGGCCGAGCCGGGTTACAAGGGCCTGTCCATGTTCCTCGCGGAGAAGACCCGCGGCGACGACGCCAATCCCTTCCCCACCCCCGGCATGACCGGCGGCGAGATCAAGGTGCTCGGCTATCGCGGCATGAAGGAATATGAAATCGGCTTCGACGGTTTCGAGGTGAAGGCCGAGAACCTGCTGGGCCAGCAGGAAGGCCAGGGCTTCAAGCAGCTGATGACCACCTTCGAATCGGCCCGCATCCAGACCGCGGCGCGCGCCGTCGGCGTCGCCCAATGCGCGCTCGAACTGGGCCTGCGTTACGCTCAGGAGCGCGTCCAGTTCGGCAAGCCGATCTACAGCTTCCCGCGCGTCTTCGGCAAGCTGGCCTGGGCCGCCGTCGAAATCATGATCGCCCGCCAGATCACCTTCTTCGCCGCGCGCGAGAAGGACGCGGAGCGTCGCTGCGATCTCGAGGCCGGCATGGCCAAGCTGCTGGCCGCCCGCGTCGCCTGGGCGACCGCCGACAACGCGCTGCAGATTCACGGCGGCAATGGTTACGCCGAGGAATATCCGATCTCCCGCGTGCTGTGCGATGCCCGCATCCTGAACGTCTTCGAGGGCGCGGCCGAGATTCAGGCGAATGTCATCGCCCGCCGCCTGCTCGAAGGCGGCAATTGATCCCCGATACCGATCCGGCGGCGCGCTTCGGCGCGCTGCCCCTGCCGGCCTGCACCCGGCATCTCGGTTTCTCGCTGGTCCGCTTCGATCCCGCCACGCGGGAACTCGAGGCGACATTCGACGGCAAGCCCGAGTTCTGTAATCCGCGCGGTGTCGTCCAGGGCGGCTTCCAGGCCGCCATGCTCGACGACGTGATGGCCGTCGCGCTGATCCTGACGACCGAGGGCAAATTCGTGCCCCCGACGCTGGAACTCAAGGTGTCCTATTTCGAGCCGGTGATGCCCGGCCCCGTGCGGGCCAGGGGGCGGGTGCTGCGCCTTGGCCGCTCGATCGTCTTTCTCGAAGGCGATCTCCTGGGCGACGACGGGCGGCTGCTTGCCCGCGCTTCCGCGACGGGCAAGCTGCTCGCGATCGGCTGACGCCCACCGTCCTCGCGGGGATCAGCCCGCGACGACCGGCGCGACCACGGCGAGGGCCGTGCCCGCCTTGACCAGCATCCAGACGATGATGGCGGCGCCGCCCATCCACACCAGGGTGCGCAAGGCACCGATATTGGCGAGATAGATCACGGTATAGACCAGGCGGACGGCGATGAAGATCATCGCCCACTGGTCGAGCCAGGCGCGGTCGACACCGGCGACGATGCACAGGATGACGGCGGCGGCGAAGGGCGCGACTGCTTCCAGATGGTTGTTGTGCGCCCAATAGGCGCGCTGGCGCCAGCCGGTCTGCTTTTCCAGCCAGATGCGGGGCGCGTTGTTGTCATAGCCTTTACCGGCGGTGACCTTGCCCACGATATTGGTCACGGCCGGCATGAAGATCGCAATCAGCAGGCAAATCACGGCAATCGACATCGTCTCTCTCCTCCCTGCGTTATGTTCGCAGCATCGGAGAGATAACAGCACCGCCGGCAATCGGAAAGGGTGGGTTCAGAGCCCGAAGGTCCGATCCGGCACAGCGCCCACGGTCTCGAGCGCGAAGCGCCCGCGCGGCCCCTCGATCACGGCGGAAAGACCGGCCGTCCCGCCGCGCGGACGCAGCGTCAAGCCGAGCGCAGCCAGCGTCCATTCGAGACGCGGCGCCTCGGGCCCGGTCACGGTGAAATCGACCAGCGACAGGCCCGCCGGGGCCGACAGGGACGGATGCGGTGATTCGCGCCAGTCGATCAGGAAAGGCACCAGCGCGCCAAAGCCGTGCCCGGCGATGCCGAGGATGGTCCAGGCCAGATGCACGCCATCGGGCCGTGTCCGCGACATGGCGACCGGCCCGGGGCTCGACAGTCCCGCCCCGGGCAATTCCGCCGCCAGCCGCGCGAGGTTCCTTCCCTGCGCGCACCAGCCGATCAGGCTCGGCACCGGCAGCGCCTCGACGAGGGCGCCCAGCGTGCCCGTCCGGTCTTGCAGGGGATCGGGCGCGAGTATTTCGAGATAGAGCCCGGGGCCAAGCCCGGCGAGGGCGTTCCTGGTGCCAAAGCCCGGGTGACGGCCGCCGACCGCCGCGCGCACACCCGACAGGGCTTTCAGCCGGTCGATCCCCTCGTCGAGATCGGCGACGGCCCAGATCAGATGGTCGAGACGGTCGGGCCTCATGCCCCCTCCCCCGCCAGCAACGCCCGCAGTCCCTCGCGATAGGTCGGATAGGCCAGCCGAACCCCCAGTTCGTCATGCAGGCGCCGGTTGGACACGCGCTTCGATTCGGCCCAGAAGCTGCGCGCCATGGCGCTCATTTCCGCGTCCTCGAAGGCGATGCGGGGCGGCCGGGGCAGGCCGGCGAGATCGGCGGCGAATTCGATCACTTCCCAGGGCGGCGCCGGCTCGTCGTCGCAGACATTATAGGCGGCACCCGGATGGGGCCGCGCGATCGAAGCGTCGAGCACGGCGGCGATATCCTCGACATGGATGCGGCTGAAGACCTGGCCCGGCTTGACCACCGCCTGCGCCCGACCGGCGCGCAGCTGGTCGAGCGCGCTGCGCCCCGGACCATATATCCCGGCGAGGCGAAAGATATGCAGCGGCAGACCGAGGGCCGACCACGCCGCCTCCGCCGCCGCCCGGCGCTGGCCGCGCGCCCCCGTTGGGGCGATTTCAGCGCCCTCGTCGATCCAGTTGCCGCCCCGGTCGCCGTAAACGCCGGTGGTCGAGAGATAGCCCGCCCACAAAAGGCCCGAAAGTCCGCTCAGAAGAGCGCCATGATGATCGATCACCGCGTCGCCCCCGGCATCGGGCGGGACCGAGGACAGCAGATGAGTCGTGCCCGCCAGCGCCGCGACCGGATCGGTCAGCGGCCGTCCCCGGTCGAACAGATGAACCTCGATCCCTGCCGCGCGCAGGGCTTCGGCCTTGGCTTCGTTTCTGACCGTGCCGGCGATGGCAAAGCCCCGGGGGCGCAGGCGCCGGGCCAGCGCCAGCGCGCTGTAGCCGAGGCCGAAACAGAACAGGCGGGGCATGAGTGGCCTTGCATCGACGAAGACGAGAGAGGACTGTAGCCATCATGCCCGCCCTGAAACAAGCCGCCCTCGGCCTCCTCCTCGCCGTCGCCGTGACCCTGCCCGCCCGGGCCATGAGCTATGGCGAATGCACCGCCATGATCGACAAGACCCCCGGCGATGCCTATAGCGCCGCCCTCGCCTGGATCAAGACGACGGACGATCCCGCCGCCCAGCATTGCGCCGCCCTCGCCGAAGTCGCGCTGAAGCGCTATGGCGCCGCCGGCGACCGGCTGAACCGCATGATCGACCAGACCGAAAATCCTTACGAGGCCGCCGCTCTGCTCGGCCAGCTCGGCAATGTCCGGATGCTGGACGGCAAGCCGGATCTCGCGGTCAAGGCCTTCAGCCTCGCGGTGAAGAACACGCCGAACGATCCGCAACTCCTGTCCGACCGGGCCAGGGCCTATGCCGCGCTGAAGAACTGGGAAATGGCGGCGCGCGATCTCGACGCGGCGGTGCAGATCGACGATGGCGACGCCGAGCTGCAATTGCTCTATGCGACGGCGCTGCGCGAAGGCGGCAAACTGCCCGAAGCCCTCGGCGCCATCGAAAAGGCCGCCAGCCTCGCCCCGGGCGACGCCGCCATCCTGCTGGAGCGCGGCCGCATCCATCTCCTGCGCGACGAACGCGACAAGGCCGCCGCCGACTGGAAAAAAGCCGCCGCCACCGCGACCAACCCCGCCGTGCGCGACGCGGCCAACGCCAGCCTCAAGGCGCTGGCGAAGAAGTAAATGCTAAATTAAACACGCCTAATTGGTCGGTTTTCTCCCAGTTATTTTGCCACATTTTTAGACCTCTACCCTTAACATCATTTCCACCCATTACAGATGAAACAACACGACAAACCCAATTTTTGGCATAATTTTGCTCATAGTATCTTACTGGATAATAGTAATTAAGTTTATCATTTTTACTTTTACAATCACCTAAATAAATTCCATCCGATTCTCTATTCAAAAATTCTATCGCATTATTCTTTCTATTCATTATTTCTTTTCCGGAACCACACCCCCATCCAATTATCTTTATATTTTCTTTGCACTGAATATCTTCCAATAGATCATATTTTGAAAATGGCAAATTCATCTTACCAAATTTTAACCTCTCAAATATTCCATCTTTGAAGATGTCATTTATTTTATTCATTTTAGCATTTAAAGATTTTGATTTTGCCTCACAAATATCTGATAAATTATAAATACATGATTTTCTTATACCTGTATTTAACATTACGGCAGCAACCTGTCTTTGAACGGGATCAGGAATAGTTTCAATTAATTTATTATTACGGCATTCAAAAACAAATTTTCTATTATTTTTTAATAGAATTACATTTTCGCGATGCCGAATCACTCCAGAGGAATTTTCACAAGGCAAGGCGCTGCCCGGGTTCATAAATACACATATAAGCTTCCGTTCATTTTCATCGACATCACCATTTTCCAACAAATCAATTTCCAATTTACTTCTACACAAAAATGATTCATTATTTGCTCTAATTTTATAAAATAGACCCCTGAATCTGAATCTGAATTTCACAATTTCAGAAGTTTTCACCGAATCTCCCATCATCACGGCTCCTAGATCTTTCGCAAATGGGTGTGCCAATGAGCGCACAATCTGAATACTATGATGCAACCTACAAAACCTCGCATTAGGTGCACATAAATAAATTTCCACCCGCTTAAAAATTAAACATTTATCAGCCGCTCCACCGCCCATTCGGCCATGGCCCGCACCTGCGGGCTGGCATCCGTCGTCAGGCGGCGGGCGACGCGCAGCAGGGCGGGATCGCCCGAATTACCCATGGCGATGCAGACATTGCGGATGAAGCGGTCACGGCCGATGCGCTTCACCGGCGTCGTCGCGAACAGGGCGCGGAAGGCGGCGTCATCGAGACGAGCGAGGTCGGCCAGCGGCATCGCCGCCAGCTCCGCCCGTTCCGACAGTTTCAGATCGTGGGAGGCGCTGGCCCATTTGTTCCACGGACAGACCGAGAGGCAATCGTCGCAGCCATAGATGCGATTGCCGATGGCGGCGCGGAATTCTTCCGGGATCTCGCCGTCGTATTCGATGGTCAGGTAGGCGATGCAACGCCTGGCGTCCAGCTGATAGGGCGCGGGAAAAGCCTTCGTCGGGCAGATGTCGAGGCAGCGGCGGCAGCTGCCGCAATGATCGACCTCGGCCTCGCCCGCCGGCAGCTCGGTGCCCATGAACAGCGCGCCGAGGAAGAGCCAGGAGCCATGCTCGCGGCTGACCAGATTGGTGTGTTTGCCCTGCCAGCCGAGGCCCGCCGCCTGCGCGAGCGGCTTTTCCAGCACCGGCGCCGTGTCGACGAAGACCTTCACCTCGGCGCCGAGGCGGCTGACCGCCCATTGGGCCAGCATCTTCAGCCGGCCCTTCATCACATCGTGATAATCGCGCATCCTTGCATAGGCGGCGATCAGGCCCCGGTCCTTCTCGTCGAGGAGGGCGAGACTGTCGCTCGTCGGCCCGTAATTGGCGCCCAGCATGACGATGGTGCGCACACCGGGCCAGAGCACGCGGGGGTCGGCCCGGCGGTCGGCGGTATCGGCCATCCAGCCCATGGCGCCGTGGCGATCCTGATCGAGCCAGGCGCGGAACAGATGGTCGCGGCCGAGCGTCTCGACCGCGCCCGGCGCGGCGAAACCGACGGCATCGAAGCCGAGCCGCCGCGCCTCCCGCTCGAGGGCAGCGCGGGGATCGGCGATCGCGGCCATGGCGTCAGAAATCGAGGTCGGCGTATTGCGGCGGCGGCGGCATCCCGGCGACATGATCGCCGAGCAGCGGCCGGAAACTGGGGCGCGACTTCACCCGCACATACCAGTCCTTGGCCCTGGGATGCGCATCCCAGGGCACATCGCCCAGATAATCCACACAGGACAGATGGGACGCGGCGGCGATGTCGGCGAGACCGAATTCGTCGCCCGCCAGCCAGCGCCGCCGCTCCGACAGCTCGCCGATGTAATCGAGGTGATAGCCGATCAGCTGCTTGCCGACGCGGATCGCGCCCGAGTCGGGATTGCCGAGACCGTAGAAGCGCTTGCTCACCTTCTCGAACAGCAGGTTCAGGGTGACTTCGGCGTTGAACTTCTGATCGAACCAGGCCATCAGGCGCCGGGTCTCGGCGCGTCCCGCCGGATCGAAACCCAGCAGGCGCCGATCGGGATAGACTTCCTCCAGATATTCGACGATGGCGACGGAATCGGCGAAGGCCTGACCGTCCGGCTCCACCATCACCGGCACCTGGCCGGCGGGATTGAGCGCCAGGAATTCCGGCCGGCGATCCCACGTCTTCTCGACCCGCAGCTCGAATTCCAGCCCCTTTTCCTTGAGCGCGAGGCGGACCTTGCGCGAGAAGGGCGACAGCGGTTGATGATACAGGATGCGCATGGCCGGGACTTTAGGCGGGGGGGACCGGGCCGACAAGTCTCTTGTCGGCCGACATAGTCAGGGGGGAAGCAGGGCCTGCAATCGCTTGAGGCAGGCGGTGAAACCCGACAGGTCGGTGAGGCTCGCCGCGGCCTCGTGTTCGAAGACGGTGATGGCGGCATCGATCATCAGATTGTCACCGAAGCCGAAATCCTCGACCAGCAAGCCGTCGCGATCCGTTGGCCGGCCATCGGCGTCGCCGCCGAAATCAGCGCCGTTCCAGATCCGCACCCGGTCGGCATAGCTGCCGACGACATTGCGGTAACCCAGCACGGTCTTGCCCAGGGCCACGGCGAAACCGACCTCGAACACCGTGCCGACGTCGGCGCCCGGGCCCCGGAACGGCGTCAGATTGGCGATGACCGCATCGGCGGCGCGGATCATGCCGATGTTCGAGCGATAGATCGACCGGGCCAGGTCGCGGGGCTCCGTCGCGTCGGCCTCGATCGCGCCATCGAGCGGATAGAGCCCGACATAGCCGACGGCACCGCACAGCGCCTGCTTGGCCCGGCCGAGGGCGAAGGCGTCGGCGTGAAAGACCTCCGGCCCCGCCAGATAGATGCTTTTCATGACCACGTCGGTCCGCCCCGTCAGACTTGCCAGGTTTCAACGCCGCGATTGACGAAATTCACCGGCGTCGCCTGCCCGCCCGCCTCGTTCAGGGCATGGAGCAGCGTGAAGCGGTGCTCGGGCGAGACGATGAAGAACATGAAACCACCGCCGCCCGCGCCCGAGACCTTGCCGGCCTGGGCGCCATTGTTCAG
>JAOZVS010000164.1 GCA_025869435.1 Zavarzinia sp.
GATGACGCCTTTGAGGTCGGTCTTGCTGACGATGATATCGTCGGCATTGAAAAAGACTTCACGGTCGGTCGGCCGTATGGTCGGGCGCGACATGATCTCTCCATACCCATGTTTATTCGCGGGTATGGGGCGCCTTCGCCGGTGAACAGTCGGTTAATTTTTCCGGCGATTCTCGATCGCATCCCAGATCAGGGCTGCGACATTTGTGCCGTCGAAGGCTTCGATCTGCTGGATTCCGGTCGGGCTGGTCACGTTGATTTCGGTCAGGTAATCGCCGATCACGTCGATGCCGACGAAAATCTGGCCCTTTTGCGCCAGCACGGGGCCGATGGTGTCGCAGATCTCGATCTCGCGCGCGGTCAGCGTGCTGCGTACCGCCGTGCCGCCGACATGGAGGTTGGAGCGCGCCTCGCCGTCCGCCGGCACGCGGTTGATGGCGCCGACCGGCTTGCCGTCGACGAGGATGATGCGCTTGTCGCCCTGGCGTACTTCCGGCAGGTAGCGCTGGACGATGATCGGCTCGCGGAACAGCTGGGTGAAGGTCTCGAGCAGGCTGCCCAGATTCTCGTCGCCCGGCTTCAGGTGGAAGACGCCGGCGCCGCCATTGCCGAACAGCGGCTTCACGATGATGTCCTTGTGAACCTCGCGGAAAGCCTCGACCTCGGCCTTCCGCGAAGTGATCAGGGTCGGCGGCATCAGCTGCGGGAAATGGGTGACGAAGAGCTTCTCGGGCGCGTTGCGCACCTCGACCGGGTCATTGACGACGAGGGTCTTCGGGTGGATGTGCTCGAGGATATGGGTCGCCGTGATATAGGCCATGTCGAAGGGCGGGTCCTGGCGCATCAGGATGATATCCTGGCTCGACAGGTCGATGTCCCGGCCGGGACCGGCGGTGAAATGATTGCCCTTCTCGCGGCGCAGTTCCAGGTCGCGGGCGAAGGCGACGACCTTGCCGTTCTTCAGCGACAGGTCGCGCGGCAGGTAGTAGCAGAGCTTGTGGCCGCGGGCCTGCGCTTCGAGACCGAGGCGGAAGGTCGAGTCGACGGTGATGTCGAAGGACTCGACCGGGTCCATCTGGATGGCGACATTGAGGGACATCTGGGGGGCCTTGTCAGTTCAGGCTGCGGCGCAGTTCTTCCAGCAGGCGCTGGGCCTCGATGGTCTCGAAACCGTCGAGGGAATGTTCGATGCAGTTGCGAAGGGCGGCCGTCGCGGCGCCCAGCCGGCCCAGCTGATGCTCGGCCTTGCCATAGTCCAGCCACAGGCCGGCATGTTCGGGGGCGAGCCGCAGCATGGAGCGGGCGATCTGCGCCACGCGCTCCACCTTGCCCTCGGTCTCGGCCCGGGATTTCAGATTGTTCTGCAGGCGAAGGAGAACGGCGCGATTGCCGACCGTGTCGGTCAGCGCCGGTGTCAGTTCCTGTTCCGGTCCCATCAACTGCTTGGCGAGGCGGCGGAGTTCCATCGCGTCCAGCACCCGCCCGCCGTTGAAGGGATCGAGGATCAGATGCTCGCCCTTCACCGAAAGCCGCATCAGGAAATGGCCGGGAAAGGCGATGCCGTCGAGGGCGAAGCCGGCCCCGCGCGCCGCATGGGCGAACAGGATGCCGAGGGCGACGGGCAGGCCCTTTCGCCGGTCGATCACCCGGATCAGGTTGGCATTCTGCGGATCGTCATAGGTCAGGCGGTCGCCGTCATAGCCGAAACGCTCGAAGAACAGGCGCTGCAGCGCACCGGCGACCTCGATCGCCGACGTCGCCGAAACATCGCGAAGGGCGGCGACCAGATCGTCGAGGTGGCCGCGATAGGGCACGACGGACAGGCCCGGCCGGTCCAGCGCCGCGAGGAGAAGGGCGGTCCCGGCCAGATCGATGGCGCGATCGTCGAGACGGCCCACGGCATCGAGGGCTTCCTCGATTTCTTCCGGGCGAAGCGGCACGGGTTCCAGTTTGGGCATGGCCTTCATCATGTCAGGGGCCGGACAATCGGTCCCGGGGAAAGCGGCACAATCATTCAGGCGAAATCTGGATCGCCGAGACGACCTTCTGCACGCCCGAAATCGAGCGGGCGATCTCGACCGCCTTGTCGCGCTGGGCGTCGCTGCGCACGACACCGGAAAGATAGACGATGCCGTTAACGGTTTCGACTCCGATCGAGAAGCCGTTCAGCGAGAAATCGGTGACCAGGTTGGATTTCACCTTGGTGGTGATCCAGCTGTCGCCGGCATAACCGCCCACGCCGCCATCATCGGCAAGCTGGATCTGGTTGTCGACTTCCTTCACGCCCTCGCAGGCCCTCGCGATATTGCCCGCTTCCTCCTTGTCGGCGGAACTGGCGACCGTGCCGACCAGCAGCACCCGGCCGCGCACCACCTCCACGCTGACATTGGAGAACAGACTGGTGGAGCGTTTCAGCAATTTGTCGTTGATGTCGATCCGGATGGCCGAATCGTCCGCGACCTGGCCCGGCGCGCGGTTCTGGGCCGCGACATAGCCCGCAGTGCCGACCGCGCCGATGGCGGCGGCGACGCAGCCACCCATCAGAGGCAGGGCGATCAGGAGGGCGGTCAGGGCGGCGGCATTTTTTCCGTTCATTGTCTTCCCGTTGCGTCAGTCGATTCGCCACGCATCCCTAATATGGGCAGGCAGGCGCCAGGGCACCACAAGGATCGCATCGAACCGCAGGTCGAGACCGGCGAGCGCCGGCCGCTGCTGCAGATAAAGGCCGGCCGCGCGGGCGATCCGCGCCCGCTGGCGCGTCTGGATCGAATCACCGGCCGTCCCGAGGCTCGGCCGATGCTTGACTTCGATGAAGGCGAGCGTGTGGCGTCGGCGGGCGATCAGATCGATTTCCCCGGCCTTGCAGCGCCAGTCCCGTTCAAGAATGCGGTAGCCCTTGGCCAGCAGCAGAAGCGCGGCGGCCAGCTCGGCCCGGCGGCCGTGGCGCAGCGCCCGGCGCCGGACCTCGCTCAAGGCGCTTCCTTGAGGGCGAGGGCGCGGGCATAGACATCGCGCTTGGGCAGGCCGAAGGCGGCGGCGACCTTCGCCGCGGCGGCGGACGGCCCGGCATGGGCCAGTTCGGCCCGCAACGCCGTGTCGAGATCGGCGGCATCGGGCGCGGCGGCTTCCAGCGGCGGGCCGACGACGACGACGACCTCGCCCTTCGGCGGGCCGGCCTCCTTGTAATGGGCGGCGAGGGTGTCCAGCGTGTCGCGCCGGACTTCCTCGAACATTTTGGTCAGTTCGCGGGCGACGGCGGCGGGGCGGGCGCCCAGCACGGCGAAGGCATCGGCCAGCATGTCGTCGAGGCGCTGCGCCGATTCGAGAAACACGAGGCTGCTGCGCACGCCGGCCAATTCCTGCAGGATTTCGCGCCGGGCCGCGCTTTTCGGCGGCAGGAAGCCGGCGAACAGGAAACGGTCGGTCGGCAGGGCCGCCAGGGTCAGGGCCGCCAGCACCGAGGATGCCCCGGGCAGGGTGGTGACGTGAATGCCCGCGGCGACGGCATCGACCACCAGGCGATAGCCGGGATCGGAGACCAGCGGCGTGCCGGCATCGGAGACGAGGGCGATGATCGCGCCCTCCGCCAGCCGGGCCAGCACTTCGGGCCGCACTTTCGCCGCGTTGTGGTCGTGATATGGCATCAGCGGCTTGTGCAGGCCATGGATCTGCATCAGGCGGCTGGTGACGCGCGTATCCTCGCACAGCACGAGGTCGGCGCCCCGCAAGGTGTCGAGCGCGCGCAAGGTGATGTCGCGGGCGTTGCCGATCGGGGTCGCCACCAGATGCAGTCCGGGGCGTGGTTTACTTGGCCGCCCGCCGCCGCTACCTTGGCCGCCATCTGGTTCGAACGCGGGAGTATGGTCCGGTGCATCCTCTGGCAAAGACGGCTGCGGGAGTCCGCCGGCCTCTGTTCCGTTCATCCGTCTTCGCCCTCGCCGGCCTCGTCCTGGCCGCATGTACCGGTTCCGGCGGGAATACTACCGCGAGCGCGCCGTCGCCGTCACCCATCACGGCGGCGCCGATCGCCCCGGCGCCGACCGGCAACATCCAGATCGGCGTCGTCATGCCGGCGACGGGGCAGGCCGCCACGGTCGGCCAGGCCCTGCAGAATGCCGCCCAGCTGGCCCTGTTCGATCTGGGGGCCCCGGATATCGAATTGCTGCAGGCCGATGCCGGCGCCTCGGCGGCGACCGCCGTCGGCGCGACGCAGAATGTTCTCGGCAGTGGCGCCGGGCTCGTCATCGGGCCGCTGGGCGCGACTTCGGTCAAGGCCGCGGCCGGCGAGGCGCGGCGCCGCGGCGTCCCCATGCTCGGCTTTTCCACCGACCGCAGCGCCGCCGGCAACGGTGTCTATCTGATGGGCTTCATGCCCGAGGAACAGGTTTCGGCCATCGTCGCCTATGCCGCGGGCGCCGGCATGACCCGATTCGCCGCCCTGCTGCCCAGCGGCGCCTATGGCGATGTCGCGGCGGCGGCTTTCGACCTCGCGGTCGGGGCCAATGGCGGCACGGTCGTCCATTCCGAACGCTATCGTTCGGGCAGCCTGCAGCCGAGCGACACGCTGCGCGCTCTGGTCACCCCGGGGCCGGACGGGCGGATGCCGGTCGACGCGATCTTCGTGCCGGAAGGCGGCGCGGCCCTGCGCCAGGTGACCGCGACCCTGGCGGGCCTTGGTTTCGACGGCCGCTCGATCCGTCTTCTCGGCACCGATCAATGGTCGGGTTCGGACCTCGGCAGCGATCCGCTGACCCTCGGCGGCTGGTTCGCCGGCCCCGCGCCCGACCGTTTCGAGCGCTTCGCCGGCCATTACCAGAGCACTTTCGGCGATCGCCCGCCACGCATCGCGGCCCAGGCCTATGACGCCATGACCCTCGCGGTGCTGCTGGCGCGCCAGCCCGGCGGTTTCGCCGATTCGGTCCGGGGCCTGGCCTCGCCCGATGGTTTCGCCGGCGTCGACGGGCTGTTCCGCTTCCGCGCCGACGGCACGCCCCAGCACGGCCTCGCCATCTTGGAAGTGACCGGCAGCGGTCCCCGGGTGATCCGTCCGGCCCCCGATACATTCGTCGGCCAGGGCTTCTGAAGGGCGTCAGCCCCGGACCCAGGCCCTCACCAGGTGATGGGCGATCGCCAGCGGCGGCGGCATCACGAGATCGGGGATCCGGCCTTCGAGGGCGGCGGCGATCGTCGTCTTGTCGAACCAGCGGGCATCGTCCAGTTCGTCGCCATCGATGGTGATCGCCTCGCTGGTCGCTTCGGCGAAACAGCCGATCATCAGGGACGAAGGGAAGGGCCAGGGCTGGGCGGCGTGATAGGTGACGGCGCCCACGGTGACGCCGGCCTCTTCCATCACCTCGCGGCGCACGGCCTCCTCGATCGATTCGCCCGGCTCGACGAAACCGGCCAGCGCCGAATAGAAGCCGGGCGGGAATTTGGGCTGGCGGCCCAGCAGGCAGCGGTCGCCCCGTGTCGCCAGCATGATCACCACGGGATCTGTGCGGGGGAAATGCTCCGCCCCGCAGTCGGCATTGGCGCAGCGGCGCGACCAGCCGGCGCTCTCGGGCCGGGACGGGGCGCCGCATTGGGCGCAGAAACGGTGGCGGTCGTGCCAGTCGAGGATGGCCTTGGCCTGGGCCGCGATGGCGCAATCGCCATGGGGCAGGCTCATGGCCGCGGCGCGCAGGTCCTGGAAGCGGCCGAAACCGGCCAGCGCGCCGCCCCGCGCCGGATCCGGCCCGGCCGACAGGTCGACGGCGAAGACGGCGGCATCCCGCTCCGTGCCGAGGAAGACCGGCGGCGGCGCGGCGGCGACCAGGGCATCGATGATGCCGGGGCGCAGCAGGCCCAGCAGCGTCTGGCCGTCATCCTCGATGATGAAGGGGCGGGTGCGCCACAGCGGCAGGATCAGGCTGTTGTCCGCCTTCAGCCGGGCGGCCAGCCAGGCCTCGTCCTTGCGCCGATGCGCGGCGCGATCGAGCGGGCTGCCGGCGAAAGTGGTCGCGGCACTCGGTTCCAACATGATGCAAACGCTCCCCGCCGCCTTGCCGGCGCCTTGGTCAATTCTGCGACGTCGATACATTACCCGGCGGCAGACGCAAGCGGCGTTCGCATTCGGAAGCCTTGAACTGCAGGTCGCGCAGGGAAGCCCCCTCCTCGGGCAGGGCGGGATCGCAGCGCCGGGCGAGGGTCAGCCACATGCGATAGCGGGCGGCGGTGCCGGCATCCGCCGTGGTGCCCGAGGCGGCTTCGGCCGGGGCCGGCGTCTCGGGGGCGAGGGGCGGCGGGTCGCTGGGGGCGAAGGTGAGGGCGGCGCGGGTGACATCGGCCGGCTGCCGCGCCACCGACCACGACAGGCCGCCATCGTCGGACTGATAGAGCGCGGTGCCGTCGGTCGCCAGCATCACAGTGCCCCAGAGCGCGAGCTTGTAGCCATTGCCATCATAGGGCGAGGGGGAGCCGGCGAGCCGGTCGAGGCAGCCTTCGAGATCGAGGGGACGGGAATTTTCCCATTTCTCCTTGATCAGGCGGCGGCAGGGCGCTGGCTCGTTCGGATCGGCCGCCCGGGCCTCAAAGGACAAAACGGCCACGAGGGCGAGGGCCAAAGCCACCGCCGTCCGGGTTCCGAGCGGGCCGCGTGTCCGTTTCATGGCGCAACTGTCACCAATACAGGCCCTGCCGTCCACCGGGAACACAACCAAAAAAGAAAGGAAATCAAGGGTATGGGGGAAATTTGCGCAAACCTCTTGCCGAAAACGCTCAACTCGACGATATAGGGGCCGGGAGGTTGGCGGTGGACAGGTCTCTCGCCAACCCGGTCAGATCCGGAAGGAAGCAGCCGTAACGAATTCGATCTGGGTCGTTGTCCAGCCTCCCACCCCGCGCCATGGCGCTCAGGCTACCGAAGCAAGGTAGCCGAGATAGGCCGCGTAGGCCGCGACGAAAACCCCACCCTCGATACGATTCAGGCGCCAGGATGTGCGCAGGAACACCATCAGCAGCAAGGTGGCGCCGACCAGGACCCATATGTCCAGGGCGGCGATTTCCGCCGGCACGGCGATCGGGTGGATGATGGCGGTCAGGCCCAGGATGCCGAAGACATTGTAGATGTTCGAGCCGATGATATTGCCGAGGCAGACATCGCCATGCCCGCGGAGCGCGGCGATGACGCAGACCACCAGCTCCGGCAGCGATGTCCCGACCGCGACCACGGTAAGGCCGATCACGGTCTGCGAAATGCCCATGCCCGTCGCCAGTTCGATCGCCGCCGAGACCAGCAGGCGGGCGCCCAGGATCGTGCCGGCGATACCGCCAATGGTCAGTCCGATGGACAGGGCGAGCCTGGTCCGGGGCGGGGGCGCCGCGTTCTCGGCCGTGTGCTCGTGGGTTTCGCGGCCGCCATCATGGGGCGAGCGCTCCTTGATATAGGCCCAGGCGACATAGGCGACCAGCAGGGCGACCAGCACGCCGCCGATCAGCGACGAGAGGAAGCCGGCCACAACCGCCAGCAGGCAGGCGAAGGTCGATGCCACGAGCACGGCCCCGTCGCGGTGAAAGGCGGCGGGCTTCACGGCCAGCGGCGCGATAAGGGCCGAGATGCCGAGGATCAACAGGATATTGGCGATATTCGAGCCGACCACATTGCCGACGGCGATCCCGGGCGAGCCCTCCGTCGCCGCGATCACGCTGGTTGCCAGTTCAGGCGTGGAGGTGCCGAAGCCTACAACGGTCAGGCCGATCAGCAAGGGCGAAACCCGAAAGGCCCGGGCAGAGCGGACGGCGCCCCGCACAAGAATTTCCCCCCCGACACAGAGAAGCGCCAGGCCGGCCAATAACGAAAGGATGGTCATTCGCGCCCTCGGGAAGTCATGCAAAGCCATCAGAAGGTGGTGGTCTGCCTTGCGATTGTCAGCAGGGATGAATGCGCATTCTGTTGCCCTGGGCGCCCCGCCCCGCCACAATCGCGCCCGATGACGGACCCTGTGATTCCGGCCGACGTTCCGGCCGAACCTTACCGCGTATTGGCCCGGAAATACCGGCCCTCGAACTTCGCCGAGCTGATCGGTCAGGAGGCGATGGTTCGCACCCTGACCAATGCGATCGCCGCCGGCCGGCTGGCCCATGCCTTCATGCTGACCGGCGTGCGCGGTGTCGGCAAGACGACGACGGCGCGCATCATCGCCAAGGGGCTGAATTGCATCGGCCCGGATGGCAAGGGCGGCCCCACGGTCGAGCCCTGCGGCGTCTGCGTGAACTGCGTCGCCATCGCCGAAAGCCGGCATATCGACGTCCAGGAAATGGACGCCGCCAGCCGCACCGGCGTCAACGACATCCGCGAAATCATCGAGGGCGTGCGCTTCGCCGCCGTTCAGGCGCGCTTCAAGGTCTACATTATCGACGAAGTGCACATGCTCTCGACGAGTGCCTTCAACGCCCTGTTGAAGACGCTGGAAGAGCCGCCGGCCCATGTGAAATTCATCTTCGCGACCACCGAGATCCGCAAGGTGCCGGTCACGGTGCTGTCGCGCTGCCAGCGCTTCGATCTGCGCCGCATCGAACAGGACCGGCTGGTCGCCCATCTCGATGGCATCGCCCGCAAGGAAGGGGTGAGCGTCGCCCCCGCCGCCCTGGCGCTGATCGCCCGCGCCGCCGAAGGCTCGGTGCGCGATGCCCTGTCCCTGCTCGATCAGGCGATCGCCCATGCGGCGGGCCAGGTCGACGAGATGGCGGTGCGCGACATGCTCGGCCTCGCCGACCGCGCCCGGGTGTTCGATCTGTTCGAGATGGTGATGCGGGGCGATGCCAAGGCGGCCCTCGCCGAACTGGGCGATCAATATGACACCGGCGCCGATCCCGCCGTCGTGCTGCAGGATCTCCTCGAACTCGCCCATTGGCTGACCCGGTTGAAGATCGTGCCGGAAGCGGCGAGCGAAGCCACGGCTTCGGAACATGATCGCACCCGGGGCCTCGACCTTGCCCGCTCCCTGTCGATGCCGGTGCTGGCGCGGGCCTGGCAGATGCTGCTGAAGGGCCTCGGCGAGGTGCGGCAGGCGCCCAGCCCACTGTCCGCCGCCGAGATGATCCTGATCCGCCTCGCCTATGCCGCCGACCTGCCGACGCCGGGCGACCTCGTGAAGCAATATCAGGAAGAACGCGCCGGCGGTGCCCCCGCGCCCCGCGCCCCCATGGGGGGCGGCAATGGAGGGGGCGGCGCGACCGCGCTGGCGGTTTCCACCGTCGCCGTGTCCGCTTCGCCGGAGCGGGCGCCGGTCGCCAGCGCGGAAGGAAATGTCGTCTATCTGAACAAGGCCGAAAATCCGGATGCCCGGCCGCAGCCCGAGAATTTCGAGGCTTTGGTGGCGCTGTTCGGCCAGCACCGCGAAATCATGCTGCACGCCCTTCTGATGAACGACGTGCATCCGGTCAGTTTCGCGCCGGGCAGGATCGTGCTGCGCCTATCCCAGAACGCGCAGAAGCACCGCCTGCGCGAGATTTCCGACAAGCTGAAGGACTGGACCGGCCGGCCGTGGATCATCGAAACCTCCTTCGATGAGGGCGGCGAGACCCTGGGTGATCGCGCCCGGGCGGAAAAAAACGCGATCGCCGAGCGGCTGAAGGCTTCCGCCCCGGTGCGGGCGCTCGAAGCGGCCTTTCCCGGTATCCGCCTTGTCGATATCCGTGCGCGTAAGGCGGCGGGGCCGGCCGAGGATGTGCCCGAGGTGGAGGAAGTCCACGACGAGGATGCCCCCATTCTCGACATCTTCGACCTCGAGAATGAAGACGACTGAGGACTTGAAGGAGCCCGCCCCATGAACTTCGACGAAATCATGAAGCAGGCCCAGGCCATGCAGGCCCGGATGACCGAAATGCAGAGCGGCCTCGACCATGTCGAAATCGAGGGGCGCTCCGGCGGCGGTCTGCTGACGGTGGTGATGACCGGCAAGGGCGACCTGAAGCGGGTGAAGATCGACCCCAGCCTGATCCTGGCCGAGGAGGCCGAGGTGCTGGAAGACCTGATCGTCGCCGCCCATCGCGACGCCAAGACCAAGATCGAGGTCCGCATGGCCGAGGAAATGCAGAAGGCCACCGCTGGCCTTGGCCTGCCCGGCGGCTTCAAGCTGCCGTTCTGATGGCGGTCCCCGTCTGATGGCCGTGGCGGGGCCGGAGCCCGGCGGCGCGCTCGACCGGCTGATCCAGCTGCTGTCCCGGCTGCCCGGGCTCGGACCCCGGTCGGCGCGGCGGGTGGCGCTGCATCTGCTCGGCCGGCGCGAGACGCTGATGGCCCCACTCGCCGCCGCCATGGCCGAGACACTGGAGCGGGTTCGTCCATGCTCGATCTGCGGCAATCTCGATACCGCCGATCCTTGCGCGATCTGCCGCGATGGCTCGCGCGATCCCGCCATCCTCTGTATCGTCGAGGATGTCGGCGATCTCTGGGCGGTGGAGCGGTCGGGGGCCTTTCGCGGGCGCTATCATGTGCTGGGCGGGCATCTGTCGGCGATCGCGGGCGTTGGGCCCGATGACCTGCACATGGGTCAGCTGCTGGCCCGGCTCGATGGCGGCGCGGTAAGGGAAATCGTGCTCGCCCTCAACGCGACGGTCGATGGCCAGACCACGGCCCACTATGTCGCCGGTCTGATCGCCCCGCGCGGGATCGCCATGACCCGGTTGGCCCATGGCGTGCCGGTGGGCGGCGAGCTCGATTATCTCGACGACGGCACGCTGGCGGCGGCCCTGCGCGCCCGGCGCCCCGCCGAGGGCTAAAGCGTGTGGGGCACGAATTCGCCCCGGGACAGCACGCGCAGGCAGGCATCGACCACCGCGGGTTCCAGCTTGCTGCCCCTGATCTTCACGATTTCCGTGATCGCCTGGTCAAGGCCGAGCGCCGGACGATAGGGCCGGTCGGACGAAATCGATTCGACGATATCGGCGACGGTCAGGATCTTGGCCTCGAGCAGGATCTGGTCGCCCTTCAGGCCCTGGGGATAGCCGCTGCCGTCGATCGATTCATGGTGCTGGCGGATGATGTCGGCGATGGGCCAGGGAAAATCCACCCGCTTCAGCAATTGATAACCGACTTCCGGGTGGCGCTTCACCAGGGCGAATTCGGCGGCGTTCAGCCGGGCGGGCTTGGTCAGGATTTCGACCGGCACCTCGATCTTGCCGAGGTCGTGGACCGTCGCGGCGAGAAGCAGGGCGTGAAGCCTCTCGGCGTCGAGGCCCAGCTCGCGGCCGATGGCGATGGCGAGTGCGGCGACATGCTTCTGGTGGCCGGCGGTATAGGGGTCGCGCTGTTCGAGGACGCCGGCGATGGCGCCGAGGGCATCCTCGAGGGCGGTGCGCAGCTTTTCTTCCTGCAGCACGCGGCTGCGCGTCGCCGCGTCGAGCGCGGCCGCGTTGCGCCGTGCCTCGATGCCGAACATCAGCGTGTCGGCGAATTCCTTGAACAGTCCGATCTCCCGGTCGCCGAAACTGTCCTCGCTGCGGGAATAGACGGTCAGGGCCCCGGCGGCGTGGTTCTGCGCCTGCAGGGGGATCGCGATCGAGGCGGCGATGCCATGCTCGCGGGCTCGCTCCTTCCAGGGGGCGAAACTATGCTGCGACGCCGCCCGGTTATTGACGATCACCCGGTTTTCACGGATGGCGCTGCCGGTCGGTCCAAGCCCCAGGGGGCCATCCCCCCAGGAAATGTTCAGCCCTTCGGCATAGGCGGCGGCCCGGCCGGCACTCGCCGCGACGCGCACCGAATGATCCGCGTCATCGACGGCCCAGCCGATCCAGCACAGTGGATATTCGTCGTCATGGGTCAGCGCGGCGCAGACATTCTCGATCAGTTCCTGATCGCTGCCGGCGCGGACCAGGGCTTCGCCCGCGCGGTGCAGGGCGGTCAGGGCCCAGTCGTGGCGGCGCAGCGATTCCGTCAGAAGGTGCTGTTCGGTGACATCCTCGAAACTCACCAGGACACCGATGACCTCGCCTGCTTCGTCGTGGAGCGGCCTTTTCGAGGTGCGCAGCCAGGAATGGCGGTCGCCGATCACGAAGGGCTCCTCGAGCGTCAGGGCCTCGCCCGTCGTCATGACATGCTGATCGGCCTGGACGTAGAGCGCGGCGAGTTCGGGCGCGAAGAAATCGGCGTCGGTCCTGCCGACGATATCGGCGACCGGCCGGCCGAGATCCCGGGCATAGGCCCGGTTGCAGGTGACATAGACCGACCGGCGGTCCTTGATCATCAGGCGCTGCGGCAATTCGTCGAGCACCGAGACGATGCCGCCGCCCTGTCCCAGCCAGGCCGCCAGCAATTCCTTGTCGCGGGTCATGGCGCGGCCCTTTTCGGTGTCGGTGGAAAGTCGTAGTGCTCGTCGACCAACAGGCGCAGACAGGCGTCGGCGACGGCGGGATCGTACAAGCCGCCGGCATGGCGACGCAGTTCGGCGACCGCATAGTCGCGATCGTGAGCCCGCCGAAAGGGACGATGCGCCATCATGGCGGCGACGCTGTCGGCGACCCGGATGATCCGGGCATCCAGCAGGATCTCGTCGCCCGCGAGGCCTGAAGGATAGCCGCTGCCGTCGAAATTCTCGTGGTGCTGCAGGGTGATGTCGGCGATCGGCCAGGGAAAATGGATGTCGCGCAGAATGGCGTGGCCGGCCGCGGGGTGCAGGCGGATCAGGTCCATTTCCTCGGGGCCGAGGGCGCGCGGCCGGTTCAGGATCTCGGCCGGGGTCTGGATCTGCCCGACATTCTGCACGGTCGCCGCCAGGCGCAAGCCTTCGATCCTGTCCCTGTCGAGGCCCAGGGTCTCGCCGATCCGAACCGCCAGATCGCGAACTCTGTGAGCATGGCCTTCCGAAGCCAGATCCCGGTATACGAGGGCCGAGGCTAGGGCGTCGATCGTCTGTTCCAGGGCCTGGCGCAGGTCCGCGCTTTTTTCGGCCAGGTGGCGTTCCGCTTCCTTGCGCTCGGTGATGTCGCGGACGAAGGCGAGGACATAGTCGCCGACGTCGTCATAGACCGCCGTCACCTCGAGCGGCCAGATTTCGCCGGTGCGGGTGCGGTGTCTCGTCTCATAGGTGGTCTTGCCGGCGGCGCGAATGCGGGCGAAGAGGTCGCGCACATTGTCGCCGGGGACCATCACCTTGAGGCTGGTCAGATTCATCCTGGACAGTTCTTCGAGCGAATAGCCGCTGCGCCGGGCATAGGCCTGATTGGCGTCGAGGATACGGCCATCGAGGGCGAATTTCAGGGTGAATTCGACCTGCGACGAAACAAGGCCGTGGCTGAGCGCGAGTTCCTCGAGGTCGATCATCGACTGTGCCCGGCGTCCGGCCCGGCGCTCGAGCTGCATGGTCAACAACCAGCCGAACATGCAGGTCGCGACCACCTGCACGCCAAAGAGATCGACGCCATACTTGAGGAGAAGGTCAACGGCCTCGTCGCGGGGCGGGACCAGGAGGAGGGACAGGGCTTCGGTGACGCCGGCCGCGACACCCGTGGCCAGGATGCTGAAGAAGGGCACCGGCCTGCCGAGCACCCGGGCGCCGGTCAGGCGGGCGACGGCCGTGCAGGCGATGAAGTCCGCGATCACCCCGGCAACGCCGGCATAGACCGCGATGCCCCCCATCGCGGCCCGGATACAGGCGATTTCGATGGTCACGAATAGGCCCATGAGCGGTCCGCCGAACAGCGTGGCGATTGCGATCACGGACCCCCGCTGGTCGAGCATGATCCCCTCGGCGCTGTGGAAATGGAGAAACATCACAGCGGCAGAGAGGGCGAAAATGGTCACGTCGCGCGAAAGCTGCTGCCGCTCGGGGCGCAGCCGTTCGGCGATCAGCGTGTCGACGGCGAGGAACGCCACGAAAAGGGCGAGGGACAGACCCCCGGCTGAGAGTAAGGCTGAGAAGTGATCCATCGTCGTTTCTTGAGGGCTCCCCGTGGAGGGCCGGGACGGCACCCTGTCGAGGCGGGTCTCGAGGCAAAGCAACGGGACAAGGAAATCGAATCACCAGGCGGCGGAAGTTTCAGCGTATCCCCAGACCGGACGAAGGGGGCGGAAATCTACCCGCGTTCGCCAGCGATGTTTCTCGCCATGGCTGTGGCGAGTCCGTCGCCCCGATGACCGGCGGCGATCAGGCAGTGCAGCTTGGCGATCGCCGCTTCCACGGTCATGTCGTGGCCGTCGATCACGCCTTCGCGCAGCAGAACGGAGCCGGCGGCATAGGTGCCGAGCCGGGTGCCGCCGTGTGGCGCCTGGCTCAGGGCGACGACGGCGACGCCGGCCCGCCGCGCCCGCTGCAGGAAATCCTGCATCCGCCCGTCGAGCGAGGGCACGGTGCCGCTGCCATAGCATTCCAGCACGATGGCATCGGGCCGAACCGCCAGCGCGGCGTCGAGCACGGCGGGGGGAAAGCCCGGCACGAGCCGCAGGCTGAACACCGTCGCCCGGCCAAGCCCCGCCGGAATTTCGAGCGACAGGGCCGCCGCCGGCCGGTCGAGGGCGGCGGGATCGACGATCGGCCGGGGCGAGAGCCGGGCCAGCGGCGGGTGATTGGGACTGTCGAAGGCGGCGAAATCATGGGACGAGACCTTGGTCGCCCGGTTGCCGCGCAGCAGCACCCCGTCGAAGGCCAGGCAGACCTCGTCGATATCGGTCGCGGCGAAACTGAGGGCGGCGACGACATTGCCGAGGGCATCGCTGCCCTCGGCTTCCAGCGGCAGCTGGGCGCCGGTGACGATCACCGGCCGGTCCAGCCCGCGCAGCAGGAACGACAGGGCCGAGGCGGTATAGGCCATGGTGTCGGTGCCATGGAGGACGATGAAGCCGTCGTAATGCTCGTGATGGGCGGCGACGACATGGGCGATGGTGCTCCAGTCGGCCGGGGTCGCCTCGGCGCTGTCGATCGTCCGGGGCAGGGCGGTGAAGCTGAAGCCGGGCAATTCGGCCGCCATGGGCGCCAGACGTTCGGCGAGGACGGCGGGCAGGTCGTCCTGCGGCACCAGCCCGTCGGGCGAGGGGCGCATCCCGATGGTGCCGCCGGCATAGACGATCAGGATATGGCGATCGAGGTCGAGAGCCGGGGCCACCTGGGGCGCGGGCGCGGGGGCAGGGGCAGGGGCAGGGGGCAGGAAGGGCTCGGTGGCGGCGGGCGGTGGACGCCGGGCGCTGCCGGTCTCGTCGCGGTAATGCTGGTCGAGGAAATGGTCGAACAGGTCGAAGCCGGGGCCGACATCGACCCGCCACCAGTCGGCCGGCACGATCCCGGCATAGCGCAGCTGATACCAGCGCGGCTGGCCGGGCAGATGGACGAAGGCGACGGCCAGCGTCCCTTGCGTGATCACCGTCGCCAGGGTCTCGGCCGGGGCCGGCTCGCCCCGGGACGGCGGCAGTTCATCGACCAGATCGAAGGCCCGCGCCGGGTCGAGGGCGGGCAGGGCGGTGCCGGTCGCCTCGATCACGCCATCGTCGTTCAGCACCAGCCAGTGGCGCGACAGGAGCCGGGGCGCCCGGTACCAGATGAAGAGGACATGGCCGACGACCAGGGTGACCGCCAGCGCCAGCCACAGCAGCCGCAGCCAGCCGGGGATCGCGCCCCGCGTCTCGGGCGACAGCAGGCCGCCCCAGAACAGCGGCTCGGACAGGATGGGATCGATCAGCAGCAGGAAGGCCGGCACGCCGACGATGAGGGCGGCGATCAGCGGCAGGGCGCGCGGCTGGTCGATGACGAGGCCCGACAGGCCCGACCACAGGACCCGCCATTCGTCAGCGAGGCCGGCGCCCCGCCCGCTGTGCGGGGCATGGACATGGATCGGAATGCGCAGACCCAGACCCTCACGCCGCCGCCGCCGGGCCAGTGCCGCCGCGCGATAGAAGGCGGAGACATAAAGCAGGGCGACAAGGGTTACACCGCCGAGGACCCCGATCAGGATACGCCAACCATCCGACATGCCCGCCCCGATCCCCAGTCCCCGTTGTGGCGGACATGACAGACGGAGTCGGCTCCCGCGTCAATTTCCGTGACGCTCCGCGCCGTCAGGCCGGTCGCGGCCGGCCCTGGCGGACATAGAGCAAGGCCCCGTCGACCAGCCATTGGTCGCGGCCGATCGCCTGGATATCGACCCTCCCGTCCGGCAGGACAGGGGCAAGGCCAAGGAAGGCGAATCGGGCGCCATATTTGTCGCGCACCTGTTCGTAGATGGCGCGGCCGTGGAAATGACCCAGGATCTCGCCGTCGCGCCGGCCGACCTCGATCTCGAAGAAGCTGCGCGGCGCGACGACCTGATGCGGCATGGTTCCCGGCATGATCATTCCTCCGATCGTTGCTGGACGATCGGAGGCTAGGCGAGCCGGGCCTAAAGGCGCGCTACGAACCGAAGATGGCGGGCGTTCCCCTTTTCGTCACGTCGACGAAGGCCGGAGTCTCGTGAGGAGCGGGTGCCTTGGCCTGATCGAGGCCCCGGCCTTCGCCGGGGCGACGCTGGCGATATGAAAGGGGGCGCTACGAACCGAAGATGGCGTTGAAGCCCTTCACTGCCGCGGCCGGGCCTTCGGGGTGCTGCCAGATGCCGGCGCATACCGCCAGGAAATCGGCGCCGGCCTCGACCAGCGGGCGGCAGTTCTCGACCGTGATGCCGCCGATGGCGACCTGCGGCACGGTCATCATTTCCGACCACCAGGTGACCAGTTCGAAGGGCGCGCGCGCCCTGGGGTCCTTGGTCGTCGTCGGGAAGAAAGCACCGAAGGCGACGTAATCGGCCCCGGCCTCGCCCGCTTCCATGGCGAGATGGCGGCTGTCGTGGCAGGTCACGCCGACGATGGCGCTCGGCCCCATGATGCGGCGGGCCTCGGCGTAGGGCGTGTCGTCCTGGCCGACATGAACGCCGTCGGCGCCCAGCGCCTGGGCGAGGTCCGGCCGGTCGTTCAGGATGAAGGCGGCGCCCGCCCGCTGGACGATGGGCATCAAAGCATCGGCGGTGCGCAGGATGTGATCGTCGGTGACGTCCTTCAGGCGCAGCTGGACGCAGGCGACGTCGCCCGCGTCGAGGGCGGCCTTCAGCTCGTCGCTGAAAACCTTCACCTCGAGCGCGGGCGGCGTGATCAGATAGAGGCGGCAGGGCGCCTTGGGGTCGTCCTGCACCGGCTTTCCTGCCGCCAAGGTCTTACTCCTGGCCCTTGTAGATGCGGACCAGCTTGTCCAGCATGGCGAGCGCGTCTTCGCGCGAGCGCTGGAAGGTGTTGCGGCCGATGATCGAGCCGTTGCCGCCGCCGTCGCGGATCGCGCGGGCGTCGTCATAGACCGAATCTTCCGACTTCGCCGCGCCGCCCGAGAAGACGACGATGCGCTTGCCGGCGAAGCACGCCTGGGTCACATGGCGCACGCGATCGGCGAGGGTCGCGGTCGGCACCGGGTGCTTCTCGTAGACCTTCTTGGCCTCGCCCTGCTCGATGAAGTCGGAGGGGAGCTTCACCTTGATGATATGGGCGCCGGTCAGGGCGGCCATATGCGCGGCATAGGCGCCGACGTCGAGCGCCAGCTCGCCGTCCTTCGACAGGTTGCCACCGCGCGGATAGGACCAGACCACGACGGCGAGGCCGCAGGCCTTGGCTTCGGCGGTCAGCTCGCGCAGCTCTTCCATCTGGTCGAACATCTGGTCCGAGCCGGGATACATGGTGAAGCCGATGGCCGAGCAGCCGAGACGGATGGCGTCCTTCACGCTTGCGGTCACCGCCTGGTCGGGGGCTTCCTTGGCGCGCGACAGCGAGTTGGACGAATTGACCTTCAGGATGGTCGGGATCTGGCCGGCGAAAGTGTCGGCGCCGGCTTCCAGCATCCCGAGGACCGAGGCATAGGCCGACAGGCCGGCGTCGATCGCGATCTGGAAGTGGTAATGCGGGTCGTAGGCGGCGGGGTTCGGCGCGAAGCTGCGCGCGGGACCATGCTCGAAGCCCTGATCGACCGGCAGGATGATCAGCTTGCCGGTGCCGCCCAGGCGGCCGGCGCCAAGAATGCGGGCGAGATTGGTCTTGGTGCCCGGGTTGTCGCTTTCGTAGTGCGAAAGGATATCCTTCACCTTCTTGGTGATCTTCGACATTTGGTCCCCCAATGATGGACGGCTCGAGTTGAATGGGCGCGCTTGTAGCAAGGTGCGGAAGAGTCGTCCATGCTGCAGCGCATCGGGAAAGAAAGAAGCCGGCGGAGATTTCGTTCCCGTCGGCTTCCGAATTCTTGCTATTTCGCGAGGGCCTTCACACCCGGCAGATCCTTGCCTTCGAGCCATTCGAGGAAGGCGCCGCCCGCGGTCGAGACGAAGGAGAAATCGTCGGCCGCGCCGGCATGGTTGAGGGCCGAGACCGTGTCGCCGCCACCGGCGACCGACAGCAGCTTGCCCTCGCGGGTCAGCCTCGCCACTTCGCGGGCGGCGGCATTGGTCGCCGTGTCGAAGGGGGCGATCTCGAAGGCGCCGAAGGGGCCGTTCCAGACGACGGTCTTCGCCTTGGCGAAAACCTCGGCGACCCGCTTCACCGATTCGGGGCCGACGTCGAGCATCATCGCGTCGTCCGGCAGGGCATCGACCGAGACGGTCTCGCAGGGGGCATAAGCCTTGAACTCGCGGGCGACGACGCCGTCGACCGGCAGGACGATTTCCGTGCCCGCCGCCTTCGCCTTGGCGACGATGGCGCGGGCGGTATCGGCCATGTCGCGCTCGGCGAGGCTCTTGCCGATGGCCTTGCCTTCCGCGAACAGGAAGGTATTGGCCATGCCGCCGCCGATCACCAGATAGTCGACCTTGCCGACCAGGTTGCCGATGACCTCGAGCTTGGACGAGACCTTGGCACCGCCGACGACGGCGACCACGGGATGCGCCGGATTGCCGAGGGCGGCTTCGAGGGCGTCGAGTTCCTTCTTCATCCAGATGCCGGCGGCATGGGGCAGCAGCTTGGCCAGGCCCGCGGTCGAGGCATGGGCGCGGTGGGCGCAGGAGAAGGCGTCGTTCACATAGAATTCGCCGAGCGAAGCGAGCTGGGCGTTGAATTCGGGATCGTTCTTTTCCTCGCCCGCGTGGAAACGGGTGTTCTCGAGGACCAGCACGGCGCCGGGCGCCATGGCATCGACCGCGGCCTTGGCCACGGGGCCGACGCAATCGGCGGCGAAGGCGACCGGCAGGCCGATGATCACCGGCAGGGCGTCGGCGACGGCGCGCAGGCTCTGCGAGGCGTCCCAGCCCTTGGGCCGGCCGAAGTGCGACAGCACGATGACCTTGGCGCCCTTGGCGGCCAGGGCCTTGATGGTGACGGCATTGGCCTGCAGGCGGGTCAGGTCGGTGACGACGCCGTCCACCATCGGGGCGTTCAGGTCGACCCGAAGGAGCACCCGGCGACCGTGAAGGTCGCCGAGATCGTCGATGCCGAGAAAGCGGCTCCCCGCCGTGGCGGCGGGCTCGTCACGCTTGGCGGTTTGCACGCTCATCGGATGCTCCTCAGATCAGCTTCGCCATGGCGACGGCGGTGTCGCTCATGCGGTTCGAGAAGCCCCATTCGTTGTCGTACCAGGTCAGGATCCGGACGAGGGTGCCGTCCATGACCTTGGTCTGGTCGAGGGCGAAGGTCGAGGACGCCGGATCATGGTTGAAGTCGATCGAGACATTCGGCGCCGCCGTGAAGCAGAGAACGCCCTTCAGCGGGCCGTTGGCGGCCGCGATGATGGCGTTGTTCACTTCCTCGATCGTGGTCGCGCGCTTGGCGACGAACTTCAGATCGACGACCGAGACGTTCGGGGTCGGCACGCGGACCGAGACGCCGTCCAGCTTGCCCTTCAGTTCCGGCAGCACGAGACCGACGGCCTTGGCGGCGCCGGTCGAGGTCGGGATCATCGACAGGGCGGCGGCGCGGGCGCGATACAGATCCTTGTGCATCTGATCGAGCGACGGCTGGTCGTTGGTGTAGCTGTGGATCGTGGTCATGAAGCCCTTGTCGATGCCGATGGCATCGTTCAGGACCTTGGCCACGGGGGCGAGGCAGTTGGTGGTGCAGGAGGCGTTGGAGACCACCAGATGCTCGGCCTTCAGGGCGTTATGGTTGACGCCATAGACGACGGTGAGGTCGGCATTGTCGGCCGGGGCCGAGACGAGGACGCGCTTGGCGCCGGCGGTCAGATGCGCCGAGGCCTTGTCCTTCGAGGTGAAGATGCCCGTGCATTCCATGGCGATGTCGACGCCGAGTTCGGCGTGCGGCAGCTCGGCCGGATTGCGCACGGCGGTCACGCGGATCTTCTGGCCGTTCACGACGATGAAGTCGCCGTCGACCGAAACCTCGCCCGGGAAGCGGCCGTGCACCGAGTCGAAGCGCAGCAGATGCGCGTTGGTCTCGACCGGGCCGAGGTCGTTGATGGCAACGACTTCGACATCTTTACGGCCGGATTCGGCGATGGCGCGCAGAACATTGCGGCCGATACGCCCGAAACCGTTGATCGCTACCCGAACCGTCATTCAATCCTCCTGTCAGCCTATCACTTGCGGATGGCGGCAAAGGCCGCCGGTCATTTGCCGATCGCGGCCTTGGCCGCTTCGGCGACCGCTTCCGCGGTAATGCCAAAATGCTTGTATAGGTCAGAGGCGGGCGCGGAGGCCCCGAACCCGTCCATGCCGACGAAGTAAGTCGGTACCCCCAGGATCGGTTCCCAACCCATCGCGATACCAGCCTCGACTCCGACGCAGGGCGCGCTGCCGACCACGGTCTCCTGATAGGCCTGATCCTGCGCGGCGAACAGCTCCATGCAGGGCACGGAGACGACGCGGGCGGGGATCCCCTCCTGCGCCAGAATGTCGCGCGCCTTGACCGCGATTTCGACCTCGGAGCCCGACGAGAACAGGCTGACCCGCGCGATGCCGCCGGTCGCCGGCAGCAGTTCATAGGCGCCCTTGGCCGTCAGGTTCACGTCCGTGTGGGTGGTGCGCAGGGTCGGCAGGTTCTGGCGCGACAGGGCGAGCAGTGACGGCGTCGTTTGCGAGGCGACGGCGACCGCCCAGGCTTCCGCCGTCTCGACCGTATCACAGGGGCGGAAGACATTGAGCCCCGGAATGGCGCGCAGCGAGGCGATCTGCTCGACCGGCTGGTGGGTCGGGCCGTCTTCGCCGAGGCCGATCGAGTCATGGGTCATGACGAAGATCGAGCGGATGCCCATCAGGGCGGCGAGGCGGATCGAGGGCCGGCAATAGTCGGCGAAGGCGAGGAAGGTGCCGCCATAGGGGATGACACCGCCATGCAGGGCCATGCCGTTCATCGCGGCGGCCATGCCATGTTCGCGCACGCCCCAATAGACGTAGCGGCCGCCATAGGACGCAGGCGAGAAGGTGCCGAGATCCTTGGTCAGCGTATTGTTGGAGCCGGTGAGGTCGGCCGAGCCGCCGATGGTGGTCGGCACCACCTTGTTCACGACTTCGAGCGCCATTTCCGACGACTTGCGGGTGGCGACCGACGGCTTGCCCTCGGAAATCTTCGCCTTGAAGGCGTTGAGCTCGCCGATCAGGGCGCCGGGCACGAAGCCCGAGAAGGCATTCTCGAACTCTTCCTGCACGTCCTTGGGCGCGGCCAGGAAGCGTTCGCCCCAGGCCTTGCCCTCGGCGGCGCGGGCGGTGGCGGCATCCCGCCAGGCGGTCAGGATCGCGTCCGGGATCTCGAACGGGCCATAGGGCCAGCCCAGCGCCTTGCGCGCGCCTTCGATCTCGGCGGCGCCGAGCGGACTGCCGTGGGCCGAGGACTTGCCGGCCTTGGTGGGCGCGCCGAAGCCGATGGTGGTGCGGCAGGCGATCATGGTCGGCTTGTCCGCCGACAGCTTGGCCCTGGCGATGGCGGCGGAGACCGCGGCGGCATCATGGCCGTCGACCGCGTCGACCGCCCAGCCCGCCGCCTGGAAGCGCAGCGGAATATTCTCGGAGGTCGAAATATCGGTCGAGCCGTCGATGGTGATCTTGTTGTCGTCCCACAGCACGATCAGCTTGTTCAGCTTCAGATGCCCGGCGAGCGAGATCGCCTCCTGCGAGATGCCTTCCATCAGGCAGCCGTCGCCGGCGATGACATAGGTGAAGTGGTTCATCAGCGCGTCGCCGTAGCGGGCGCGCAGATGCGCTTCCGCCATCGCCATGCCGACCGCGTTGGCGATGCCCTGGCCGAGGGGGCCGGTCGTCGTCTCGATGCCGTCGGCGTGGCCGTATTCCGGGTGGCCGGCGGTGCGGGCGCCGAGCTGGCGGAACTTCTTGATTTCGTCGAGGTCGATGTCCGGATAGCCGGTCAGATAGAGCAGGGCATAGAGCAGCATCGAGCCGTGACCGGCGGACAGCACGAAACGGTCGCGGTCGGGCCAGCCGGGGTTCTTCGGGTCGTAGCGCAGATGCTCGGTGAAGAGGGCGGTCGCCGCGTCGGCCATGCCCATCGGCATGCCCGGATGGCCGGACTTCGCCGCCTCCACCGCGTCCATCGCCAGGGCACGGATGGCATTGGCCATATCCCTCCTGGTCGGTGACGACGCCTGAAGGGTGCTGCTGGTCTCGTTCATGGGGAAATCGCCCGATTACTTGCGAAATTCGCGAAATTCCGTGCCCCGCGCGCGCGATGACGGATCGCGGCGTTGCATTACAGACAGGCGCGCGACTGTCAACCGTCATGGGCGCGCAAGGGCCATGACATGGCGCTAAAACGCGCGATTTCGGCCCCGCAGCAATTGACCCGGATTCGAAGCCGGCACATTGTATAGGATGATTCGTGCGCATCCCTTCGCACATATTGATTTGAGGTCGCCCATGGACCGTCTGGCCGCCGCCGAAGCAAGACTTGTCGTCGCCCTCGATCGCCTGGAAACGGCAACGGGCGCCCTGCCGTCGGCGGTCGACCCGACGGTGCATGCTACCCTGGTCGACGAATACGACCGCCTGAACCGCGACGTCGACGAACTGGCCCAGGCTCTCGAGGACGCGCGGTCGGACAATCGCCAGCTCGAAGCCCGCATCGCCGAACTCGCGGTCGAGAATACCGCGCTGAAGGACAGGGAGCCGGCCCCCGCTGCCGCCCCGACCCTGGATGCCGATCTGGAACGGCGCCTGCGCGACGCCGAAGCCTTCGCCGACGAAGCCCTGAACGAACTCGACGAGGTCCGCAAGGAAATGGCCGAGCTGAAGGCCGCTCTCGCCCAGGCCGAGAAACTGGGGGCGCAGCGCCAGGCCGATCTGTTCCGGCTCGAGACCGCCAATGAAGCCGCCGCCAAGCGGATCGACCAGACCATCGGGCGGCTCGACCGCGCCATTGCCGAGTGAGGATGCCCATGCGGCAGATGAAGGTGCGGGTGAACGGCCGCGACTATCGCGTGTCCTGCGCCCCGGGCGATGAAGCCAAGATCGCTGACCTCGCGGAATATCTCCAGGCCAAGGTCGAATCCCTCGGCATTCCCGCCAATACGCCGGTCGCCGAAGCCCAGGTCCTGCTGCTCGTCGGGCTGCTCGCCGCCGACGACCTGTCGGACCGGCTGAACGAGATCGAGGCCCTGCAGGCCGAGGTCGAGCAGCTCCGCGGCGAAATCTCCCGTCTGCATCACGAGCACAGCAACCGCGTCTCTACCTACGAGACGCGCGCGGCCCAGGGACTGGAAAAAGCCGCCGCCCGGGTCGAACAACTGGTCGCCCGCTTCGAGCCGGTCTGAGCGGGAAGGGCGATTTCATCGGCCCGCATTCTGTTTTAAACTGGCAGGGAACCGTCCTTAAGGAGGGCTCGTGCGCCCGTCCCTCGCGCTGCAGATGAAACGGGGGTTGGTCTTGGAGGCCACCCGGCGGTTTCGCATGGCCAATCCTCGTGTCTTCGGCTCGGTCCTGCATGGCAGCGACCACGAAGGCAGCGATCTCGACCTTCTGGTCGATGCTCCTCCGGGTGCCACTCTTTTCGATCTGGGCGGGCTGCAGGAGGTATTGGAAGCCTTGCTCGGCGTGAGGGTGGAGCTTTTGACGCCCGCTGACCTGCCGCTCGCGTACCGCGACAAGGTGCTGGCGGAGGCCAGCCCCTTGTGACCGACGACCGTCTCGCCGACTATCTCGATCACATGACGCAGGCGGCGCGGGATGCCGTCGCCTTTATCGAGGGCATGACCCGCGAGACTTTTCGGGACGACAGGCGCACGCAAAGGGCCGTCGTCATGAGCCTCGTCATCATCGGCGAGGCCGCGACAAAGGTAATGGGTGCCTATGGTCCGTTCGTCGAGGCGAACGCGGAAATTCCCTGGCGCAGCATGCGAGGGATGCGGAATCGCATCGCGCATGGTTACTTCGATATCAACCTCGATGTGGTTTGGGATACCGTGCGGATCGCATTGCCGGAATTACTGAGGCAACTGGCCAATGTTCAAGGTGGTCCCGGCGATCGAAAGACCTGAGCGAGCGG
>JAOZVS010000165.1 GCA_025869435.1 Zavarzinia sp.
CCCAGGGTTATGCCTTCGGCTTTTTCCTGCTGATCTATCTTGGGGTCGCCCTTGGCCTCCGCCGCTACCGCCTGTTCGCTATTGGCGAATGGTCCTTCCGGGTGTTGTTCTATGGCGGCGCTGTTTTCGCCATGCTGCTGCTCGATGCCGGTCTCGTCTATCTGCTGCAGCTCGGCCATGATTCGTCCCTGGGCCTGTCCCTCATCCTGGTCGCTTTCCTTTACCTGCCCTTGCGGGATTATCTGTGGCGGCGGACCGTCGCGCGTAAGCGTATGCCCGAGACCGAGCTGTTCCGCTCGGTGGTCGAGGTTGCCTTCTCGGCGTCTCCGGCCGAGCGGGCGGGGCGCTGGCAAAGCCTGCTGGCGCGGCTGTTCGATCCGCTGGACATACAGCCGGTGCGCGATCCGGTCGGCACGGTGCGGTTGCTGAACGACGGCACCGAAATGCGTCTGCCACCGACGGCCGATGGCCCTGCCCTGATGTTGCGCCATCCTTTCGGCGGACGCTCGCTGTTCTCGCCGGTGCATCTGGGGCTTGCCCGCCAGATCACCCATCTTCTCGCCGAGGCGGAGGTGGGCCGTCATGCCTACGAGCGGGGCGTCGCCGAGGAGCGGCAGCGCATTTCCCGCGACCTGCACGATGATGTCGGTGCCCGGTTGCTGTCCGGCCTGCACCGCAATGATATCGGCGAGACCCGCAAGATCCTGCGCGAGGCGATCGCCGATATCAGGACGATCGCCGGGGCCCTGGCGGGCGACCGCCTGCCGCTGTCCTCGGTGCTGGCGGATCTGCGCCACGAGACGGCGCAACGGGTCGAGGCGGCGGGGCTTGTCCTCGACTGGCCCCTGGCGCTCGACGATCAGGCGCCCGAGGTGATGGTCGATTACGCACTGTACCGGCATCTGGTCTCGGCGGTGCGGGAAGTGGTCAGCAATGCCCTTCGCCATGCGTCGGCCAGCCGGATCACGGTCGCCATCGACTGGGACAACCGTCGCCTGCGGGCCAATATCACCGACGACGGCACGGGCCTTTCGCGGAAGAGCAGCGGCAACGGCCTTCGCAACATCACGGAGCGCATGACCGAAATCGGCGGCTGGATCGATTTTCCGCCGGTGGCTGCAGGCACGAGGGTGACTCTGGCCATGCCGCTGCGGGCCGGAGGGGGAACGCCATGACGCCCGATGGCGCCTGTCGCCTCGGCCTTGTCCTCGAGGATCAGCCGGACACGCGAGACGCGCTGGTCGCCGTCCTGCGCGAGACATTTCCCGGGATGGAGATCCTCGCCTTCGGCACCTTGGCCGAGGCGAGGGACTGGATCGCCCCCCATCTGAAGCCCGACATGGCCGCGGTCGCGCTGATCGATCTTGCCCTGCCGGATGGCTCGGGGATCGAGTTGCTGCAGCTGCTGTCCACAGGCTTTCCACGGGTGATGCCCGTGGTGACGACGATCTTCGATGACGATGCCCATCTGTTCGAGGCGCTGGCCGCGGGCGCGCAGGGCTATCTTCTGAAGGATCTCGACGCGGCCGTGCTTGGTCGTTACCTGCGCCGGATGCGCCAGGGCGAGCCGCCGCTGTCCCCCTCGATCGCGCGGCGGATGCTCGGCCATTTCCGGGTGAATTCGCCGGCCGCGACGCTTGGACCGGCGCTGGGTGAGATCGCCCTGACCCGGCGGGAAATCGAGGTGCTGCAACTGATCGGCCGTGGCCTTCGGGTGGGGGAGGCGGCGGGCGTCCTCGGTCTCGCCGACCAGACCGTGGCAGGCTATGTGAAGAGCATCTATCGCAAGCTGCATGTCTCGTCGCGGGCGGAAGCCGCGCTCGAAGCCGCGAGGCGCGGCCTCGTCTGACGGTGCCGGGGTCTGACCTTTCGACCCGGAAACCCCCTGTTCCGGGGATACCGTCGGGGGGGCGTATCGACTAGCGTTTCAGACGGCAGCGCTCCTGCCATCGATGTGCCATTTCGCGTCGCGGCTCTGGGTTGATCGAGTCCGCTTTCCTGTGCCGGGGGGCCAGGAAAGACGATCCCCGGGCCGGGATATCGAAAGCCTGTCTGACCGCGTTGCCCCCGCGTCGGACAGGGCTGGTTGCCGGGGGGTGGCCAGGGCCATCGATGGGCGGGAGGCGTGACCTCCCGCCTTTTTCGTCAGGCCGCCGAGCGGACCGCCGCGATGATGCGGTCCTGCGCTTCTTCCGTCAGATAGGGATGCATCGGCAGGCTCAGCACCTGGCCCGACAGTTTCTCCGACACCGGCACGCCACCCGGGCCGGTCGGGAAATGCTTGTAGCCTTCCTGATGGCTGAGCGGGATCGGGTAATAGATCGCGGTCGGCACGCCCGCTTCCTTGCAGGCGGCGGCGACCCTGGCGCGGTCCTCGAGCAGCAGGGTATATTGCGCCCAGACGCTGGTCGCCCCGGCCATCAGGCGCGGCACCCGGGCGATATCCCGGAGGCTTTCGTTGTAACGATCGGCGATGCGCTGGCGGGCCTCGATCTCGTCCGGGAAAATCTTCAGCTTCTCGATCAGGACGGCGGCCTGGATGGTGTCGAGCCGGCCGTTCATGCCGATGCGGACATTCTCGTATTTGTCGCTGCCCTGGCCGTGGATGCGGATGGAGCGCAGGATTTCGATCAACTCGTCATCGTCGGTGAAGACCGCGCCGCCATCGCCATAGCAGCCGAGCGGCTTCGCCGGGAAGAAGCTGGTCGCCGTCGCGACGCCGTAAGTGCCGACGGCGCGGTTGTTCAGCTTGGCGCCGAAGCTCTGCGCCGCGTCGGACATCAGCCAGAGCCCTTCCGCCTCGGCGATGGGCAGGATCGCCTGATAGTCGGCGGGCTGGCCGAACAGATCGACGGGGATGACCGCGACCGGGCGCAGGCCATTGTTCCGCGCCCATTTGATCGAGGCGGCGAGATGCGCCGGATCCATGTTGAACGTGTCTTCGAGGACATCGACGAAGACCGGCGTCGCCCCGACCCAGGCCACCACTTCGGCGGTGGCGACGAAGGTGAAGGCGGGCACGAAGACCGCATCACCCGGGCCGACACCCTTCGCCATCAGGACGAGGCCGAGGGCATCGGTGCCATTGGCGCAGGACAGGACATGCCTGGCGCCGCAGAATTCGCCCAGCTGCTTTTCGAGTTCGATCACCTCCGGCCCCATGATATAGGCGCCGGAATGGACGACCTTCAGGATCGCCTCGTCGACGGCGGCGCCCATGGCGAGACGCTGGGATTGCAGGTCGATGAAGGGGATCGGGGCGGTGGTCATGGTCACTTCCTTCGAGTCTCGAAGCGGCTAGTGTGTGCCACAGGGTTTGGACCAACTGCGGGATCGCCGCAAGTCCAAGCCATGCATGGCTGATCGGGTGATTTGGATGCGCAAGGTCGCGGGAATAGCCTTCTGGAGCGGGTTCAGCCTGATGTCGACCGTCATCGTCGGGCAAGGCGCCTTGGCTGACGAGACCTGGTCGCTGGCAAGGCCGGGTGGGCCGGCGGTCGGTCAGGCCAGGATGACATGCTCCGCCACTGATCTGGGCCGGCTGCGCCTGTTCGACCGTTATGGCGGCGAGCTGGGTTCGGCGGCGGTCGAGGGATGCCCCCGACTATACGCACCCTTACCTCTGGACGGTGCGCGTGGCGGCGCGGCCCTTGTCGTCGCGGGGGCCGACAGGGCGATCTCGTTGCTGGCGGCGGTAACCCCCGGGGGCGGCATGGTGCTGCCGGTGGATAGTCCGGGCGTGGTCGTCCGGGCGGCGGAAACCGATGGGGAGGGAAGGGTGCTGTCGATCACCCTCGGCCGCGAGACGGTGGGTGGCAAGGGCGAGGGCAAGGTCTGCCCCCTGACCGATGTGCCCTCCAGCCTTGCCTGTATCGACGGGTTCTAGAAGCCTTCCGGTGCTTCTTCTTCGCCGGGACGACGAGAGACGATACCCCTAGCTCCGGCTGAACCACTGCTGAAGCGCGATCGAGGCAGCAACGGTGGCGTTGAGGGATTCGACGGCGCCGCTCGTGGGGATCGCCAGACGCTGGGCGGCGAGGCCATCGGGCAGGCCCTGGCCTTCCTCGCCGAGGATGAGGCGGAGGTCATCGGGCCAGGCGAAGGCGGTCAGGTCGCGGCCGCCGCCGTCGAGGGCGAAGAGCGGGCCGGCCGCGCCGTCGAGCGCCTTCCAGCCGGCGATGCGCCGGAACTCCAGACGGAACACGGCATTGGCGGCGGCGCGCAGGCATTTCGGGTGAAAGGGATGGGCGCAATCGGGCAGCAGCAGCACGCGGCGAGTGCCGAAGGCGGCGGCGCTGCGCAACAGGGCGCCGAGATTGGCGGGATCGCCGAGGGCGCAGACGAGTTCCAGCCCTTGCGGCGGTGTCGCGGGATCGATCACCGGCATGTCCGGCACGCTGCCGACGAGGAGCGGCAGGCCGGTGCCCGAGACATCCAGCCGCTCGAACAGCGGGCGGGCGAGGACGTGGCGGGCGATGCCCTCCGGCAACAGCGGATCGAGGGCTTCGAGGGCCGGGGTGTCGGGCGCCAGCACGGCGGTGAAGCGGCCGGGCTCCGCGCGCAGGGCTTCCGGCACGGTCTTCCGCCCGGCGAGGAGGAAGGCGCCATGCTTGCGGATGCCGCGCCCGTCCAGCAGTTTTTCCCAGGTGCGGAAGCGCTCGTTCTGGGCGCTGTCGATGGCGATCGTCCGCATGACCTCAGATCGTCATCTGGGTGCCGAGTTCGATCACCCGGTCGGACGGGATCTGGAAGAATTCCGTCGCGTCCGAGGCATTGCGCGCCAGCGAGATATAGAGCCGGTCCTGCCACAGCGGCATGGCGCCCCGCGGGCTCGTCCGCAGCGAACGCCGGCCAAGGAAGAAGGATGTGCTCATGATGTCGTACTTGAGGCCGAGCTTGCGCGCGGCGGCCAGCGCCTTCGGCAGGTTCGGGCTTTCCATGTAGCCGTAGGATACCCGCATCATCATCATGCGCGGGCTGAGCGACTGCACCGAAACCCGGGACTCGGGGTCGATATAGGGCTCCTGCGCCGCCTCGATGGTGACGATCACATTCTGATCGTGCAGCACCTTGTTGTGCTTCAGGTTGTGCATAAGGGCGACCGGGGCGACATTGGGCGTCGAGGTCAGGAACATGGCCGTGCCCGGCACCTGATGCGGATGGCTTTTTTCCAGCATGGCGACGACGTCGAGCAGGGGCAGGCTGTCGCGCCGCGATTTCTCGGCGAGAATCGCCGTGCCCTTGATCCAGGTGTACATCACGAGGGCGAGCGACGCGCCCAGCGCCAGCGGCATCCAGCCACCCTCAGCGATCTTCAGCAGATTGGCGCCGAGGAAGGTCAGGTCGATCAGCAAGAAGGGCGTGATGACGAGAAGCGCCACTGGCAGCGGCCAGTTCCAGCGATGGCGCATGACGACGAACATGAGTAGCGCGGTCACGACCATGGTGCCGGTCACGGCGATGCCATAGGCCGAGGCGAGATTGCTCGAGGAATGGAACGACAGCACCAGGATGACGACGGCGATGGCCAGCAGCTTGTTCACCCGGGGCATGAAGATCTGGCCGACATGGGCGTCCGACGTGTGGCGGACTTCCATGCGCGGCATGATGCCGAGCTGGATCGCCTGCCGGGTCAGGGAATAGGCGCCGGTGATCACCGCCTGGGCCGCGATCACGGTGGCCATGGTCGCCAGCAGCACCATGGGCAGCAGGCCCCATTCGGGCACCAGGAGGAAGAAGGGATTTTCCAGCGTCTCGGGCTTCGACAGCACGAGCGCGCCCTGGCCGAGGTAATTGAGGGTGAGCGACGGGAAGACGATGACGGTCCAGGCGAGACGGATCGGCTTTCGGCCGAAATGCCCGAGGTCGGCATAGAGCGCCTCGGCGCCGGTGACGGCGAGCAGCACGGAGCCGAGGGCGATGATGCCCACCGTCTTGTGCTGCAACAGGAAATCGATGGCATAGGCGGGGTTGAAGGCCAGCAGGACGGCCGGCTGATCGGCGATATGGCTGGCGCCGGCGACGGCGATGGCCAGGAACCAGACGACCGTGATCGGCCCGAAGAAGAAGGCGACCCGCGCGGTGCCCCGGCTCTGCACCATGAACAGCAGCACGATGATGCCGATCGTGATGGGCACGACATAGGGGTCGAAGGCGGGGGTGATGAGTTTCAGGCCCTCGACCGAGGACAGGACGGAAATGGCCGGCGTGATCACCGCGTCGCCATAGAACAGGGCCGCGCCGGTGACGCCAAGGGCCAGCACGAAGGTCGAGCGCCGCGCCATGGCCCGCCGGGCCAGCGCCATCAGCGACAGGATGCCGCCTTCGCCATTGTTGTCGGCCCGCAGCAGCAGGATGACATATTTCACCGTCACGACGAGGATCAGCGACCACAGGATGAGGGACAGCACGCCGAGCACCATCGGCTCCGTCACCGGCCCGCGCGAGGCGGTGTGGAGCAGGGCTTCGCGGAAGGCGTAGAGCGGGCTGGTGCCGATGTCGCCATAGACGACACCGACGCTGCCGATGGCGAGAGCGATCAGTTTCGCTCTCTCCGACTGCGCGCCGTGGTCTCCGTTCGGCTTGGCCGTGGCGGCGTTGCTCATCGCGTGCTCCGGTTGGATGGGGGGATACTGGGGCGGCGGGGGGTCATTGCCTAGTCGATTTCGCGGTGCAGCGCGAATTATGCCGTGGCGATGTTAAGGAAGACCTATCCTTCGATTTCTTCCCGCAGCATCTCGAGGGTCAGCCATTCTTCCTCGGCGGCATCGCGCTCGCCTTGCGCCGCGTCAATCCGGGCGGCGGCCTTCTGGAAGCCGGCCGGGTCTCTGGCGAAGAAGGCGCTGTCGGTCAGCCGGGCCTGGAGCGCGGCGATTTCCGCGCCCAGCGCCTCGATCCGGGCGGGCAGGGTCTCCAGCGCGTGCTTTTCCTTGAAGGACATCTTGCGCTTGGCCGTGGCCCTCGGGGCGGCCGAGGACGCCGGGGCGGATTTCGTCGCCACGGTCTGGCCATCGGTCTCGCGCGCCTCGACGCCGTGACCGCGCTGCGCCACCATGTCGCTGTAGCCGCCGGCATATTCTGTCCAGCGCCCCGGCCCCTCATAGGCGAGCACCGAGGTCGCGATCCGGTCGAGGAAGTCACGATCGTGGCTGACCAGCAGCACCGTGCCCTGATAATCCGCCAGGATTTCCTCGAGGAGATCGAGGGTCTCGAGGTCGAGATCGTTGGTCGGCTCGTCGAGGACGAGAAGGTTGGACGATTTGGCCAGCGCCCGCGCCAGCATCACCCGGCCCCGCTCCCCGCCCGAGAGCACGGACAGGGGCGTGCGCGCCTGTTCGGGGCCGAACAGGAAGTCCTTCATGTAGCCGATGACATGCTTGTAGCTGCCCGCGACTTCCACCTGGTCGCTGCCGCCGCCGGTCAGGGCATCTTGCAACGTGGTGGTCGGGGCGAGGGATTCGCGCTTCTGGTCGAGAGTGACCATCTCGAGGTTGGTGCCGAGGCGGATTTCGCCGCTGTCGGGTGCCAGCGCCCCCGTGAGCAGGTTGATCAGCGTCGTCTTGCCGGCGCCATTCGGCCCGACGATGCCGAGGCGGTCGCCCCGGCGCAGGCGCAAGGACAGGTCGGTGATGATCGGCCGCCCGTCATAAGCCTTGGAGATGTCGCGGGCCTCGATCACGGTCTTGCCCGAGGTTCCGCCCTCGCCGACGGCCATCTGCACGGTGCCGACGGCTTTCCGCTCTTCCCGGCGGTCTTTGCGCATGGAATGCAGCTGGCCGAGGCGGCGCATGTTGCGCTTGCGCCGGCCCGAGACACCGTGGCGCAGCCAGTCGAGTTCGGCGACGATCTTGCGGTCGAGCTTGTGGCGCTCTTTCTCTTCCTGTTCGAGCACGTCGTCGCGCCAGTCCTCGAAGGCGGCGAAGCCGCGCTCGGTCCGCCGCGCGACGCCCCGATCGAGCCAGACCGTGGCCCGCGACAGGGCAGTGAGGAAACGGCGGTCGTGGCTGATCAGCACGAGGGCGGAGCGGCAGCGACGGAGTTCGTCTTCCAGCCATTCGATGGCCGGCAGGTCCATGTGGTTGGTCGGCTCGTCGAGCAGCAGGATGTCAGGCTCGGGCGCCAGGGTGCGGGCGAGGGCGGCGCGGCGGATCTCGCCGCCCGACAAGGTTCTGGGGTCTTCCTCGCCGGTCATGCCGAGGGATTCGAGCAGGCTGCGCGCCCGGTGATGATCGTCGCCCGGGGCCAGGCCGGCCTCGACATAGGCGAGGGTGGTGGCGAAGCCTGAAAGGTCGGGTTCCTGTGGCAGATAGCGTATGGTAACGCCGGACTGGACGATCCGCTCGCCGCGGTCGGGCTCGACGAGACCGGCCGCGATCTTGAGCAGGGTCGACTTGCCCGAGCCGTTGCGGCCGACGAGGCACAGGCGATCGCCCTCGCCGACGATCAGTTCGGCGCCGTCGATTACCGCGGGGCCGCCGTAACCGACGTGTATGTCGCGTAGCGTGAGAAGGGGTGCTGCCATGGTCGCGCCGTCAATAGCGGTCCTTGCCGCCAAGATCAACCACGCTGGGCGAGGCGGGCCGAGACGGTATAAACGACAGCACTATTGACCTAACCGCCGGAATAAGGCATTTATGTGCGCATCGAAGCGAAAGGCCCTAATTAAATGACCGCCGAGAAGATAGTCTGGCAAGATAGTTTCGCAAGTCGCGCCAGCCGGATGAACGCATCCGAGATCCGGGAATTGCTTAAACTGCTGGATCAGCCCGGCATCATCTCCTTCGCCGGTGGCATCCCCGATCCCGCGCTGTTTCCGACCCAGGTGATCGGCGATGCCTATGCATCGATCCTGGCCGATCCGGCGCGGGCGGCGCAGGCGCTGCAATATTCGGTTTCCGAAGGCTATCTGCCGCTGCGTCGCTGGATCGTCGAGCACATGGCCAGCCTCGGCGTGCCCTGCGACGAGCACAACATCATGATCACCGCGGGCTCGCAGCAGGGGCTCGACTTCATCGGCAAGCTGTTCCTGTCGCCGCATGACACGGCGCTGGTCGCCGCGCCGACCTATCTGGGCGCGCTGCAGGCCTTCAACGCCTATGAACCGCGCTATGACACGCTGATGCTCGAGGGCGGCAACCGCACGCCCCAGAGCTACGCCGAACTGGCCAAGGTCCGGGGCGGCCGCGTCGGTCTTGCCTATCTGGTCGCCGATTTCGCTAACCCCTCGGGCGAGACGGTCAGCCTCGAGGCGCGCGAGGCGTTGCTCGATCTCGCCGAGGCGCTGAACATCGTCGTCGTCGAGGACGCGGCCTATCAGGCGCTGCGCTACGATGGCGAGAACGTCCCGCCCGTCCTCGCCCTCGACATCGCCCGTTCAGGCGGGATCGAGCACAGCCGCACGCTTTATTGCGGCACCTTCTCGAAGACCCTGGCGCCCGCGCTCCGGGTCGGCTGGATCTGCGGCGCCTCGGAAGTCATCGCCAAGCTGGTGCTGGCCAAGCAGGCGGCGGATCTTCACTGCGCCACCATCAATCAGGCGGTGATGCATCAGGTGGCCGAAGCGTCCTACGACGCCCAGGTCACGCGCAATCGCGGTGCCTATAAGGAGAGGCGGGACGCCATGCTGGGCGCGCTGGCCAGGCACATGCCGGAAGGCGTGACCTGGACGAAGCCCGAAGGCGGCATGTTCGTCTGGGTGACCCTGCCCGAGGCGATCGACGGCGCCAAGCTCCTGGCCCGTTCGATCGAGGAATGCCAGGTCGCCTTCGTGCCGGGCGGTGCCTTCTATGGCGAGGGGCGGCGCGACAACAAGCTGCGTCTGTCCTATTCCCTGTCGACGCCGGAGCAGATCGACACCGGCATCGGCCGCCTGGGCGGCCTGGTCGGCGACATGGTCGCCGGGCGCTGAACGCCATCGGTAGCGGCGGTCGGGTCGGTCGCCGCTACTGTCTCCGTATTGGTTATAATTGCTGTCGGTTTAACCTGGTTAACGTCGCGGTCATGCCGCGATGCAGCGCGAAATTCGCTGCCACAATGCAACAGGCAAGGCCCGCACCCACGACTATAGTGGGGTAATTCATTCATTATGGGAATTTCGTGTTCCGATCTGACGGAACTTACCTGCCGCATTGAAACTGAATACCCGCGCAAATGCGTCTGTCTGGCGCAAAGTCCCCGGGTGATGCTCCGATGACGGGATTCGAGGCGAACTGGTCGCTTGACGATCAGAAACTCGCAAATCTCGCGCCGGGGCGGCTGGGGACGAGTAAAGATTGCAAGGGGCACCAGATAAATGAAAATGCGCGCCATCACTCTGTCGGCGGCGATCCTCGCCGCGGCATCCGCTGCTCCTTTCGTTCTGGCGCAGGATGCGGTGCCGGTGTCGGAAGAGCAGTTCGGCTATGGCAAGGCCGTGGCGGAAACCAATTTCCAGCTCAGCATCTTTGGCGGCGGGGATGAGAACGGCGGCCTCTACGGCGGCGCCCCCAGCGTGACCCTGCCCATCGGCGACAAGCTCGGTCTGCAGATCGACGGCATCGCCGGTTTCGTCGCCGACGAGGTGGGCTTCGCCGGCGGCGCGGCCCAGTTGTTCTACCGCGAGCCCGAGACCTTCATGGTCGGCGTCGTCGGTGCCGGCTATTTCGTCGATGATTACGAACAATATGCCGTCGCCGGCATCGCCGAATATTACATCAGCAACGTCACCCTCGAAGGCATCGCCGGCTATACGCTGGGCGAAGTCGTGCCGGACCAGTTCTATGGCCGTGCCGGGCTTGCGATCTATCCGAACCCCAACCTGCGCCTCGGCGCCGGCCTGACCTATTCGGACGTTGTCGGCCTTGGCGGCGACATCCAGGCGGAAGCCCTGCTGACCGATATCCCGGGCATGGCCCTGTTCGCGACCGGCGCCTTCGACGACAAGGGCGCGACCGGTTACGGCGGCGTGCGCTTCTACTTCAACAGCGGCACCAACCTGTTCAGCGACGATCGCACCAAGCAGGCCTCGGCGCCGACGCTGATCGACATCCACCGCAAGCTCGCCCGTCCGAACTTCTTCCTGTCCGACCCGATCGGCTTCGGCATCCGCCAGATCAGCCGGGCTGGCGGCGCGGCGACTGGCGGCGATCCGTTCGGCGATGTCCCGCCCGATCATGGCAATGGTGGCGAGACCACGACCTGCGCCGATCTGATCTGCACCGTACAGGACACGCTGGGCGGCCTGACCGACCAGACCCTGCTCGATCCGGTGACCGATCTCGTGAACACGCTGGTCGATCCGACCGATGGCGCGCTTTCGGCCCTGACCGGCCAGCTGGCGGATCTCACCAATACGGATGGCGCGCTCGGCGCGTTGACCGAGCTGGTGCAGGGCCTCGTCGGGACCGAGAATTCGGCCCTGACCCCGCTGGTCGACGCGCTGAACGACGTGCTGGCCGGCCTTGGCGGCGGCTTCAGCCCCGAGGACATCACGGCCCAGATCTCGGCGATCCCGGGTCTGGGTGGCGTGCTCGGTGGCCTGCTGCCCTGATGATGGCGCCGGGGCGGCTTCCACCGCCCCGCATGTCCTGAAATCACCCTGACGCCTCCCCCGGGGGGCGCGGGGAGGGTGATGAGCCCGGCCGGTGACGGCCGGGCTTCTTCGTTTCCAACAGACGGGCGGCTTGCCGGCTTTACCGTTTCTTCATGACGACATGCCAGTGTGACCGATATTCTCGCGCGCTTGGGTGAGATGTTCGTGACGGAGTTCAATGGCCGATGTGGGCTGCTGCCAGCTCGATGCTGCGTTCATGCGGGCTCACCCTTTGTCTTGTCGCGGCGTCGCTCGCCGCGCGGGCTGAACAGGGCGGGGTGACCGCTTTCGAGCGCGCCCACGCGGAACATCTCGGCATCATCCGCTTCTGCGTCGATCCGGACTGGTCGCCCTTCGAATGGGTGGATGGCGAGGGGCGTCACCGCGGCATTGGCGCCGATCTTCTCGGCCTGGTCGCCCGCCGGGCGGGCCTCGCGATCGAGCTTCAGCGCACGAAAGACTGGGACGAGAGTCTCGATGCGGCGGCCAGGGGGCGCTGCAGCCTGCTCAGTTTCCTGAACCGGACACCGGCGCGGGAAAAATGGCTGCTGTTCACCGAACCGGTCTTTTCCGACCCCAATGTGATCATCACCCGCGAAGAGCATCCGGCGGTCGCCAACCTGCACGACCTGTCGGGGCAGGTCATGGCGCTGCCGCGCGGCACCTCGATCGAGGAGCGGGTCCGCAAGGACTACCCGAACATCTCCATCATCCTGACCGCGACGGAAGACGAGGCAATGCAGATGGTCTCGGACCGGCGGGCCGATCTGACCCTGCGTTCCCTCATCGTCGCGGCCTATACGATCAAGAAGCAGGGTCTGTTCAATCTCAAGATCGCCGGGCGCCTGTCGGACTATACCAATCATCTGCGGATCGCCGTTTCGAGCGGTGACGACGTGCTGCGCGACATTCTCGATCGCGGCGTCGCCACCCTGACCGAGGAGGATCGCGACGAGATCGTCAATCGCTATGTCTCGATCACGATCGAGGAGCCCTTCGACCTCGGCCTTCTGGCGCGGATTGCCGGCGCCGTGGTCGTGGCCCTCGGGGTCGCGGGCGCCGTGATCTGGCGGATGAGCCGCGTCAATCGCGAACTCCGGCTCCAGTCGCGGATGGATGCCCTGACCGGTCTCGTGAACCGCAAGGCGATCGAGGCGCGGCTCGATGCCGAAGTGGCCCGCGCACTTCGACACCAGCGCGACCTATGCGTCATCATGATGGATATCGATCATTTCAAGGCCGTGAACGACGATTTCGGCCACCCCGCAGGCGACAGGGTGCTGGCCAGCTTCGGTCGTCTGATCGCGTCGGGGGTGCGGCGGCTCGATCTTGCCGGGCGATTGGGCGGCGAGGAATTCGTCGTCCTTTGTCCGGAGGCCGGGCTGGTCGAAGGCTTCGGCGCCGCCGAGCGCATCCGCCGCGCGGTCGAGGACGCGGACTTCGGCCTGGGGCGGCCGGTGACCATCAGCGCGGGCGTCGCCGCGCTGCGGCGGGGCGACCGGGGCCAGGATCTGCTGGCCCGGGCCGACACCGCCCTTTATGCCGCCAAACGCAGCGGCCGCAACCGCACGATGGACGATACCGGGGCGCCGAACTGAAGACCGGTGATGGGAACGGCACCCATGCGCAAGGCGCCGAGGTCGGGTAACCTGTCGCCCGCGCTTTCACCTTTTCCGGTGCTTCTTCCATGATTCCTCGCATCACCCAGGCCGTCATCCTGTGCGGCGGCCTCGGCACCCGCCTCGGCAGCCTGACCACATCGACACCGAAACCGCTGTTGCCGGTGGCCGGCCGGCCGTTCCTGGAAATCCTGATCGAGGAAATCGCCCGCCAGGGCATCCAGCGCATCCTGCTGCTGGCGGCTTTCGCATCCGATCAGGTGCGCGCCTTCGCCGCCGCGCTGCCCGAAAGCCTCGGCATGGATATCGAGGTTTCGATCGCGATCGAGCCGGATCGGGCGGGCACCGGCGGCGCGGTCTGGCACGCGAAGGACCAGCTCGACGAGCTGTTCTATCTCTTCAACGGTGATTCCTGGTTCGACGTGCCTCTGGGCGAACTGGCCCGCGCCCTGCCGGCGGACCCGGACGTGGTCGGCGTCCTGGCGCTGCGCCGCCTGCCCGAGGCCGGGCGCTATGGCGTCGTCACCCTGGCGGGCGACCGGATCGCGCAATTCGCGGCCAGGGCGGAAGCGGGCTCGGGCCCCGTCCTCGTCAATGCCGGGGTCTATCTGTTCCGGCGGGCTCTGATCGATGCCCTGTCGCCGCTCTGTTCCCTCGAACAGGACGGGCTGGCGACCCTTGGCGGACAGGGCCGGCTGGCCGGGTTGCCGGCGGATGGCTATTTCCTCGACATCGGCATTCCCGACGATTACGCGCGGGCGCAGACGGAAATTCCGGCGCATCTTCGGCGGCCGGCGCTGTTTCTCGACCGGGACGGCGTCATCAACATCGATCACGGCCACATCGGCAGCGTCGATCGCTTCGACTGGGTCGCGGGCGCGCGGGAGGCCGTGCTGCGGGCCAACCGTCTTGGCTATTACGTCTTCATCGTCACCAATCAGGCCGGCATCGCCAAGGGTTACTACACCGAGGCGGATTATCGCGCCGTGAAGGCCCATGTCAGGGCCGGCCTCGCCGAAATCGGCGCCCATGTCGACGACGAGCGACATTGCCCGTTCCATGTCGAGGCGACGATCGAAGCCTATCGCCGGGACAGCGACTGGCGAAAGCCGGGACCCGGCATGTTGCTCGACCTGATGAAGCGCTGGCCTGTCGATGCCGCGAACAGTCTGATGATCGGCGATCGCGACAGCGACATGGCGGCGGCCTCGGCGGCGGGGATCGCCGGCCATCTGTTCCCGGGCGGCGACCTCGACGTTTTCCTTGCCCCCCTCTTGAAGGAGACGCGGTCATGACGAGCGGCATCACCGCGCTGGAGCGCGAATTCGCCCTGTTGCGGTCCTGGCTGTTCGAGGAAGCCTTGCCGCTGTGGACCGACCGGGGCCTTGACCGGGAGAACGGCGGTTTCTTCGAGAAGCTGAACCCGGACGGGACACCGACCATCGAGCCCCGGCGGGCGCGGGTGATCGGCCGCCAGATCTATGTCTTCGCCATCGCCGGCAAGCTGGGCTGGGCCGGCCCGGCGGACGAGATGATGCGCTATGCCCTCGACCGGCTGTTCCGCTGCCATCTCGGGGTTGATGGCATGGTGATCTCGACGGTCACGGCGGAAGGGGCGCCCCTGAACGCCGGTTTCGATCTTTACGATCATGCCTTCGTCCTGTTCGGCCTCGCCGCCGCCGCGGCGCGGGGCGAAACGACGGCCGCCCTCGCGGCGCGGGCCGCGCGCCTGCGGGACGACATGAAGGCGGGCTGGGGCCATCCGCTCGCCGGGTTCGAGGAAAGCAATCCGCGCAGCCTGCCGCTGAAGGCCAATCCCCACATGCATATGCTGGAAGCCTCGCTGGCCTGGATGGCGGTGTCGGACGATCCGGCCTGGGGCGCTCTCGCCGACGAGATCGCCGAATTGTGCCTCGCGCGGTTTCTCGATCCCGCGACCGGCGCCTTACGCGAATATTTCGACGGCGACTGGCGGCTGCTGGACAGGCCCGAAGATGGCGTGGTCGAGCCCGGCCATCAGTTCGAATGGTCCTGGCTGCTGCGCCGCTGGGGCCATTGGCGCGGACGGGCCGATGCGCTGGCGGCGGCCGGGCGCCTCGCCGAGATCGGCGAAGGGCCGGGGGTCTGCCCGGTCCGGCACCTCGCCATGAATGAACTGAACCCAGATCTCTCGCTGCGGGATGGCCTGTGCCGGCTGTGGCCGCAGACCGAACGGATCAAGTCCCATGTCCTCGCCATGGCGCTGGCCCCGGACGCCGAGGAGCGCGATGCCTGCGCCCTGCAGGCGGCGCGGGCGGCCTCGGGCCTTCGCCGTTTTTTCGATCATCCGCTGAAGGGCGCATGGTGGGAACACCTCGGGATCGACGGCAAGCCGCTGGCCGAGCCGGCGCGCACCAGCAGCCTCTATCACATCATCTGCGCCATCAATGAAATCGCGGATCGGCTGGCGGCGGTGAAGGCGAAGGCCTGAGACCGGCGCCGGCTATTCCAGGTCTTCCAGCTCGAAGGACGGGACGGCGGGGCCCGGCGCGGTCTGGCGGACAGGGGGCGCCGGCGCATCGGGGATGGTTACGGCCGCCCCGGGCGGCGCTTCCCCGGCGAGGCGGGCAAGCGCCGCCCGGAACGCCTGATCGCCGTCCTCGGGCAAGGGCATCGAGGCGGTGAGGCGGACGCCGCCGATGGTGATGGCGACGGCGGCGCCGCGCGCCGCGATCAGCCGTTGCCGAAGGCTTCCGTCCGCGTCGTCGATCTGGCACCCCATGCGCTCGAAGGCGAGGGGCCTTGGCCCCTCCGCTGAGGTGGCGGCCCGTTGCGGCGGGATCACCAGCCGGGTGCAGCGCCCCTCGATCCCGCCACCGGCGGCAAGGTTCAGCTGATAGGACGCACCTTCGGCGAGAACGGCGGCATTGCCGGCGAAACGGGCCGTCAGGGCGGCGAGACGGTCTTTCGGCACCGCCATGTCGAAGGTGACCGAGGGGCCGCGCAGGGCAAGGCCGTCCGCGCTTCGAACTTCGGTCCAGAATTTGATGGCGGCGCCTTCGGCTGGCCGCGCGGACGCGGCGCAGGCACCGCCCGGCACCACCTTGCCGTCAAGGATGGCCGAGGTCGTGGTGCAGGCCACCTGCCAGCCCTCGGATTGCGCCCGTGCCGGCAATCCTGTGGACAGCAGCAGCAGGAGAAGGACGGGCCGCATCGCGATCATGCCGGCAGCCGGATGCGGGCGCGAAGACCGCCCATGGGGGCGGTTTCCAGGAAAATGTCGCCGCCATGGCTGCGGGCGACATCGCGGGCGATGGCAAGGCCGAGGCCAACGCCGGCATCGGTCGGGCTGCGCGCGGCGTCGAGGCGGACGAAGGGCCGGAAGGCATCTTCGCGCCTCGTCTCGGGAATGCCCGGGCCATCGTCATCGACGATGATCTCGATCCAGCGGTCGCTCGATCCCATGGAAACGCGGACATGGCCGGCGTGGCGCTGGGCGTTGTCGATCAGATTGGTCAGGCAGCGTTTCAGGGCCTGACGTCGGACCATGACCGTCAGCGTCTCCAGCACCGGCATCTCGACGGGGGCGCGGCGGTGGCCGGCATTGGCGGCGGTGACCGCCTCGCCGATCAGGGCGGCGACATCGACTTCCGCCGGCTGTTCGCCTTCCTGGCCCCGGGCGAAGGCGAGGAATTCCTCGATCATCCGTTCCAGATCCACGACATCGCTGGTGAGTTCCTCCGCGTCCTCGCCCCCGCCCATCATGGCGAGGCGCAGCTTCATGCGGGTGAGGGGGGTGCGCAGGTCGTGGCTGATGCCGGCCAGCATTTCCGTGCGCTGGCGCAGGTGGCGCTCGATCCGCTGGCGCATGGCGATGAAGGCGGCGGCGGCCCGCCGGACCTCCCGCGCGCCGGACGGCTTGAAGTCACCGATGGGCTGGCCCTTGCCGAAGGCTTCCGCCGCCTCGGTCAGGCGGACGATGGGACGGATCTGGTTGCGCAGGAACAGGACGGCGACGGTCAGCAGCAGGACGGACAGGCCGACCATCCAGAAGAACAGCAATTCATTGGTCGAGGTGGTGATGCGCTTCAGGGGCAGCGAGACCTGCAACACCCCCTCGCCGAGATCGAAGGCGAGATGGATGTCGTCGGCGTCGGAAGCGGCGTCGATGATCACCGGCAGGCCGACGACCCGGGTCAGCTCGGTGCGCAACACCCGCTCCAGGATGGGGTAACGCACCTCGACCGGCGGCGGCAGTTCCGCCCCGGGCTGATAGGACACGGCAAGTTGCATCGATTGGCGGGCGCGGACGACGATCCGCTCGTTGTTCGCGCCCGGCCCGATGTCCAGCTCGGCGATAACATAGGAAATATCGCCCGCGACGGCGTTGCAGAAACGCCGGGTCACCAGTTCCCAATGGCGGTCGATGAAGATGAACGACAGGATCGACTGCGACAGCAGCACGGGCGCGACGATGATGATCAACGCCCGGGCGAACAGGTTCTTGGGCAGGATCTGGCGGATGTACCGGCCCAGACGGTCCAGGGGATCGATCGGCCGGGTCAGTTCAGCCACAGCACGTAACCCTTGCCGCGCACGGTCTGCAGATGGTTCGGCGCCTTGGGATCATCCTCGATCTTGCGGCGCAGGCGCGTCACCTGCACGTCGATCGTCCGCTCCTGGGTCTGGCCGGTGGCGATGGCCAGTTCCTCGCGGCTGATCGGCTGGCCCGGCTTCTCGGCGAGAAGGCGGATCAGCTTCAATTCGCCCGAGGTCAGGCGCACGGTCTCGCTGCCCCGCTGCAACTGGCCGCGATTGAGGTCGAGGCGCCAGGCGCCGAGATTGATCACCTCGGACGAGCCGGGGGTCGGCGGCGGCGGCGCATGACGGCGCAGGATCGCCTGAATGCGCAGCACCAGTTCGCGGGGCTCGAAGGGTTTGGGCAGATAATCGTCCGCCCCGGCCTCGAGGCCGGCGATGCGGTCGTCCGGCTGGCCCCGCGCGGTCAGCAGAAGAACGGGCAGATCCGCGTCCTCGCGCAGGCGCCGGGTCAGGGATATGCCGTCTTCGCCGGGCATCATGACGTCGAGAATGACCAGATCGAAGGCGATGGCCTCGACCTGCCGGCTCGCTTCCTCGGCATCGCCCGCTGTCGAGACGCGGAAGCCCTGATCGGTCAGATATTTCGCGAGCAGGGCGCGCAGGCGGGCATCGTCGTCGACGACGAGAAGATGGGCCGGGGCGATGTCGCTCATGGCGTCAGTCCTTGTCGACCGAGGCGAGGACGGTTTCGCGGTCGGCTTCATCGACAAGACCGATCAGCACCTTGCGGAAGCCGGCGACCGCTTCCGCCCCGGCCTCGCGGTAGGCCTTGGTGACCCTTGCGCGCTGGAGGCCGGACAATTGCCGCTCCAGCTCGATGCCCTTGTCGGTCAGGGACAGCAGGCGCTGGCGGCGGTCGCGGGTGCCTTGGGTCTGTACGACGAGGCCTTCCTCGATCAGCTGGGACAGCACGCGGGACAGGCTCTGCTTGGTGATGCGCAGGATGCCCAGCAATTCGTTGACGGTCATGCCCGGGCGCCGGTGAACGAAGTGGACGACCCTGTGGTGCGCCCGTCCCATGCCGTGGCGGGACAGGATCGCGTCGGCGTCCGAGGTGAAATCGCGATAGGCGAAAAACAGAAGCTCGATACCCTGCCGGATCTCCTCGTCACGCAGGAACAGGGGATTGGGGCGGGCTTGTTGCTGGCTGTTCATGGGAGTCGCGATCTTCGCCAAGGGGTCCCCGCATCCTGCCCTCTCGCCGGGAATGCGCAAGATGCTTCGGGATATATGTCAGTATATCTGACGTATTTGGGGAAGGAAAGGCGCCAGATGCGGGCGCCGGGCGTTCGCTACACGCCGTCGGGCACCGTATCGACTCCCCATTCGGCATAATGGGGGATCTTGTCGTCACCCAGCACGATCCAGGGCAGTTGTTTGGAGACCCAGGTGTGGTATTCGGGCGAGATTCGCGATGGATCGTCGAGGGTCGCGCAGGTGAAATCGATCTCGTCCGAGAGTTCGACGAAGCGGAAAGTGAGCTGGCTGCCGCAGCGGGTGCAGAACTGCCGGCGCGAACGGGGCGACCAGGCATATTCCGTCACCCTTCCCTCCAGCGTGAAGGCGACGCGGGGCACCGTCGCCCAGGTGACGAAGGCGGCGCCCGCGGCCTTGCGGCACAGGGTGCAATGGCAATGGCTGACGGAGGTCGGCGGCGCCGTGATCCGGTAGCGCACCGCCCCACACAGGCAGGAGCCGGTCAGCGGGTCCTCGGCGGTGACCGGGCGGGTGGGGGCGTCGCCGCTCATGTCAGAGGTCCAGCTCGCACCAGACCGGGGTATGGTCGGACGGCCTCTCCTTCTCGCGCGGGGCCTTGTCGACCCCTGCGTCGATCAGATGGTCGGCCGCCTGGGGTGAGAGCAGCAGGTGATCGATGCGCAGGCCATTGTTCCGCTCGAGCGCCCGGCCCTGATAATCCCAATAGGTATAGCGCCGGGGACCGGGATCGATCGCCATCAGCGCATCGGTCAGGCCGAGGTTCAGCAAGCGGCGGAAGGCGGCGCGGCTTTCCGGCTGGCACAGGGCGTCGTCGCGGAAGGCGGCGGGATCGTAGCAGTCGCCATCGGTCGGGCAGACATTGTAATCCCCCGCCAGCACCAGCGGCTCCTCGAGCGTAAGAAGGCTGGCGGCCTGATCGCGCAGCCGTGCCATCCAGCGCAGCTTGTAGGGAAATTTCTCGGTGTCGATCGGATTGCCGTTCGGCAGGTAGATCGAGGCGACGCGGAGCTTGCCGCCGATCAGCGCCTGAAGGTAGCGGGCCTGCTCGTCCTCCTCCTCGCCGGGGAGGCGGCTTACCTCGACCTCGATCGACTCCCTGGCCAGGATCGCGACGCCGTTATAGGTCTTCTGGCCGACGAAGCGGACGTTGTAACCCGCGTCCTCGACCTCCTCGGTCGGCATCTCGATCGTCTTCAGCTCCTGAAGACAGACGACATCGGGTCCGGCCTCGCGCAGCCAGTCGACCAGATTGGCCATCCTCGCCTTGACCGAATTAACGTTGAAACTGGCGATCCTCATCGACGATCAGACGGCGAAGGACGAGCCGCAGCCGCAGGACGAGGTGGCATTGGGATTCTTCACCTGGAAGGAGGCGCCCATCAGATCCTCGACGAAATCGATGACCGAGCCGGCCAGAAGGTCGAGCGACACGCCGTCGATGCGCACGATGGCGCCATTCTTTTCGATCAGAAGGTCGTCGTCCTGCGTCTCCCGGTCGAAATCGAAATTATACTGGAAGCCCGAACAGCCGCCGCCGGTGACGGCGATGCGCAGGAACTGGTCCGGCTGATTCTCCTCGCGCAGCAGGAAGGCGATACGCGCGGCCGCGCTGTCGGTCAGGCCGACGCTGCGCTCCGCGACGGGCGGGGCAGGGGGGGCGGCATCGGCGCCGCTGGCGGCATGGGTCGCGGACATGGCTGAACTCCTGACCGAAGGGGACGATCTTGCCCTCAAACATAGGAGCATGGTGGAACAAGTCAATTTGCCCCCGGCGCGTTGCAGCCTTTCTTGATGCGCAACGGACGGACCTGTAGGTTGCGGCCATGACCGACGTCCGCGCCCCCTATGCGAGCGACCCGCGCCGCAGTCGCGGTCGCCGCACCCCGGAACCCGACAGCCCGACCCGCAGCCCCTTTCAGCGCGATCGGGACCGGATCATCCACTCGGGTGCCTTCCGCCGGTTGCAATACAAGACCCAGGTCTTCGTCTATCAGGAAGGCGATCACTACCGCACGCGCCTGACCCACAGCCTGGAAGTGGCGCAGATCGCCCGTTCCATCTGCCGGGTGCTGCGTCTCGACGAGGATCTGGGGGAGGCGCTGGCCCTTGCCCATGACCTTGGCCATACCTGCTTCGGCCATGCCGGCGAAGACGCGCTCGACCGCTGCATGCAGCCCTTCGGCGGCTTCGATCACAATGCCCAGACCCTGCGCATCCTGACCAAGCTGGAGAAGCGATTCGCGGAATTCGACGGTCTGAACCTGACCTGGGAGGCGCTGGAAGGCGTCGTGAAGCACAATGGGCCGCTGGTCCATGCCGACGGGCGCCCCTTGAAGGACGCGCCGCTGCCGGTCGCGATCATCGAATACATGGCCGAGCAGGACCTGGAGCTTTCGACCCATGCCGGGCCGGAAGCGCAGGTCGCCGCCCTTGCCGACGACATCGCCTATAACAATCACGATCTCGACGATGGCCTGCGCGCCGGCCTGTTCCGCCTCGAGGATATCCGCGACCTGCCGCTGGTCGGCGAGGTTCTGCGCGGGATCGAGGCGAAATATCCCGGCATCGGCCGCGAGCGGACGGCCCATGAAACCGTGCGCGCCCTGATCGGCCGCATGATCAACGACGTGCTGACCGAGACGAAGGCGCGCCTCGAGGCGCTGAATCCCGCCTCGGTCGAGGATATAAGGCACCATCACCGCCCGGTCGTCGCCTTCTCGGAAAAGATGGTCGACGAGGATCGGGCATTGAAGGCTTTCCTCTGGAGCCGTATGTATCGCCACGACCGGGTGAACCGCATGACCTCCAAGGCGAGGCGATGCGTCCGGGACCTGTTCGAGCTGCTGCTCGCCGAACCCCAGTGCCTGCCCGGCGACTGGGCGCGGCGGGCGGAGGGGCCGGGCACGCCCCGCACCGCCCGACTTGTGGCCGACTTCATCGCCGGCATGACCGATCGCTTCGCGATCGAGGAACATGCGCGGCTCTTCGACATCAGCGTAATGACATGACCCATTTCTTCGACCAGCTCGCCGACGACCTCAAGGGCAGGCTTTCCGCCCTTGCCGCCGCCGGCACCATTCCCGCCCTGCCCGAGACCCTGGGAGGCGTGGTGATCGAGCCGACCCGCGACCCCGCCCATGGCGATGTCGCGACCAATGCCGCGCTTGCCCTGTCGAAGGTGCTGGGGCTGAAGCCGCAGGTGCTGGGCCAGCAGATCGCCGAGGCGATGCGCGGCCATCCCGCCGTGGTCGAGGCCAGCGTCGCCGGCCCCGGCTTCGTCAACCTGCGCCTGTCGGACGGTTTCTGGCGCGACCAGCTCGCCGCCATCCTCGCCGCCGGCGCCGCCTTCGGCGCGTCGGACAAGGGGCAGGGGCAGAAGGTCAATGTCGAATATGTCTCGGCCAATCCGACCGGGCCGCTGCATGTCGGCCATTGCCGGGGCGCGGTGTTCGGCGATGCGCTGGCCGCGCTCCTCGAGAAGATCGGCTATGCCGTCACCCGCGAATATTACATCAACGATGCCGGCGGCCAGGTCGACACGCTCGCCCGCTCCGCCTTCCTCCGCTATCGCGAAGCCCATGGCGAGGCTATCGGCGAGATCCCCGAGGGGCTCTACCCCGGCGATTACCTCGTGCCCGTGGGCGCGGGCCTCAAGGAGAAGTTCGGCGACCGCTTCCTGAACCAGCCGGAAGAGATCTGGCTGAAGCCGGTGAAGGACTTCGCCATCGCCGCCATGATGGTCATGGTGCGCGAGGACCTGGAAGCTCTGAACATCAAGCAGGATGTCTTCTTCTCGGAATACAGTCTGCATACGTCCGGCCGGATCGACGAGGCGCTGCAGGTTCTGATCGACAAGGGCCTGATCTATGAAGGCGTGCTCGAAGCCCCCAAGGGCAAACAGCCGGACGATTGGGAACCGCGGCCCCAGACCCTGTTCAAGGCCAGCGAATTCGGCGACGACACCGACCGCGCCCTGAAGAAATCGAACGGCGCCTGGACCTATTTCGCCGCCGACATCGCCTATCACCTCGACAAGTACCGTCGCGGCTTCAGGCGCCAGATCGACGTCTGGGGCGCCGACCATGGCGGCTACATCAAGCGGATGCGCGCGGCGGTCAAGGCGATCTCGGGCGGGGAAGCCGAACTCGACGTGAAGATCTGCCAGCTCGTGAAGCTGACCCGGGGCGGCGAACCGGTGAAAATGTCCAAGCGCTCGGGCAGTTTCGTCACCTTGCGCGATGTCGTCGACGAGGTGGGCAAGGATGTCGTCCGCTTCATGATGCTGACGCGGAAGAATGACGCCCCGATCGATTTCGATTTCGACAAGGTGACCGAACAGTCCAAGGACAATCCGGTCTTCTATGTCCAGTACGCCCATGCCCGCGCCCGTTCGGTGCTGCGCAATGCCGCCGTCGATATCCCCGGCCTCGATACCGGCCGGGCCTCGCTGGCCGGCGCGTCGCTCGACCGGATCGCGACCGTCGACGAACTCGCGCTGGTCAAGCTCATGGCGGCCTTCCCCCGCCAGCTCGAAGCCGCGGCCGAGGCGCATGAACCGCATCGCGTCGCCTTCGCGCTCTATGATCTCGCCGCCGGCTTCCATGGCCTGTGGAACAAGGGCAAGGACGATCCGTCGCTGCGTTTCATTCACAAGGATGACCCCGCGCTGACCCTGGCGCGGCTCGCCCTGCTGCAGGCGGTGTGCGACGTGATCGCCTCCGGCCTTGGTATTCTCGGCGTGACCCCGGTCGAGGAGATGCGTTGATGCCTGGCAATCAGCCTCAGGATCCCTATTCGCCCGACCCCTACGGCCAGGGGCCCTATCGCCCCGCGCCCTCGGCGGAACGGCTGGTGCCGCCTTCGACCTCGGATGATGGCGGCGGGCTGAAGATCGGCCGGCTGGTGCTGATGGGCCTGGCCGGTGGTGCCCTTCTGTATCTGGTGCTGTCGCTGTTCACCGGTGGCGACGGTCCGGCGCCGACCGATGCCGCCAGCGTGCCCCTGGTGCGGGCCGACCCCGCTCCGGCCAAGGTCCCGCCGGACGAGCCGGGTGGCCTCGAAGTGCCGGATCAGGACAAGCTGATCTTCAACCGTATCGGTGAAGGCACCGGCGAGCCGACCCTGCCCGAGCAGCTGCTGCCGCCGCCGGACGAGCCCATGGCCCGCCCGGCACCCACGCCGCCGCCCCCGCCGCCCGATATCGCCGCCGTGGCCCCGCCCGCCGCTCCGGCGCCGGTGTCGCCCGCCCCCGTGCCTGCCGCGCCCGCCCCTGCCGTTTCGGCGCCGGTCGTGCAGGCGCCCGTCGCTCCGGCGAAGCCGGCGACCGCCCCGCCCGCG
>JAOZVS010000166.1 GCA_025869435.1 Zavarzinia sp.
CGCCGGGAGAAGCCGCCGATGTCCGTGAATGTTGCCGCCGCCCAGGTTCAGGGCATGGATGCCGGGCGTCTGGCCCGGGTGTCGGCGGCGCTTGCCGCCGATGTCGAGGCGGCGCGGATCGACGGGGCGGTCGTCCTCGTCGCGCGGCGGGGCGATATCCTGCTGCATCAGGCGATCGGCTTCGCCGAGCGGGCGACGGGGCGGGCGATGGCGCTCGACTCGGTGTTCATGTCGATGTCGCTGTCCAAGCAATTCACCAATCTCGCCGTCCTGCAGCGGATCGAGGCCGGCGATATCGCCATTGATACGCCGGTCGCCGCCGTCGTTCCCGAATTCGCCGAACACGGCAAGGGCGGCATCACCATCGGCCATCTGATCACCCATACGAGCGGCCTGCCGCCGGTGATCATGGGCGACCGCAAGCTGAACGGGGCCGACATCGCCTCGGTCACCGCCGCCCTGTCGCGGGCCGAGCCCTTGGCCGAGCCCGGTGCCCGCGTGCTTTATTCCCCCGTCCTCGCCCATGGTCTGCTGGCCGAGATCGTGCGCCGGCTCGACGGCGGCACCCGGCGCTTTTCCCGCATTCTGGCCGACGAGGTGTTCGAGCCGATCGGCATGGACGAGACCCATCTCGGCATTCCCGATCATGTCCGCTCGCGCTATGTCCCGGTCGTCGTTCGCGACCGGACGCCCGGCCTGTTCCCGCCCGGCGTCCTCGAATCCTCCGACCGGCTGAAGCCCGAGAGCGAGATGCCGGGCGGCGGCTGCGTCATCACCGCTTCCGACGTCTTCGCCTTCGCCGAAAGCTGGCGGAATGGCGGCCGGGCGGTGAAGCGCCGGGTGCTGTCGCCGGCCCTGGTGCGCTTCGCCCTCGTCGACCGCACGGGGGCGATGCCCAATGAATTCTTCGCGCCGCCGGGACGGGGGCCGACGCCGTCCCATTTCTCCTATGGCTTCTGGCTGCGCGGGCAGGGCATCCACCCCATGGCTTTCGGCCATCTGGCCAGCCCGGGGACGTTCGGCGGCATGGGCGCCGGTTCCCATGTCTTCTGGTGCGATCCGGCGACCGATCTCACTTTCGTCCTTCTCACCGCCGGGCTTCTGGAGGAGAGTGCCTCGGTCGAGCGTTTCCGCCGCTTGTCCGATCTCGTCCATACCGCCCTCGAGCATTGACCCGCTCCATCCCGTGATGACATGTCCGAGCCCCTGCGCCGGCGCTGGCCGGTGGCCTTCCGCATGGCCTTCTTCTACGCGGTCTCCTTCTCGGGGCTCGGGGTCATCGTGCCCTTCCTGCCGGCCTGGATGTCCCATCGCGGGTTGACCGGGACCCAGATCGCCATCGTCCTCGCCATCGGCCAGGTGGTGCGGGTGATCGGCAACACCGGATTCGGCCGCCTCGCCGATCTCCTCGCCGAGCGGCGGCGCATCCTGATGGGCCTGACGGTGGCCAGCCTGCTGTCCTTCATGCTGCTGGTGCCGGCGGAAGGATTCGTGGCGGTCATGACCGCCTATCTGATCGCCAGCCTGTTTTACCCTGCGCAGGTCGCCCTGACCGAGAACCTCGGCGTGCTCGCCGCCTATCAGCGCGGTTACGATTACGGCCGGGTGCGGCTGTGGGGCTCGGTCACCTTCGTCGGCGGCACCATGCTGGTCGGCTGGGTGGTGCCCTTCGCCGGCAAGGAGGGCATCCTGTGGCTGATCCTCGGCGCCCTCGCGCTCACAGCCGCGACCGCCTGGCTGCTGCCGGTGATCGAGATCGAGCGTCGGCCGCGCTTGTCCGGCGCGGTCCGGGCCTTCCTGCGCAATCGGGTGTTCCTGCTGTTCCTCGGCGCCAATGCCCTGATCCAGTCCAGCCATTCCGCCTATTACACCTTCAGCACCCTGCATTGGCAGAAGGCCGGCCTGTCGGACATCATGATCGGCCTCATCTGGTCGGAAGGGGTGATCGCCGAGATCCTGCTCTTCGCCTTCTCGTCGCGCTTCGTCTATCGGCTGCGGCCGACCACGCTGATCCTGATCGGGGCTTTCGGCGGTATCGTGCGCTGGACCGTGCTGGCCTCGACCACCGACGTCTATGCCCTGCTGGCGGTCAACTGGCTGCACGCCGGCAGTTTCGCCTTCGCCCATCTCGGCGCCATGCATTTCATCCCCCGGGCGATCCGCCCCGGCCTGACCGCGACGGCCCAGGGGCTCTATGCCTCCTTCGGGATTTCGATCGCCGTCGCCATCGCCACCCTCGTCATCGGCCCGCTCTATGAATGGGGCGGCGGCGTGATCTTCGCCCTGATGGCGGCGTTCTGCGTCGTCGGCGCCGTTCTCGCCTTCCTGCTGAACCGGCGCTGGGACGGCGGTGAAATCGCGCTATGATCGGCGCGTTACGACCATGCGCCTGACCTGCTACAGCCTCGGCGAACACGCGCCGCAGATCCGGGTCGCCCCCGTCAGCCGCGACTGGATGGAGGCGACGCCGCAGGGCTTCGCCTATCGCTGCCTGCCGCTCAATATCGCCAATGCCCATGGCTGGGAATTGCTCTGCCCGAGCCGGGTCGAGGCGGTCTGGACCGGCGGGGCCGAGCCTTCGGCGGTGCGGGTGACCGGACCCGGGGCGGGGCAGTTGGCGGTCGGCCATTTCGGCTCCGGCATCCTCACCTTCCATATCCAGGGCCTGTTCGTGACCGAGCCGGGCTGGAACCTCTGGGTCGGCGGCTCGCCCAATGATCCGCGCCACGGCATCGCGCCCCTGACCGGCATCATCGAGGCGGATTGGTCCGCCGCCAGTTTCACCATGAATTGGCGTTTCACCGCGCCCGATATTCCCGTCGTCTTCGAGGCGGGCGAGCCCTTCGCCTTCCTCTTTCCGATTCCGCGCGGCATGGTCGAGACGGTGGAGCCCGAGGTGCGCCGCCTCGCCGACGAGCCCGAACTCGCCGCCGCCTTCGCCGCCTGGTCCGAGGGGCGCAGCCGGTTCCTCGCCGAATTGCCGGTCAAGGGCACCGAGGCGAATCGGGTCGGCTGGCAGAAAACCTACTTCCAGGGCCGCAATGTCGACGGCGGGAAAGCCGTGCCCGATCACCAGACCCGGCTGCACCTGAAGCCCTTCACGCCCCCTGAAAAGTGACGCCCTGTTCACTATTGTCGGCGGCATCCGGCTTCGCTAGGGTGTGGCACCCATAATACAAAAAAATTGGGGAGGGATCATTGTTGCGCCATCACCTTCGGGGCGCCGGCCTTGCCGGATTCGCCGCCCTGTGTCTTCTGACGTCTTCCGTCCTGGCCGAAACGCCGCCGGCACAAGGGGGTGGCGCCGCCACCGTCGATGGTGCCCGCATCATCGACGCCGACAAGGAGCCGGGCAACTGGCTCTCCACCGGCCGCACCTATGCCGAGCAACGTTACAGCCCGCTGAACGCGATCACGACCGACAACGTGAAGCAGCTCGGCCTCGCCTGGTCCTACGAGACCGGCGGCAACCGCGGCCATCACGCGACACCGATCGTCATCGACGGCACCATGTATGTCACGGCCCCCTGGTCGATCGTCACCGCGCTCGACGCCAGGACGGGCAAGGCGCTCTGGACCTATGATCCGGAAGTGCCCAGGGAATGGGGCAAGTTCGCCTGCTGCGACGTCGTCAATCGCGGTGTCGCGGTCTGGGAAGGCAAGGTGATCTTCGGCACGCTCGACGCCCGCCTGGTCGCCGTCGATGCCGCGACCGGCAAGAAGGCGTGGGAGATCGACACCAAGGAAGGCCCCTGGCCCTATACGATCACCGGCGCGCCCCGCGTGGTGAAGGGCAAGGTGATCATCGGCAACGGCGGCGCCGAATATGGCGTCCGGGGTTACGTCACCGCCTATGACGCGGCGACGGGCAAGCAGCTCTGGCGCTTCTACACCGTACCCGGCGATCCGGCGAAACCCTTCGAGAACCCCGAACTCGCCGAGGCGGTCAAGACCTGGACGGGTGAGTGGTGGAAGATGGGCGGCGGCGGCTCGGTCTGGGATTCGATGGCTTTCGATCCCGATCTGAACACGCTCTATGTCGGCACCGGCAACGGCTCGCCCTGGGCCCGTCACCTGCGCAGCCCGGGCGGCGGCGACAATCTGTTCCTGTCCTCGATCCTCGCGATCGATCCCGACACCGGCCGCCTGAAATGGCATTATCAGACGACGCCGGGCGATACCTGGGATTACACCGCGACCCAGCACATGATCCTGGCCGAGCTGACGATCGACGGCAAGCCGCGCAAGGTCATCATGCAGGCGCCGAAGAACGGCTTCTTCTACGTCCTCGACCGCGAGACCGGGCAGCTCATCTCGGCCAGGAATTACGTCACCGTGACCTGGGCCAGCGGCATCGACATGGCGACCGGCCGCCCGATCGAGAATCCGGACGCGCGCTGGGCCGACAAGCCGGCGGTGGTGATGCCGTCGCCCATCGGCGGCCACAACTGGCAGCCCATGGCCTTCAACCCGGACACGGGCCTCGTCTATATCCCGACGCAGGAAATCCCCGGTCTCTATGCCCCGGACGGCAAATTCGCCTATAGCCGCAAGCAGTGGAACACCGGGACGGACAATGCCCCGATCGCCGATGTCGATCCCGCCATCGTCTCGGGCGCGCTGATCGCCTGGGATCCGGTGAACCAGAAGGAAGTCTGGCGCGCGAAACTCTGGGGGCCGTGGAACGGCGGCGTGCTCACGACCGCCGGCAACCTCGTGTTCCAGGGCACCAGCGACGGCAAGTTCAACGCCTATGACGCCCGCACCGGCGAGCGGCTGTGGACCTCGCCGACCCAGACCGGCGTGCAGGCGGCCCCGGTCACCTTCACCGTGGACGGCGAGCAATATGTCTCGGTCGTCGTCGGCTACGGCGGCGCCTATGCCCTCGCCTATGGCCGGGCGGCCAAGGCGCTGGACATTCCCGTGGTCGGCCGGGTGCTGACCTACAAGATCGGCGGTACCACCCAGCTGCCGAAGCCAGACCTGTCGGCCGCCGTGCCGCCGCCGCCGGCCAACACGGCACCGGCCGAGGTCGTCGCCAGGGGCGCAGCGCTCTTCGCCCAATACTGCATGGTCTGCCACGGCGCCGGCGCGGTCTCGGGCGGCGTGCTGCCCGATCTTCGCCATTCCGGCCCGGTCATCCATCAGGCCTGGAAGGAAATCGTGCTCGGCGGCATGTTGAAGGACAACGGCATGGTCTCCTTCGCCGATGTCCTGAAGGACGAGGATGCGGACGCGATCCACGCCTATGTGATCTCGCGCGCCCATGAAGGCGACGTGCCGGGCACGCCCGCGAAGTAACGCGACAGGCCGGCCGCGAACATGCGCGGCCGGCCCGAATTTTCCAGTCCTCATTCGTCGCCCCGGCGAAGGCCGGGGCCTTTCGACGAAAGAGGCGCCCGTGCCGGCCCGAGATGCCGGCCTTCGCCGGCATGACGAGAGGGGTTATGGCGCTTCCGTCATGCGGAGAGCCGCCCTAGAGTTTTGCGATGGCCCCGGTCACGCAGTCGATGCCGAGGGCATGGACCCGGTCCTGCCATTCGGCTTCCCCGGGGGCGAAGGCATCCTTCAGCCGGGCCTTGATCGCCGCCGCCCCGCCGCTGTTCAGCCGGCCCGACTGGTGCAGCCAATTGTCGTCCCGCAGGGCGGCGATCACCGTCTGGCCGTCGCGGGTGCCGACCTCGAGGGCGACGAAGGTGAGATGGGCCGGCCGGGTCAGCGCCGCCAGGCCTTCGTCCAGCGATCCGGTCAGATGGGCCGAGAGGGATTCGCCGGTCAGGGTCGATTTCACCGTGTCGCCGAACAGATGGATCGCCCGTTCGTGGTCGGCGCTGTTCGGGGCGGCGATGGTGATCAATTCGCCGGTGCCATAGGTGCCGAGGCCGGAATGGAAATCGACGACGGCGACATGCTCCGCTCCCGAAAGATGGGCGGCGGCGACATCCGCCATCCGGCGGCGCGCCCAGGTCGGGCCGAAACCGCCGAAATAGAGCCCGTCGGCGAAATGATACTGGCCGCGCGTCACCGCCGCCTGAAGGGCGGCGAAACCATTGCTGCGGGCGAAATGGCGCAGGGCGGCGTCGGCGGCGGCGAGGCTGGCCGGCTCCAGGCTTTCGGGCAGCAGGGCGTCGGCGATCCGCTCGTAATCCTGGTGGTGGGGGCGGGGGGCGGAGAAATCGATCCAGTTACGGTTCAGGTCGACATTTTCCTCGGTCACCCGCCGGGTCCAGGCGAAGCCCCAGGGGTTGACGCCATGAACCATCACGACGGCGACGCCGCGCGGCAGATGGTCGAGATGGCCGTCCGCGATCAGGCCATGGATCACGGCCGCCCCGAAATAGCCTTCAACGCCATGGGTGCCCGCCAGCAGCAGCAGGCGGCGGGGCGCGTCCGCCGGCCCGACCCGGACCACGTCGAGGGCGATCGGCTCGCCCGAGGGGCCGCGCAAGGGATGGCGATGGCTTTCGACCGTCAGGCCCCGCGCGGCGCAGGCCTCGACCAGCCGGCGCCGGGCCGTGGCGTAGTCGGCGCTGAAATGATGCTGGCCAGACCGCATGTCGTCCCTTTCAGCCCCAGAGCGCCGGTGAGGGGGGCTGGATCATCGCGCCCTCGAAGGCCAGCGCCGGCTCCCGGTCGCGGTCGAGCAGCAGCGGCCCGTCGAGATCGACGAAATCGGCCCGTCCCGCCAGGAGCAGCGCCGGCGCCATCGCCAGCGAGGTGCCGACCATGCAGCCGACCATCAGCCCGAGGCCCAGCGCCCGCGCCGCGTCGGCGAGGACGAGGGCTTCGGTCAGGCCCCCGGTCTTGTCCAGTTTGACGTTCACATGGGAATAAAGCCCGACCAGGCGCGGAAGATCCGCCGCCGTGTGACAGGATTCGTCGGCACACAGCGGAATCGGGCAGTCGATCCCTTGCAGGGCCTCGTCCGCCCCGGCGGGCAGGGGTTGTTCGATCAGCACGACGCCAAGACCGGCCAAGGCGCGGGCGAGGGGCAGGACATCCGCCGCCGCCCAGGCTTCATTGGCATCGACGATCAGCCGCGCGCCGGGCACGGCGGCGTGAACGGCGGCAACCCGGTCCAGGTCGGCGCCGTCCCCGCCCAGTTTCAGTTTCAGCAGGGGCTTGTCGGCGGCGCGCGCCGCGTCGGCCATCGCGCCGGCGTCATCGAGGCTGAGGGTATAGGCGGTCAGGACCGGCCGGGGCGGGGCCAGGCCGGCGAGGGCGGCGACGCTTGTGCCGGCCCGTTTGGCTTCGAGATCCCACAGCGCGCAGTCGATGGCATTGCGCGCGGCGCCCGCCGGCATCAGGGACGACAGGTCGCCGCGGCCGACGCCTTGCGCGAGGTGAGGGCGTAAAGCCTCGAGGGTGGCGACGACGCTTTCAAGCGTTTCGCCATAGCGGCGATAGGGCACGCATTCGCCGCGCCCCCGGAAACCGCCCGATTCGATCGAGACGACGACGACCTCCGCCTCGGTCTTGGCCCCGCGCGAAATGCGGAACACGCCCCTGATGGGCCAGCTTTCAACCGAGACGGACAGATTCATGGGGGTAGACTCCGGACCGCGAACGGCCGGAGCTTACCCCCTGAAAGTTACTTCGTCGCTTCTTCCAGATAGGCGATGACGTCGTCGCGCTCGTCTTCCTTCTTCAGACCGACGAAAGCCATCTTGGTGCCCGGCACCAGCGCCTTCGGATCGGCGAGATAGGTGTGCAGGGTCTCGGACGACCAGGTGATGCCGGCGCCGGCCATGGCCTTCGAGAAGGTAAAGCCCTCGAGCGTGCCGGCGGTGCGGCCGAACAGACCGTGCAGGTTGGGGCCGACCCGGTTCGGGCCACCGGCCTCGACCGTGTGGCAGGTCGCGCATTTCTTGAAGACGACGGCACCCTTGGCGGCGTCGCCGGCCGAGGCCGAGGCCGTGCCGATGGCAAGGGCGAAAAAAGCAAGGGCAGTGACCCGGATCATTTGCATGATGTTAAGTCCGATCGCGATATTGTCGGCATGGCCGGTGATGGTTCACAATAAATGATCTTACGCCATATTGGCGTCCATGCGTCATGCCGCCGCCCTATCCTTTCGGGGGAAGGGCATGTGTCACCTCCATCAGGGAGTGTCCGCCTTGACCGATCAGTATCTGACCGTATCGGATCTCCAGGCCCTGCTTGCCGACCCTTCGCCTGAACATCAGGCGGAAGCCGCGGCGAAGGTGGCCCAGGCCTGGCGCCAGGGCACGCTCGATCCGATGGCGCGCGAAGCGGCGGAAACGCTGTTCCGCACCATTGCCCGCCGCGCCACCGTCGCGGTGCGCGCCGCCCTCGCCGAGGCGATGAAGGATGCGGATACCTTGCCGCATGACGTCGCCATCAAGCTGGCGTCCGACGTCGATCATGTCGCCTTGCCGATTCTCGAAGCCTCGAGCGTGCTGACCGACGAGGATCTGGCCGGTCTTGTCGGCATGGTCTCGGCCGCGGGCATGAGCGTGATCGCCGGCCGGCCGGCGCTTTCCGAAACCGTCGCCGGTGCCCTGATCGAACGCGGCAATGAAGCCGCGATCGCCCGCCTCATGGGCAATCCGACGGCGCAGATCAGCGAGGAAGCCCTGCAGGTCGCCGCCGACCGTCATGGCCATTCGGCCGCCGTGGCGGAGCCGATGGCGGGGCGGACCGGCCTGCCGGCCCGGGTCGCGGCCCGGCTGATGTCCGTCGTCGCCGAGCAGTTGCAGCGCCACCTGCTGGGGCGCGACGCGATCGATCCCGATCTTCTGTCCGATCTCATCCTGCAGGGCCGCGAGCGGGCGACCCTCGTCCTTGCCCATGGCGTCGGCCCGGATCTCGAAGGCTTCATTTCCGATCTGAACCGCAGTGGCCGGCTGACGCCGACCCTCGTGTTGCGCTCGCTGTTGACCGGCGACTATCTGTTCTTCGAGACGGCCCTCGCGAGCCGCGCCGGCATTCCGGCGGCCAATGCGGCGATGCTGGTGCGCGATCCGGGCGGCAGCGGCCTGACACGCCTGTTCGCCGTCGCCGGTATGCCCGAGTCGCAGCTGGCGCTTGCCCGCGTCGCGCTGTTCGCGGCCGAGGAGACCGAGTTGCGCGATGCCCCCGATGCCCGCAACCAGTATCGCTCGCTCGTGATCGAGCGAATTCTGACCGGTTTCGGCGACAGGGTCGACACCGCCAGCGTTGACTATATGATCACCAAGATCGGCCATGGGTCGCCGGTGGCCTCCGCCGCCGCGCCTTGAGCCCCCTGTCGAGAGAGTAACGGTCGGTAAACATGGCATCGCCCACTGCTGCGGCCGCCTCGGGTCTGCTGCGTTTCAACGAGGACGGCGGCCGGCTGCGGGTGGAGCTTCTCGGCCGCTGGGTCGTCGCCAATGCCGAGGTCCTGGACCGGCTGCTGGGTGCGATGCCGGCGCCGGACGGACGCGAACTCGACATCGACTTCACGGCGATCGAGGCGGTCGACACGGTCGGCGCGTGGCTGGTGCATCGCACGGCGGCGCGCTGGCAGGCGGCGGGCGGCCAGGCGGCGATCCGCGGCGCGAGCCCTGAATACGAGGTCCTGCTCGGCCAGGTGGCCAAGGCGGATCGCCCGGCCCCGCCCAGGCCGAAGAAACTCGGCCCTTTCGCCGCCATGCTCGACCGGCTCGGCCGCCGGGTCGTCTATATCTGGGACGACACGCTGCGCCTCGTCTCGTTCCTGGGCGAGACGGTGGCGGCGATGGGCCGCCTTGCCTTCGTGCATCCCGGGCGCTTCCGCCTGACCTCGACCTTTGCCCAGGCGCAGGCCGTCGGCATCGAGGCGATGCCCATCGTCGGGCTGATTTCCTTCCTGATCGGCGTCGTCATCTCCTATCAGGGCGTCGATCAGCTCGCGATGTTCGGCGCCCAGATCTTCGTCGTGAACCTTGTCGCCATTTCGGTGCTGCGCGAACTCGGCATCCTGCTGACCGCGATCGTCATCGCGGGCCGGTCCGGTTCGTCCTTCACGGCGCAGATCGGCGCGATGAAGCTGAACGAGGAAGTGGATGCCATGCGCACCCTCGGCCTCGATCCCATCGAGGTGCTGGTGGTGCCGCGGGTGGTCGCCCTCATGGTCATGCTGCCCTGCCTCGCCGTTTTCGCCGATTTCATGGGACTGCTCGGCGGGATGCTGATGTCCTGGGTCACGCTTGGCATTTCGCCCGACGTCTTCATGAACCGCCTCGCGGCCGCCGTGACCTGGAAGACCTATTTCGTCGGCGTGGTGAAGGCGCCCTTCTTCGCCGTCACCATCGCCGTGGTCGGCTGCCTCGAGGGCCTGCGGGTCGAGGGCAGTTCCGAATCGGTCGGCCGACGCACCACCCAGTCGGTGGTGAAGGGCATCTTCCTCGTCATCGTGCTCGACGCCGCCTTCTCCATCTTCTTCGCGACGATCGGAATCTGACGTGGATAGCGGCGGACAGGATCATCCCATCATCCGGCTGCGCGGCATCCGCAACGCTTTCGGCGCGCAGGTCATCCACGACAAGCTCGATCTCGACGTGCGGCGCGGCGAGATCATCGCCCTCGTTGGCGGCTCGGGCACCGGCAAGTCGGTGCTGCTGCGGACGATCGTCGGCCTCAACCGTCCCGCCGCCGGCTCGATCGAGGTGTTCGGCCAGGACATCATGCATCTGCCCAAGGTGGAGCGGCGGCTGGTCGAGCAGCGCTGGGGCATCCTGTTCCAGAACGGCGCCCTGTTCTCGTCGCTCACCGTCGCCCAGAACATCCAGGTGCCGCTGAAGGAACATCTCGGCCTCAAGGGGCCGATGCTGGAAGAGATCGCCGCGCTCAAGATCGCGCTCGCCGGCCTGCCGCCGGAAGCCGGGGCGAAATACCCGTCCGAACTGTCGGGTGGCATGAAGAAGCGCGCGGGTCTCGCCCGGGCGCTCGCCCTCGATCCCGAGATCGTCTTCCTCGACGAGCCGACGGCGGGTCTCGATCCGATCGGCGCCGCCGCCTTCGACCAGCTGATCGCCGATCTTCGCGACACGGTCGGCTTCACCGTCTTCCTCGTCACCCATGACCTCGACACGCTGGCGACCGTCTGCGACCGCATCGCCGTCCTTGGCGAAAAGCGTGTTATGGTCGTCGGAACGATGAACGACATGCTCGAACAGACAGATCCGTGGATCGTAGAGTATTTCCACGGGCCGCGGGGGCGTGCGGCACTCGACGCCAAGGCGCGCGCCGACGCGCGCCGCCGCGACTGACGGAGTGCGCTTGAATGGAAACCCGTGCCAATTACCTCTTCATCGGCGCCCTGACCCTTGCCATGCTGATTGCCGGCTTCGCCTTCGCCCTGTGGCTGGCGGGGGCGGGACGGGCGCCGGCTTTCGACCGTTACCTGATCTATTTCTCGGGCGCGATCGATGGCCTCGGTGAAGGGTCGGATGTCCGCTACAACGGCATCAAGGTCGGTGCCGTCGGCAAGATCACTCTCGACAAGGACGACCCCAGCCGGGTCAAGGTCGAAATCGAGGTGGCCAGCGGCACGCCCGTCCGCAAGGACACGGTGGCCAAGCTGGAATCCCAGGGCATCACCGGCGTCGCCTATATCCAGATGACGGCGGGGACGGGCTCCAGCCCCCTGCTCGAGCCGGGGCCGGCGGGTCAGCCGCCGATCATCCCCAGCCGCACGGGCGGCCTCGCCCAGGTCATCGCCACCCTGCCGGAAGTTCTGCGCACCAGCGCGGAAATCCTCGATCAGGCCAAGAATTTCGTCGGCCCCGAGAACCAGGCGGCGGTCGCCCGCGTCCTTGCCAACATCGAAACGGTGACGGCGGCGATCGCCGGCAAGTCCGACGAGATCCAGCAGATCATCGACAATGTGAACACGGTCTCGGCCTCGGTCGCCGATGCGGCGCGGGCGATTTCCGGCATCACCGTCGACGCGAGGGTGGCGATGGAAAAAATCGGTGCCTTCGCCGCCGCCCTCAACGACCTCGTCGTCAGCAATCGCCGCTCGATCGACGAATTCGCCGCCGAGGGTCTGACCCAGTTCGCCAAATTCATCACCGAAGCCCGCCGCCTCGTCGGCACCCTCGAGCGGGTGGCGGAGCGGCTGGAAAGCGATCCCTCGCGCTTCATTCTCGGAACCCAGCGGCCGGAGTATGCCCCCCGATGACCCAGATCTTCTCGGCCGGCCGCCGACGTTTCCTGACCGGGGCCGCGATCGGCGCCTCGGGCCTCGCCCTTGGCGGCTGCGGCAGTCTGTTCAAGGCCGCGACCACGACGCCCAGCCTCTTCACGCTGGTCTCGGCCACCGGCTTCGCCGCCGGGCCGCAGGTGCCCTGGCAACTCGTCGTGGAGGAGCCGCTGGCGTCGCGGGCGATCGATACCGATTACATCGCCCTGATGCCCTCGACGACCGAGGTGAAATATTTCGACAATGCGCGCTGGGCCGAGAGGGCGCCGCGCATGGTCCAGACCCTGCTGGTCGAATCCTTCGAGAACAGCGGCCGCATCGTCGCCGTGGGGCGTCAGGCGGTGGGCCTGCGCGCCGACTATAATTTCGTCTCGGAGTTGCGCGAATTCCAGGCGGAATACCGCAACGGCCTCGGCAAGCCGCCGGTGATCCGGGTGCGTCTCAGCGTGAAGATGATCCTGCAGCCGCAGCAGATCATCGTCGCCGCCCGCTCCTTCGAGGTCAGCCGGACCCTGACCACCAACGACATGGCCGCGATCATCGCCGGCTTCAACGATGCCCTCGGCGATACCATGCATCAGGCGGTCGACTGGGCGCTGGCGCAGAAGAATACCAATACCGGCAAGCTGCTCTGATCAGTCGCAGGGCGGATACATGCCCTTGCCGATGGCGCGCGCCCGGCCTTCGATCCGCGCGGCGTAGCGGTTGACATAGGCCGAAGGTTTCGCGGCTGAAAAGCGGATCGGGTTGGGCAGCACGGCGGCCAGGAGCGCCGCCTGACGGGCGGTCAACGCGGCCGCCGATGTGCCGAAATGATGCCGCGCCGCCGCCTCGACGCCATAGATGCCGGGGCCGAATTCAACCGAGTTCAGATAGACCTCGAGAATGCGGCGCTTGCCCCAGACCGTTTCGATCAGGACGGTGAAGCCCGCCTCCAGTCCCTTGCGGATCCACGACCGGCCGGGCCAGAGAAAGACATTCTTCGCCGTCTGCTGGCTGATGGTCGAGCCGCCGCGCAGGCGCCCGCCGTCGTCGGCGGCATCGAGCGCATCGTTGATCGCCTCCCAGTCGAAGCCGAAATGGTCGCAGAACTTGCCATCCTCGGCCGCGATCGCCGAGCGGGCCATGACGGGCGCGATCTCGTCGTAAGGCACCCAGTCGTGGGACAGGCCATGGCCCTCGACCAGGCGGATCAGCATCAGCGGCGTGACCGGCACCGGCAGGACCCGAAAGACGAGGACCATGAACAGCGGCAGGACCACGAACAGCAGGCCGGCCGCGCTCAGCAGCCGGCGCCACCACGGACCCCGGGTCAGAAAGGCCCGCAGGCGCCGCACGCCTTACCTGTCCCGCCCCAGCGCCGCCGCCAGCAGGCGATGCAGCTTGCCGATATCCGACGAGCGCAGCGCGGCCGCCAGCACATCCTCGTCGTCGGCATCGGTCGCGAGGCGCATCAATTCGTCGAACTGGCGCATGTAGCGATCGACATAGGTGCGGAATTCACCGTCGTCGCGGTATTTCGCGGCGATGCTCTCGTGGCCGTCGCGGTTGCGCTGGCCCAGCAGGCGGCGGGTGAACACACCCTTCTCGCCGCCGAGGTAACGGCGCCAGACATCGTCCGGCAGGTCGCCGTCTTCCATCGCCCGGGCCAGATCGACCGACAGGCCGTTCAGCCCCTCGACCACCGCGGCCGACGCCTTGACGGCGGTCTGCCGGCGCTGGTGCCGGTCGGTGTTGTCGAGGGCCTGACGCCGAAGCTCGATCTCGGCCGCGGTCTCGCCCAGCGTATCCACTTCGGCGGCCAGGGCTTTCACCAGATCGCCCATCAGGCGCCGCGCCTCGTCGGCCCGGCCCGACAGGACCTGCGTCTCGGCCGACAGGTTGCGGGCGATCAGGCCGAGCGAGGTCGCGGTCTCGTCCGCCAGCGCCTTCAGTTCCGAGCCGCGTTTGGTCGCCATGACGATGGCGGTTTCCAGTTCCTCCCGGCTCTTGGCCGAGGATTCGACCATGGCCTGACGCTCCACCGAAATGGCGCTGCCCATCTCGCGCAGCCGCGCGATGGAATCGGCGGCCTGGGCGGCCAGCGTGCTGTCGTCCCGCTCCAGCGTCTCGATCAGCAGGTTCAGATTGCCGACCGCGGTCTGGGTCGCGGCATCCAGCCGGCCCGCGAAGGCGCCGAGCGCCTGCTCCGCTTCCTTGACCTGCTGGCGGGCGGTCAGGATGCGCTCGTCGATCGCCCGGCCGATGCCGTCCAGGGTCTGGCCGGCCTTGCCGGTTTCGACCGTCGCGCGGTCGCCGATCGCGGTGATCGCGTCACCCTGGCGGTGCATGGCGCCGACCGCGGCATCGATGCGCGCGCTGGCCCGCTCGGCGGCGGATTCGAGATCGCGGCCCCGGCGCTCGATCGTGTCGGCCGCCTGTTCCACCCGGCTGCCGGCGGTGTCGGCGGTCACGGTCAGCTCGCGCGCCCGGCCGTCGAGGGCGCCGGCGCTTTCGCTCAGGCGGCGCTCGGCCGCGGTCGCGCTTTCGGCCAGGGCATCGGCGCGCTGGCGGAAGCCGGTGACCACGGTCGCGAGACGCTGGACCGCGTTGTCGGCCGTCGCGATGACTTCGGTGCCCTGACGGGCCAGGGATTTCACCGCGTTGTCGATGGTGGCGACGGCGCGCACGGTTTCCGCGTCGAGGTTGCCGGACTGTGCATCGAAGCGGCGCCCGGCTTCCTCGACCGTCGTGGCGGCATGGGCAGCGGCGGTTTCCAGGGTGCGGGCGTGCTCGTCGATCGCCGTCTCCATGCCGCGCAATTCATCCTTCAGCTTCTCGCCGGCGCGGGCCAGTTCGCGGGCGGTCTCGGCCGAAACGCGGGCGGCCTCGCCACCACGGGCCTGGGCATCGTCGACCGCCGCGCGCAGGCGGGTCGCCAGGGCGTCGAAGCCCGCGCCCACTTCGCCCAGCTTGCCGAGGGCATTGTCGGCATTGCTCGACAGCGCGGTCGCGCTCAGGCGCAGGGCGTCCGAGGCGGCATGGCTGCGCGAGCCGGCCTCGTTGCCGGCGGCGGCGATCTCCTCGGCGACGCGGCGCAGCTGGTCGCGGGCGACGGTGGCGCGCTGGGTCGCGGTATTGGTGATTTCCGTGTGTTCGGTCGCGGCCCGGCGCAGGGTCTCGCCCAACTGGGCGAAATCGGTGACGGCGCGGCCCAGATCGCTCTGGGTCGAGGTGACGAGGGCGCGCAGGTTGCGCTCGGTCTGCTGCAGCTTGGCGAGGGCGGTATCGCTCGCCTCGCTCACGGCCTGACCGGCCCTGGTGGTCGAGCCGGCGGCGAGGGTGATGGCGGCCTGGCTGGCCTCGGCCAGGTCCTTCAGGCGGGCGCTTTCGGTCGACAGGGCGTCGGTCGCGCTCGACAGGCGGCGGGCGATACCGTTGGCGGCATCCTCGAGACCGGTCATGCCGCCCCGCGTCGCCTGAATGCGCTCGTCCAGCGATTCGTTGACGGCGGCGACCCGGGCCAGAGCCGCCTCGATCGTTCCCACCCGCTCGTCCTGCTTCTCGAAAGCCTGATCGGCCGCCTGCACCACGCGGGTCGAGGCCAGATCGAGATCGGTGCCGAGCTGGCGCAGCCGGGCGGTTGCGCCATCGGTCTTCTCGGCGGCGGCGTCGCCCGCCGCCAGCATGGCATCGGCCTGGCGCTGCAGATCGGCGGAAGCGGCGGCCGCGGCGGCGGCGGCGGAGCGGGCGGCATCGTTCAGCCGGACAAGGCGCTGGTCGAGCTGCTGCTCGATCGCGGTGACGGCGCCCGACATGGTGTCGGCGGTCGACCGCGTGGCGCTCGACAGGGCGTCGAGGGCGCCGCCGATGGCGCCGCGCACGTCCTTGGCCTCCTGCATCACCCGGCGCAGATCCTCGATCCGGTTACCGATCATGGTGACGAGATCGCGGGTCGCTTCCCGCGCTTCCATGGTGGCGAGGCGGATCTGGTCGACCTCGGCCTTCAGGCGGGCGCTCGTTTCGGGATGGGGGGCGGCGGCGAGGGCCGCGCCGGCGAAATCGAACGGGCGGGCGGCCGAGGCCGGCCGGGCGCCGTCCAGGGTGCGCAGCACCGCCGCGCGCTGGTCCAGCATTAGGGCGACCAGCCACAGGATGGCGACGGGGCCAAGGACGCCGGTCAGGATCGCCGCCAGTTCATGCGGGGCGAGGGTGCCGAGGGCATCGAAGCCGACCAGGGCGCCCAGATAATAGAAGGCCGCGGCCAGCCAGCCGACCGAAAGGGCGAAGACGAAGGCCCAGCCCACCAGTCCCGCCAGCGAGCCTTCGGGCGGTGGCGTTCCCCGGGCGCGGCCACTGGGGCTTTCGGTCGGCACGGGCAGTCTGTTGTCGCGCGGGTTCGGCATGGTTTTCTCGTCGGGCGAATCAGGCCGGGAAATATTGTCGCAAGACTAGCATCACCCGGCGAAACTCGTCGTCGCGCCGGCCACGGCCTCAGCGCCGGAAAACCGGCCCGCCCTCGCCGAGGTGCCAATGGCTCAGGCCGCGCTCCATGTGGCGCATCCGCCAGGACAGCATCCGGCCGGCGTAAGCCGCGAGGCGCGGAGCCGCCGCCGGCTGGCCGGCCAGATTGACGAATTCGCCCGGGTCCAGCGCGCGGTCGAACAAAAGGGGCTCCAGACCGGCGAAATGGACATATTTCGTCGTCTCGTCGGCGATCACGGCCAGATTGCTGGTCTCGATGGCAAGGCCAAGCTCGGTTTCCGGCGCGGCGCCCCTGATGTCGCGGAAGTCATATTCCCAATGAACCTCGGCCCGCCAGTCGGCCGGGGGGCGGCCGCGCAGGAAGGGCAGCAGGCTGCGCCCGTCGCAGGTCAGCGGCACCTCGAGACCGAGGAAATCGAGCACGGTCGGCGTCACGTCGACGGATTCGGTGAAAGCGTCGACGATGGTGCCGCGCGCGCCGTCGGCCTCCGCCCGCGGGTCGCGGACGATCAGCGGGATGTGGAAGCTCTGGTCGAAATAGCCGGATTTGCCCAGCAGCCAATGGTCGCCCATCTGTTCGCCATGGTCGCTGGTGAAGACGATCAGCGTCCGCTCGTATTGGCCGCTCGCCTTCAGGGCGGCGATGATCCGGCCCAGCTGGTCGTCGACCTCGGACATCAGGCCGTAATAGGTCGCCTTGAACTGGCGCATCACGACATCGTCCTCGGGCGCGCGAAAGCCGGATCGGTTGGTCTGGAACGCCAGCCAGGGATGCTGTTCCCCCTCCATCTCCCTTGTCTCGCGGCGGATGAAGCCGGGGACAGCTCCTGCGTCATACATCGTGTTGTAGGGTTCGGGCGCGATCCAGGGCGGATGCGGGCGCAGCCAGGACAGATGGACGAACCAGGGCTCGTCGCCCTTCTCCTCGATATAGGACAGGACTTCGCCGGCGAGGAAGGCCGTGCTCGACTCCTCGGCGCCGTAAGCGGGCGGCGGATAGCTCGGCCCCTTGCCCTCTGCCCCCGGATAGTTGTCGACCGGCAGATAGATGTCGAAATCATCGGCCGGGGTCGCGACCCCCTTCGCCCGCAGCCATTTCAGCCAGGCCTTGGGATCTTCCGGCAGATAGACCGCGGCATCGAAGCCGGGCAGCACATTCTCGTAAGTCGAAAGCGCCGGATCGGTGGCCGGCCGGGTGCGGGGGTCGAGCGAGGTGTCGGTATAGCCGAACAGGGCCGGGGCATAGCCGATCTTGCGCGCTTCGAGGGCGATATTGGTGAAACGCGCGTCCAAAGGCGTGCCGTTGGTGCCCGAGCGGTGGTTCATCAGATACATGCCGGTCAGCAGGCAGGCCCGGCTGGGGCCGCAGGGCGCGGCGCTGGCGAAATGGCGCCGGAACAGCACGCCGTCCGCCGCCAGGGCGTCGAGGTTCGGGGTCCGGACCATATGCCCGAGGCGGCCGATACATTCCCCGCGCCATTGATCCGCGGTGACGAACAGGATGTTGGGGCGGGACGGCAGGGACATGGGGCGCTACTCGACGATGGTTACGCCCCTATGTAACCCGGCCCTATTTCTCGACGAAAGCCTTCTCGATGGCGTAGTGGCCGGCCTTGGAGAAGCTGGCCTCGGCATAGCCGTTGTCGTTGAAGAATTTCACCATCTCGGCCAGCATTTCCGGGCTGCCGCACAGCATCAGCCGGTCGTTTTCCTGCGACAGGGGCGGCAGGCCGATGTCCGAGAACAGCTTGCCGGATTTGATCAGGTCGGTCAGCCGGCCCTGATTGCGGAACGGCTCCCGCGTCACCGTCGGATAATAGATCAGCTTCTCGCGCACCATCTCGCCGAAGAATTCATTGTCCGGCAATTCCTTCTCGATCAGGTCGTGATAGGCGAGTTCGTTCACCTCGCGGACGCCGTGGACGAGGATGATTTTCTCGAACTTCTCGTAGACCTCGGGGTCCTTGATGATCGACATGAAAGGCGCGAGGCCGGTGCCGGTCGACAGCAGGTAGAGATGCTTGCCCGCCAGCAGGTTGTCGGCGATCAGCGTGCCCGTGGGCTTCCGCCCGACGAGGATGGTGTCGCCCACCTTGATGTGCTGGAGACGCGAGGTCAGCGGCCCGTCCGGCACCTTGATCGACAGGAATTCGAGGTGTTCCTCGTAATTGGCCGAGACGACGCTATAGGCGCGCAGCAGCGGCCGGCCGTTCACCTCGAGCCCGATCATGGTGAACTGACCATTGATGAAGCGCAGCGAAGGGTCGCGCGTCGTCGTGAAGGAGAACAGGCGGTCGGTCCAGTGGTGGACGCTCAGCACCCGTTCCTGGTTCAGATTGCTCATCGGGCTCGACTCTCGATCGGGCGGCCGGGACTGCCGCCGGAAAAACCGGGTCTTGGCATAGCCATATCCTGTCCCCTTCGCAAGGTTTCCTGGCGGCGACGAATGATCGCGCATGAGGGGCGCCCTGTTTCGGATTCTCACGGGAACGAGATAAAATCCTGTATAATGCGTAGATTGCAGGAAATATTCATGATAATGAATTCAATACAGGAAAAACATATGTACTGCGACCTGTCGGTACTTCATGACAATATCGCAACGGTGATGTGAAAAAATGCTCGATGATGTGGATCGCGCCCTGATCGGCCTGATGCAGGCCGATGGGCGGGCCGGTGTCGCCGAACTGGGGCAGGCGGTCGGGCTGTCGACCTCGGCGGTGAACGAGCGCGTGCGCAAGCTGCTGGCGCGGGGGGCGCTGCGGGGCATCGTCGCCCTTGCCGATCCGCTGGCGCTGGGCCTTGGCATCGCCGCCTTCGTCACCATCACCCTGGCGCCGGGGGCGGACGAGGCCGGCTTCGTCGCCGCGGTCATGGCCGATGGCGCCGTTCTGGAATGCCATCATGTCACCGGGCCGGCCAATTACCTGCTCAAGGCCCGGGTCGCCGACATGGCCGGGCTCGAAGCCCTGCTGCGCCGCCTGAAGGCCACCGGCGCCCTCGCGCGGAGCGACACCCAGATCGCCCTGTCCAGCCCCAAGGAGACGACCGCGCTGCCGGTCGATGTGCCGTGATGCCCGACTTGTCCCTGTCCCTGTTCGCCAGCGCCTTCGCGCTTGGCTTTTTCATCGCGATGCCGGTCGGGCCGATTTCCCTGCTGATCCTGCGCCGGACGGTGGCCGGCGGAATCGGCGTCGGCGTCGCCACCGGGCTTGGCGCGGCGACGGCCGATACGATCTATGCCGCGCTGGCCGCGTTCGGCCTGTCGGCGGTGACCGCGCTGCTGATTGATGAAGCGTCGCTGCTTGGCATCATCGGCGGTCTCGTGCTGATCTGGCTCGGCATCGGTGGCTTCAGGGCCGCGGGCCGGCGCGGCGGCCTGATGCCCGAGGCGGCGGGGGGCGCCGAGATGGCGAAGGTCGGGGCGGTCGCCCCCGCGTTCTTCACCGCCGTCGCCCTGACCCTGACCAATCCGCTGACGGTCATTTCCTTCGCCGGTGCCTTCGCCGGCATCGGGCTTGTCGCCTCGGCCGGCGGTGGCGCGGCCTTGTCGACGGTGATCGGCCTTGGCCTTGGTTCCGCGACCTGGCAGTTGCTGATCGTGGCGGCCGCTGGCGGGGCACGCCATCTGCTGTCGCCGCGCATCCTGGCGGCGATCGACCGCTTGTCCGGCATCGTGCTGGTGGTGTTCGGCGTGCTGGCCCTGTGGCGGGGATTGCAATGATATCTTAAGGATAGCGCCGTTAACTCTTGTCACCCGTCATGGCACGGACGTGGGGGGTCGCCATCCCCCGCGCCGACGTGATAAGGGCAGGGAATGGCGGCGAAATTCGCGCCGTAACGGATTCGGGACAGAATGCGGCGTCTGGCGGTTGCTCTCCTCATCCTCGCGGTTGGCGTTCCGGCGACTGTCGGCGGCGTGTTGCCCGCCGTGCTGATGAGCCGCTTCCGCGCCGAGGTGCCGCCGCTGCCAACGGATATTCCGGCGGCCCGTGTCGCCTTTCGCAGCGCCGATGGCGTCGATCTCGTCGCCTGGTTCGCCGAGGCGGAGGCACCGAAGGCGACCATCATCCTCGTTCACGGCGCCTCGGGCACGCGGGGCGATGCCTATGTCGGCCTTTACGGCATGATGCGCGACCTGCTGGGCCGGAATTACTCTGTCCTCGCCCTCGACCTGCGCAATCACGGGGACTCGGGCGATGGCCCGCGCGGCCCGACCTTCGGCCCGGACGAAGGGCGCGACATCATCGCCGCCGCCGACTGGATCAAGGCCCGGAACCCGGGCCGCCGCATCGCCGCCTATGGCATCTCGATGGGTGGCAACGCCGTGCTCTATGCCGCCGCGGTCGATCCCCGGATCGAGGCGGTGATCACCCAGGATACTTATGCCCTGGCCCCGCCCGTGATGCGCCGTGGCCTGATCGCCTCGACCGGCCTGCCCGATTATATGGCCGACGCGGTGCTGTGGTCGGCGCGCCATTTCTGGGGTCTCGCCGATGGCGAGGGCCGGGGGATCGAGGTCGCGCCGCGCCTCGGGGCGCGGCCCTGGCTGATCATGCAATCGGTCTCCGATCCGATCGTTCCCGCCGCCGATGCCGAGGCGCTGGCCGCCGCCGATCCCGGCGCCCGCCTGTGGTCGACCCCGGCGCCCGCCGCGAATGATCCGCTGCTGCTGGAGGCCGGGGCCTGGGGCAGTCATGCCCGCGACTATGTCTTCTACCGCGAGGCGTGGATCGACCGGGTGGGAGAGTTCCTCGACGGCAGTTTCGCCGTCCTGTTCGGGTGAGCGCGATGATGCCTTCCCCCGAATCCGGAAACGCGGAAATCCGTCTCAGCACGGGTTTCGACAGCCGTATCCTCTCGGTCAGCCCGGCGTTCTCGGCCATCACCGGCTGGCCCGCGGCCGAGGCCTCGGGCCAGACCCTCGCCATCCTGTTCGGGCCGTGGAGCGACCGGGCCACGGTCGAGCAACTGACCCGCGCCGTCGAGCGGGGCGAGACCCTCGAAGCCCAGCCCATCAAACTCTACAACCATGCCGGCAGCGCCTTCGACGCCCTGGTCGAGGTGACCTCCGACGGCGCGGGCGGCGCCATCTGCGTCGTCAAGGGCACCGAGGGGTCCGCCCCGGGGCTGGTGAAGATACAGGGGCAGGCCATGCACGCGGTCGTGCCGCCGTCACCGGACCGCGTGCTGCCCGTGCTGATCGAGGCGCAGCGCGACGGTGTCATCGTGGTCGACGATGCCGATCATATTTCCATGGCCAATCAGGCCTTCCTGCGCCTCGTCGGCATGACCCGGGAGGAACTCACGGGGCAACTCATCTCGGCCATCGCCGAACTGCGCTTCCCCCCCGGCGACAGCGACGGCTCGATGGGCGCGGCGACCCTGCTGACCCCCCAGGCGCTGGCTACGTCCGCCGCGGTCAGCATGGGGCGCGGCGTCGACAATCGCGGCCATGGTTTCCGGGTCCTGTCGTTCCGGGCAAGCGCGTCGGTGGCCCATGGCGGCCACCGCCAGACCGATCCGCTGGAAGCGCGGCCCGAGGTTTTCGAGGCGACATTGCTGCGCCGGGTCGGGATCGACCAGCACCCGGCCTGCGTCGGCCTGCTCGAGATCGTCGCGGCCGAGGACATGGCGGCCGATCTCGGCTCGATCTGGCGCGATACGCTGGAGCGGCTGCGCATCACGGCCGCCGCCGCCCTCGCCGGAGAATTGCAGCCCGGTGAATTGTTCCTGCCGGTTCGCAGTGACGTTTTCGTCGTCCTGCTGAGCGGGACGCCAAGCCTCGGCTTTGCCATCGACCGGATGCAGGCGATCGCCCAGCTGACCCGCCACAGGCTGGTGGATGAAGGCGGCGCCCTCGCCAGTTTCGAGGTGTTCGGCGGCGCCCTGCTGTTCGATGCGGCCGATCCGGCGCTGGCGCCTGGTCGCGAGGCCGGTGCCCTGGCCCTTGGCCTCGCGGATCGTATCCGCGTCGATCAGAACAGCGGCTATCGCACCGATTCCGTGGTCGCCGACATTCTCGACGAGGGCACGGCGGTCCAGCATCCGGTGCGCAGCCGCGATCTCGGCCCGGCCCGGCAGACGTTGGCCCGCTTCGACGAGCGCTCCACCCGCTGGCTGGCCTGGCTGGCGCGGCGGCACCGGCTGACACCGGCGATGGAGCGGGAATTCGATGTCGCCCTGCTGGGCCGGGTGGTCGAATCCCTGCATCAGGGCGCGGCCCAGGCGGGCGGCGTGATCGTCCCGCTGCAGTATCAGAGCCTGCTGCACGGGCAGACGGCGGATCGGGTAACCACATTGGTGTCCAGCCTGCCGCTGCAGGCGCGGGTTCGTCTTGGCGGGCTGGTGCGGGAATCGCCCCCGGATCTCGAGGGCGAGCGCCTGTTCGCCTTCCTGCGCCGGGTCGCCGGGGTGGGGCGCGGTGTCTGGCTGGTGCTCGACGCGCTCGATGCCCGGGGCATCACGGGCCGCCAGGAAGGCCTGCTGGGCGTGGCTTTCGATCATGCGCGGCTGAACCCCATGATCGAGCGCGACCCGATGCGGGTGAAGCAATTCATCGAGCGTCTGCGCGCCGCCAATCAGCCGGTGCTGGTTTATGGTGTCGAGCGGCCGGAGCAGGCGACGCTGCTGTTCAATACCTTCAGCGTCACCCTGGTCGAAGGTCAGGGCTGCGAGCGTCTCGCGGCCACGCCGCGCCTGGCTCCCGGCCTGATCTGAGCCTTCAGACCGGCAAGGTGACGGTCGCGGTGGTGCCCTTGCCGGGGCCGTCGCTGGCGAAGCCGACCTTGCCCTTCAGCTGGGCGGCCAGACCACGGATGAGGCGCATCCCGAGGCTTTTCGCCTTTTCCGCCGGCTCCTGACCTTCCGGCAGGCCAAGCCCGTCGTCGGCGATCACGAGGTTCAGCTGATCGCCGCCGCGATGCAGGGAAATGCGGATCGTGCCGCCGCGCCCCTCGGCGAAACCATGTTTCAGGGCGTTGGTCAGCAATTCGTTGGCGATCAGGGCGAGGGGCACCGCCCGATCCATGGGCAGGGGGATGCTGCTCAGGTCGAGTTCGAGGCCGACGCGGCCCCGGGCCGCGCCCTCGCCGGTCAGGCTTTCGCCGATCGAGCGCAGGAAGGCGCCGCAGTCGACGGTGGCGAATTCGCCGCCCTGGTAAAGCTGCTCGTGCAGCTGGGCCATGGCCCTGATGCGATTCACCGTGTCGGTGAAGCCCTGGCGTAAGGTAGGGTCGCCATATTGCCCCGCCTGCAACGACAGCAGGCTGGAGACGATCTGCAGGTTGTTCTTGGTCCGGTGGTGCATTTCCTTGAACAGGAGGGTGCGCGAGGCCAGCGCCTCCTCCAGTTCCACCGTGCGGGCGGCGAGACTGTCCCGCGCCTGTTCCTCGCGGTCGATGGCGCGAAGACCGAAGATGGTCAGGCCGCCGACGAGAAGACCGGAGCCGAGCACGAACAGCAGGCCGATGCCCGCGTTCTCGCGCCAGTTCTGCAAGGCGGCGTCGCGCTCGATGGTGGCGAGGGTGACGAGGGGCAGGCCGCTCATCCGGCGATAGGCGATGATCGAGGGCGTGCCGTCGACGATCGCCGGGGCCT
>JAOZVS010000167.1 GCA_025869435.1 Zavarzinia sp.
CTTGAAGAAATTGGGCGCCACCAGCGGGATCATGCCGAAGCCGACCGAGACGGCGACGATGAACTGGTTGTGCGGCTTCGACTTGAAATCGACCTGGGTCAGGATGCGGACGCCGGTCGCGGCGACCATGCCGAACATCACGATGCCGGCGCCGCCGAGCACGACGACCGGCACCGCCTCGACCAGCGCGGCCAGCTTGGGCACGAGGCCGAGGGCCAGCATGATCAGCCCGCCCGCCACCGTGACATAGCGCGAGCGGACCCCGGTGACGCCGACAAGGCCGACATTCTGCGAGAAGGACGTATAGGGGAAGGTGTTGAAGATACCGCCGATCAAGGTGCCGAGGCCGTCGGCCCGCAAGCCCCTCGTCAGGGCGGCGCGATCGACCGGCCGGCCGGTGATCTCGCCGAGCGCGAGGAACATGCCGGTCGATTCGATCATCACGACGATCATGACGAGACACATGGTCAGGCTGGCGACGAGGTCGAAGGTCGGCATCCCGAAGGCGAAGGGCAGCACGACGTCGAACCAGGGCGCCGCCGCTACTTTCTCGAAATGCATCAGGCCGAAGGAAGCCGCGATGATGCCGCCGACGATGATGCCGATCAGCACGGCGACATTGCGCACGAAACCCTTGCCACAGCGGGTGAGGGCGAGGATGACGACAAGCACCAGAAGGGCGAGGCCGAGGCCGCCGACCTGGCCATAGGCCGGATTGGCGAATTCGCCGAGTTCCTTCACGGGGACATCGTTCACCACCCGGTCGGCCATGGCCTTCAGGGTCGGCAATCCGCCACCCGCCCAGTTGATGCCGACGCGCATCAGGCTGATGCCGATGACGAGGATGATGGTGCCGGTCACGACGGGCGGAAAGAAGCGCAGCAATCGCGAGACGAAGGGCGCGACAGCGATGCCGAACAGGCCGGCGACGATGACCGCGCCGTAGATGCCGAGAAGGCCGAGCTCCGGGTCATTGGCCATCGACAACATGGGGCCGACGGCGGCGAAGGTGACGCCCATCATTACGGGGAGGCGGATGCCGATGCCGGGCAGGCCGAAGCTCTGGATCAGGGTGGCGATGCCGCAGGCGAAGAGATCGGCGTTGATCAGGGCCGAGACCTGCTCGGGCGAGAGTTTCAGCGCCCGGCCGATGATCAGCGGCACGGCGACGGCGCCCGCGTACATCACGAGAACATGCTGGAGACCGAGGGTGAACAGCCGGGCCGGCGGCAGTTTCTCGTCCACGGGATGCACGGCGCTACTCATCGCTTTACTCCTTACAGGGCGGCGACGGCCGCTGTACTCCTCACAAGGCGGCGAAGGCCGCCGGCACGTCTTCGTTTCAGCTGATCAACGGGTGGCGGTCCTCATGTCCTCGAACCAGCGGGCCAGCACGCGGCGTTCCTCGATGGGCATTTCGGTGACGTTCGACGGCGGCATGGCATGGGTCCAGACCGCGATGGTGTAGATCTGTTCGGCATGGGCGGCGACGGCCGCGGGCGTATCGAGAACGACGCCCTTGGGCGGCACGGTGATGCCTTCCCAAACGGGCTCCCGGGTGTGGCACATGCCGCAGCGGCCCATGACGATGTCGCTGGCGGCGGCGAGATCGACGCTGGCCTCGGCGACAGTAGGGCTGGGCAGCAGGCCGCCGGTGACGGCGGGATCGGCCGGGGTGACGCGGCTCAGGGCGACGATGATCAGGGCGCAGACGGCGGCGACCCACCAGGTCCACCAGGGCGCGGGCAGGCCCTTGTGCATCGTGTTGAAGAAATGGCGGATGAACACGCCCATGACGATGAGGAAGGCGAGGATCAGCCAGCTCAAGGAGCCGCCATAGGCCAGCGGATAGTGGTTGGAGATCATCACGAAGACGGTCGGCAGCGTGATGTAATTATTGTGCATCGAGCGCTGCTTGCCCGTGCGGCCGAAGCGGGGATCGGGCGCCTCGCCCTTCATGAGGGCGGCGACCACTTTCCGCTGGTTCGGGATGATCACCATGAAGACGTTGCAGGCCATGATCGTGCCCATCAGGGCCCCGGCCTGCATGAAGGCGCCGCGCGCACTGAAGATTTCGGTGAAGGCATAGGTCGCGAGGACGACGAAGCCGAAACCGAACAGCGCCAGCGTGTTGTCGCTCCGCCCCAGGGGCGAGCGGCACAATCCGTCATAGATCGCCCAGCCGAGCACCAGGCTGCCGGCGCTGATCGCGATCGCCTGCCAGGTCTCGAGATCGAGCACGGCGGCATCGATCAGATAGAGCTGGGCGCTGAAGTAATAGACGAAGACGAGAAGGGCGAAGCCCGACAGCCAGGTGGCATAGGCCTCCCATTTGAACCAGGTCAGGTCGTCCGGCATGTTGGACGGCGCCACCAGATATTTCACCATGTGGTAGAAACCGCCGCCATGGACCTGCCAGGCTTCGCCATAGGCGCCCGGGGGCAGGCCCTCGCGCGGCTTCAGGCTGCTGTCGAGATGGACGAAATAGAACGACGAGCCGATCCAGGCGATGCCGGCGATGACGTGCAGCCAGCGCAGGCCTGCGCCGATCCACTCCCACACAATCGGGTCCATCACCGCCTCCGCTGGGGCCGCGCGACCCCTGCCGGTCGGCGCGCGCCCTCATGTCTCTTGCACTGCAATATTCCTACAGTTGCGTTGCGCTAAGAAAACCTTTTCACTGGCGACAGGACCTTCAAATTTTCACGAAGAATGGGGACGGCCCTTGGCTTTGATCGAGAACATAAGGGTCTTCGTGCGTGTTCTGGAGCTGGGCAGCCTGTCGGCGGCGGGGCGCCACATGCGCCTGTCGCCCGCCGTCGTCTCGCACCGGCTGCAGCAGCTGGAAGGTCATCTGGGCGTTCGCCTGCTGAACCGGACGACGCGGCGGGTGCGGCCGACCGAACATGGCTCGGCCTTCTACGAAGCCTGTCAGGACGTTCTCGCCTCGCTCGAGCGGGCGGAGGCGACGGTGGCCGATGCCGGGCGCCTGCCGCGCGGCACGTTGCGCATCACCGCGCCGCTCGGCTTCGGGCGGCAGATCCTGGCGCCCATCCTGCCGGATTTCCGCGACGAACACCCGGAGGTTTCGGTCCAGCTGCGCCTGTCGGACCATGTGCTCGATCTGCTGGCGGAAGGCATGGATGTCGCGATCCGCATGGGCGCGCTGGCGGATTCCAGCCTGATCGCCCGCAAGATCGCCGATTGCCCGCAGGTCGTTTGCGCCGCGCCCAGCTATATCGAGCGCTGCGGCCGGCCGGAAGAGCCGGCGGACCTGCTGAAACACGCCTGCCTCATCCTGCGCCTGCCGGGCGCGCGGCCGGTGCGCTGGGTGCTGTCGACGCCGGATGGGCCGGTCACCCTGGCCGTGTCCGGCCCGGTCGATGCCGATTTCGGCGAGATCCTGACGGAATTCGCCCTGCGCGGTCACGGCATCGTGATGAAGCCCTTGTGGGAGGTCGCGGATTATCTGCGCCAGGGCCGCCTGGTGCCGGTGCTGCCGGACTTCCCGCCGCCGCCGATTTCCCTCTCCGTCGTTTATCCGCATCGCCGGTTGGTCGCGGCCAAGACAAGGGCCTTCGCCGATTTCATGCTGAACCGGGGCGGCGCCGCCATCGCCGACGCCATCGGCGCCGTCGATCAATCCGCCGGGGCTTGAGTCAGCAGCACCGACAGAAGCTCGGCCGCGGTCATGGCGGCGATCACCGCCGGGCGCTTGTCCTTCACCGGGCCCGCGCCGATCGGGCAGACGAGGCGGGCCAAGGCCGCCGGATCGTGGCCATTGGCGACGAAGCCCCGGCAGAAGCGCGCCTTCTTGGTCGCCGAGCCGATCATGCCGACATAAGTAAAGTCGCCGCGCAGCAGGGCGGCTTCGGTGATGCCGTAATCGAGCTTGTGGTCATGGGTCATGACGACGACGGCGGCGCCGGGCGGCGCCTGTTCGATGGCATCGAGCGGCGCCTCCCGCCGGGCCGGCGACGGGGCGTCGGGCCGCTCGTCGTACCAGCGAAAGCCGAGGGGCAGGGGGCGCAGCGCCTCGGCCAGCGCGATGCCGACATGCCCCGCGCCGAACAGCAGCACCACGGGCCAGCCGGCCCGCGCCGCTTCCTCCTCCCGCGCAAGCGACGCGGCCAGGGCATCGTCGAGCCGGGCGAGGGCGAGGATGACATGGCCGCCGCAACATTGGTCGAGGGCGGGGCCAAGGGGCAGGCTCATGACCGCGTTGTGCTCGCCCGTTGCGAGCAGGCCCTGCGCCTTCTCGATGGCGGCCCATTCCAGACGGCCTCCGCCGATGGTGCCGAAAACTTCGCTGCCGGCGACGATCATGCAGGCGCCGGCATCCCTTGGCGTCGAGCCGCTCGCTTCCCGCACGGTGACGAGAACGGCCGGCCGGCCCGCCGCCACCAGCGCGGCGGCGGTGGGGCCGAGGCCGTCGTCGGGGCTCATTTCGCCCTTGCCCTCACCGCGTCGATGGTGGCCAGTACCCGCTCCGGCGTCGCGGGGGCGTCGAGATGGGGGCACATGCGGTAATCGGCCAGCGAAGCGATGGCGTCCGAGATCGCGTGGAAGACCGAGAAGCCCAGCATGAAGGGCGGCTCGCCCACGGCCTTCGACCGGAAGATGGTTTCCTCCGCGTTGGCGTTGTCGTCCAGCAGGGCGACGTTGAACACCATGGGCCGGTCGCCGCAGGCCGGGATCTTGTAGGTCGAGGGGGCATGGGTGCGCAGGCGACCCTTGCCGTCCCACCACAATTCCTCGGTGGTCAGCCAGCCCATGCCCTGGACGAAGCCGCCCTCGATCTGGCCGATGTCGATGGCCGGATTCAGCGATGTGCCGACATCATGCAGGATATCGACCCGCAGCACCCGGTATTCGCCGGTCAGCGTGTCGATGGCGACTTCGGAACAGGCGGCGCCATAGGCGTAGTAGTAGAACGGCCGGCCCTTGCCGCTGGCGCGGTCCCAATGGATTTTCGGCGTCTTGTAGAAGCCGCTGGCCGAGAGCTGCACCCGCGCGCCATAGGCGAGGCGGCAGAGTTCGGCGAAGGGAATGCTCTCGCCGCCGATCTCGACCTGGCCGGCGGCGAAACGCACCGCGTCCTCGGCCACCTGCCAGCGCTCGGCGGCGAAGGCGGCCAGGCGCTGGCGGATCTGCCGCGCGGCGGACTGCGCCGCCATGCCGTTGAGGTCGGAGCCCGAGGACGCCGCCGTCGCCGAGGTGTTGGGCACCTTGGCGGTATCGGTCGCCGTGATCCGCACCGCGCCGACGTCGAGGCCGAATTCGCTGGCGACGACCTGGGCGATCTTCACATGCAGGCCCTGGCCCATTTCGGTGCCGCCGTGGTTCAGCATCACGCTGCCGTCGGTATAGACATGGACGAGGGCGCCGGCCTGATTGTACCAGGTCGCGGTGAAGGAAATGCCGAATTTCACCGGGGTCAGGGCGATGCCGCGCTTGATCACCGGGCTCTTGGCGTTGAACTCCCTGATCTTTTCCTTGCGCGCGGCATAGTCCGAGGACGCTTCGAGTTCCGCGATGATGCGGGGCGCGATATTGTCTTCGACCGTCTGGTGATAGGGTGTGACGTTGCGCGTATCGCTGCCATAGAGGTTGCGCTTCCGCACCTCCAGAGGATCGAGGCCGAGGCGGTAGGCGATTTCGTCCATCACCCGCTCGGCGAGGACGACGCCCTGCGGCCCGCCGAAGCCCCGGAAGGCGACGTTGGAGACCGTGTTGGTCTTCAGCGGCAGGGAGGCGAGGCGGGCGGCCGGGTAGTAATAGGCATTGTCGGCATGGAACAGGGCGCGATCCGTGATCGGCCCCGACAGATCGGCGGAATAGCCGCAGCGGGCGGCGAAAGTGCCGTCGATCCCCATGATCACGCCGTCGTCGCCGAAGCCGACGCGATAGTCGACCTCGAAATCATGGCGCTTGCCGGTCACGATCATGTCGTCGTCGCGGTCGGGGCGGAACTTGGCCGGGCGCCGGCAGCGCCTGGCGACGATGGCGGCGAAACAGGCGAAGATATTGCCGCTGGTCTCCTTGCCGCCGAAACCGCCGCCCATGCGCCGCATCTCGATGGTGACGCAGTGAAGCGGCACATCCAGGGCATGGGCGACCATGTGCTGCACCTCGCTCGGGTGCTGGGTCGAGGAATGGACGCGGATCTCGTCGCCCTCGCCCGGGATCGCCAGGGCGATCTGGCTCTCCAGATAGAAATGCTCCTGCCCGCCGACGGTGACGCGGCCCTCGATCACATGGGCGGCATCGGCGATGGCGGCGGCGGCGTCGCCCCGGGTCAGGGTCATCGGCGTTGTCACCAGTTTGGCCCCGGCCCGCGCCGATGCGATGTCGGTCGCCGCCGGCAGGTCCTCGTAGGTTACCCTGGCGAGGCGGGCGGCGCGGCGGGCGGCATCCCGCGTCTCGGCCGCGACGACGAAGAGCGGGTGGCCGTGGAATTCCACGAGGCCATCGGCCAGGATCGGTTCGTCATGGGCATGCACGGGGCTGATGTCGAGGCCGGACAGATCGGCCCCGGTCAGCACCAGCACGACCCCGGGCACGGCCCGCACGGCCGAGAGGTCGAGATCCAGCACCCGGGCATGGGCGCGCTCGGCAAGGCCAAGGGCGAGGTGCAGCGTGCCGGCCAGCTCCGGCAGATCGTCGATATAGGGCGCGCTGCCGGCGACATGGCGGGCGGCGCTGTCATGGGGGGCGTCGCGGTGGACCGCGAGCGGCTCAGCGGTCGTCAAGATTGATCCCCCTCTTGTCCCACAGGCGGGTCGCCACCGTGTCGTCCGCGATTTCCTGGGCGAGGCGCAGCAGCATGTTGCGGGCGACGGTCATGCGGTAATCCGAGGAGGCGCGCATGTCGGTGAGGGGCTGGAAGTCGATGGAGACGCCGGTCATGGCATTGCGGATCGACTTCGGCTCCAGCAACTGACCGGTCAGCAGGGCTTCCGCCGTGCGGGCGCGCTTCGGTGTCGCCGCCATGCCACCATAGGCGACACGGGTCGACAGCACCCTGCCGTCCTGGATATGCAGGCTGAAGGCGCCCATGATCGCGGAAATATCCTGATCGAAACGCTTCGAGACCTTGTAGGCCTTGAAGATCTGTTCCGGCACCGGGCGGGGCACGATGATCGCCTCGACGAATTCGCCCGCGGTGCGGTTCTGCTTGCCATAGGCGATGAAGAAATCTTCCAGCATCAGCTCGCGCCGGGCATCGCCTTTGCGCAGGCGGATCTTGGCGCCGAGGGCGATCAGCATGGGCGGCATGTCGCCGATGGGCGAGCCATTGGCGACATTGCCGCCGATGGTGCCGGCGTTACGGATCTGGGCCGAGCCGATGCGCCGGATGACGGCGCCCATGTCGGGCCAGATCCACGACAGGCGGTCCAGCGCCTCGGCATAGGTGACGCCGGCGCCGATGGTGATATCCCGCTCGGTCTCGACGATGGTGGCGAGATCGCGCGCCCGGCCGAGCCAGATCAGCGGATCGGGCTGCTTCAGATGCTTGGTGATCCAGAGGCCGACGTCGGTCGCCCCGGCGATGATGGTCGCCTTGGGATGCTCCAGCAGCAGGGCGGCCAGGGCATCGGCGGAAGCGGGGGCGAAGAAGCGCCGCCCGCTCGGCCCGGTCAGGGCGATGTCGGCGCCATCGGCCATCGCCGACAGGGCCGCATGGGTCTTCGCCAGGGCCGCGTCGAACTGGTCGGTGAAGGGCGTTTCGCCGATCGCCTTGGCGGCGCGGATAATCGGGGCATAGCCGGTGCAACGGCAGAGGTTGCCGGCCAGCGCCTCGTCGATCGTCTGGTCGTCCGTCATGTCGGCCACGCCCTGCTTGGCCATGGCGAAGAGCGACATGACGAAGCCCGGTGTGCAGAAGCCGCATTGCGAGCCATGGGCATCAACCATCGCCTGCTGCACCGGATGCAGCGCGCCATCGGGCGCCGCCAGATCCTCGACCGTGACCAGCTGCGCGCCATCGAGCGTGCCGAGGGGCTGGATACAGGCATTGACCGCCTGCCACGTCAGGGTGCCGTCGGACAGGGGCCGGGCCACGGCGACGGAACAGGCGCCGCAATCGCCTTCGGCGCAGCCTTCCTTGGTGCCGGTGCGCCGTTCCTCGAGGCGGAGATAGTCGAGCACGGTGGTCGTGGGTTCGACCCCGGACAGGCACTTCTCCTCGGTGCCCAGCATGAAACGCAGACAGTCGCGCGCGGTCATTTCAGCTCCCCCGATAGGTTGAATAGCTGAAGGGCGCGGCCAACAGCGGGACATGGTAGTGCTGCCCGGCGTCGGCGACGCCGAAGCGGATGGGCACGACACCGAGGAACACGGGCTCGTCGAGGGCAAGGCCCTTGCCCTCGAAATAGGGGCCGATGTGGAAATCGAGCTGATAGATGCCGGCGGTGAAATCGCCGCCCTTCAGCAGGGGCGCGTCGCTGCGGCCATCCGCGTTGGTCTCGATGGTGGACAGGAGTTCCGGCTCCCCGGCGGCGGGCAGGCGGTAGAGGTCGACCCGGACGCCGGCCGCCGGTACGCCATGGGCCGCGTCGAGAATATGCGTGGTCAACCAGCCACCAGACATGCGGGCCCTCCAAATCCATACGAATCCCTTATCTATCGTGGCCCGCCGGCAGGGGGCAGGGGAAGGGCCGATTTGCTCAAAGATTTTCCAAAAATCGCGAATGATTGGCGCCCGCCGCCTGTACTATGCCTAGCAATGCGGATGAGAATCCGGTGAGGCACGAGATGACCTGGCACCCCCCACGCGATTTGATCGGTTACGGCAACACGCCCCCAAAGGCCAATTGGCCGGGCGGCGCGCGCATCGCCATCCAGATCGTGCTGAATTACGAGGAAGGCGGCGAAAACTCGATCGAGAACGGCGATGCCGCTTCCGAGGCCTTCCTGTCGGAAGTGGTGAACGCCCAGCCCTTGCCGGGGGTTCGCCATCTCTCGGTCGAATCGATCTTCGATTATGGCGCCCGGGTCGGCTCGTGGCGGCTGCTCAAACTGTTCCACGAGCAAAAGGTGCCGGTCACCGTCTTCGCCGTCGCCAGGGCCGCCGAAAAGCACCCGGACCTCATCCGCGCCATGGTCGACGGCGGCCACGAGATCGCCTGCCATGGCCTGCGCTGGATCAACTACCAATATGTCGGCGAGGCGGCGGAGCGCGCCCATGTCGCCGAGGCGGTGGAAATCCTGAGCCATGTCGCCGGCACCCGTCCGGTCGGCTGGTACACCGGGCGCACCGGCCCCCATACCCGCCGCCTGGTCGCCGGACATGGCGGCTTTCTCTATGATGCCGATGCCTATGATGACGACTTGCCCTATTGGCAGGATGTCGCCGGCAAGCCCCTGCTGATCGTGCCCTATACGCTCGACGCCAACGACATGCGCTTCATCAACGCGCAAGGGTTTGGCGACGGCCGCCAGTTCTTCGCCTATCTGAAGGACAGTTTCGACACGCTTTACGCCGAAGGCGGGGAGACGCCGCGCATGTTGTCGATCGGGCTGCATTGCCGGCTGGCCGGCCGGCCGGGCCGCTTCGCCGCGGTGAAGAATTTCATCGACTACGCGAAATCCCACGAGGGGGTCTGGTTCGCCCGGCGCGACGAGATCGCCCGCCACTGGCACCTGAACCATCCCGCCCCGGGGGCCTGACATGAAGCCGAGCGCCATGAACCGCGAGCATTTCGTCACCACTTACGGCGGCGTGTTCGAACATTCGCCCTGGATCGCGGAGGCGGCCTTCGACGCCGGCCTCGGCCCCGCTTCGGACACGGCGGCGGGGTTGCATCAGGCTCTCTGCGCCGCGCTCGATCCCGCGCCCGCCGCGGCCAAGCTCGCCCTGCTCAACGCCCACCCGGATCTCGCCGGCAAGCTCGCCCTCGCCAGGCAATTGACCGCCGAATCGACCGCCGAACAGGCGGGCGCCGGGCTCGACCGGCTGACCCCGGTGGAACTCGAACGCTTCACCGCGCTGAACGATGGCTACAAGGCCCGCTTCGGCCATCCCTTCATCATCGCGGTGAAGGGCCTCGACAAGGCCGCGATCCTCGCCGCCTTCGAGACAAGGGTGCAAAACCCGCCCGAGGTCGAATTCCAGACCGCCCTCGACCAGGTGAAGAACATCGCCCTCCTGCGCCTGAACGCCCTCTTCGCCGCGTAAGGCCGGGAGCCTTCACCTGAACGAGGTTCCGGCCTTCGCCGGAACGACGAGTGGATTTACCCTCGCCCCCCCAATCGTCATCCCGGCGCAGGCCGGATCTCGCGCAGAACGAAGCTCCTCCTGAACGAGGTTCCGGAGGGACGTGACGCCTCAGCACTTGCGGGGCGGCGTCCACGAGGCGTGGGGGCGGCGCTGGCCCGGATCGTGGTTCTCTTGCCAGGCAGCGGGATCGATCCGGTCGAGATCGAACAGATAGCGCGTGGTGGCATAGGCGGCGCCGCCCATGCGGCCCACGGCGTCGAGCCCATGGGCATCGACATGCAGCCGGTCGTTGACGATGGCATCCGCGACATGGGCCGCGATCACTTCGCCAAGGACGATGGTGCGCCCGGTCGGCAGGGCGATGAGCTGGAACACCTTGCATTCGAGGGCGGCGCGCGCCTCGGCGATGCGGGGAGTCGCGACCTTGAAGCCCGGCGCCGGGGTCAGGCCCGCCTCGGTCAATTCCTCGACGCCATGGGGAAAGGTGATGGCGCAGACCGTCATCGCCTCGACAAGGGCGTTGGAGACGATGTTGACGGTGAATTCCCCGCGCTCGCGGATATTGGCCGCCGTGTCCTTCAGGCTGCCGTCAGGGCGCGGCTCGAGCCCGAGGCCGATGATCGGCGGCTCGGACGAGAGCACGTTGAAGAAGCTGAAGGGCGCCGCGTTCAGCACGCCGTCCGCGTCGAGGCTGGTCACCCAGGCGATCGGCCGCGGCACCACGAGGCCGGTCAGGAGCTTGTACTGGTCCCGTCCGGCGAGATCGGCGAAATCGAAGGTTCTGGTGCTCAATCGAAGGGCTTCCCCGGCGAGAGATGGGCGAGGGCACCACTATAGGCCATGGCCCTGGCCAAGGCGAGTTCGCCGCGTCCCCCGTCCGTCGCTCCCCTAGCGCGATATATTTGACATTCGGTCAAATTTGACATTATGTCATTTTTTATGACGGATATTGTGCAAGCGAAACGCCATCGGACCCGCGATCAGCTCCTGGTCGCCACGCAAGAGCTGCTGCTCATGGAGGGCGCGGCGGCGCTCGGCATCCGCCGGGTCGCCACCCACGCGGGGTTGGTGCATTCGAGTTTCTATAATTACTACGCCGACATCGGGGCGCTGCTCGACGGATTGGCGAGCCTGCTCGTCGCGGCGCATCTCCGGGCGGTGGGGCAGGCGCGGGAAGGCGTGGAGGCGCCCGCAGCGTTGTTCGCCGCCACGACGCGGCAAACGCTGCATATCTTTCAGGCATCGCCCCGTTACACGCGCCTGATGTTCGATTCCGGTATTCCGGTCGACCGTCTGTCGCGCGGGCTCGGCGCGCATATGCGCCAGGATTTGCGCGCGGGCATGCGGGACGGCTCGTTTCAGGTTCGGGACCTGGATGTCGCCGTGACGATCACCTCCGGATCGATCCTGGCCCTGGCCCTCTCGCACCTCCGGCGGAGCAAGAGGGCGGCGGACATCGACGGTCTGACGCTCGAGTTGCTCAGGATGCTCGGCGTGCCCGTGGCGAGGGCCGAGGCGCTCGCGACGGCGAAGATGACCTATGCGGACGCGCCGGCCCTTCCCATGACATGGAAGGCGCTCGGGCTCGTCGCGCCGGACTAGACGCGGCCGGAGCCATTCTTTCAGGCGGAGAGCGAATGATGCGGACCCTCGAGCTGGGCTTCAGCAAAGGCGAAATGACCGACAGCCCCTATCGGCGCTATTTCAACTCCGTCATGGCACCGCTGCCGGGCCATGTGCTGGAGGCCTTGTCGAAAGGGCCGGTCGCCCATGAATTGCTGGCACCGTTCAATCGGGTCGCCGGGTTGCAGGAGGATGGCCACGGCCTGGCGGAGACCGCATATACGATCGCGCCCGACGGTTCGGCGCGGATCGCCTGCCTGACCGAAATGCCCGGCGTTACGCCAGCGATGTGGGACTGGTGGTTCGCCTGGCATGGCAGCGAGGCGCCGCGATACAAGCTGTGGCACCCGCTCGCCCATGTCGACGTGGCCTGGGCGGACGGCGAGGGTCACACGGGCCGCTATGTCGGCCGCACGTCGAACATCGTCGAATATGTCGGCGCGCAGCGCCTGAACGTGGGCGTGCGCTTCGTCGCCCCGGCGGACATCGGTTTCGATGCGAAGGAACTGGCGCGGCGGGGCCAGGTGGCGATTTGCGGCCGGTGCCTGGTGCGCGATCTGAAGATGGAGGCCGGCTGGCTCGTCCATCTGATCCGGCCGGTTCCGGGCGGGTCGGAAATGCGGTCGAGATTCTGGATCGGCGGGCCGCATGTCAATCCCATCGGCATGACGGGCGGGGTCGGCAGGCTTGTCGGGCGGGCGGCGGCCATGCTGCGCCCGATCAGCGCCGCCCAGGCGACGGAGCTGCTGATTCACGACGCGCAGGAAATGAACCATCTGGCCGCTTTCCTGCCGGCGCTTTTCGCCGAATTCGGACCCGGCACGACGGAGAGCGGATCATGAAGCGTCCCACGGGGTCTGGCCGGACAATCGAAAGGGGCGGGCAGGGTTTCGACGCCGCCGTCCTGGGCACCAGCTTCAGCGGCCGCGATCCGGGCGTGCGGCCCGACGTTCTCGTCCAGGCCAACAATGTGTTCGACGTGCTTCAGGCCGTCCGTCGCGCGCGGCGGGACAATCTGAAGATCGCCGTCTGCTCGGGCGGGCACAGCTGGGCGCAAAATCACCTTCGCGATGGCGGCTTGCTGATCGACATGTCGCGACTGAACGCCGTGGAGGTCGACGCGGAGCGCCGCGTCGCGATCGCGGGGCCGGGGTGCTGGGCCGTCGATCTCGATTTGAAGCTGAAGCGTCACAGGCTCTTCTTTCCGGTCGCCCATGCGGTCGACGTCGGGCTCGGCGGCTTTCTGCTGCAAGGCGGATTTGGCTGGAACGGCCGGAATCTGGGTCTTGCCTGCGAGAGTGTCGTCGGCATCGACGTGGTCACCGCCGACGGGCAGCTGATCCACGCCAGCTTGGACGAGCACCCCGATCTGTTCTGGGCGGCGCGCGGCTCGGGACCGGGGTTCTTCGGCGTCGTCGTGCGCTTTCATCTGAAGGTCCATCCGCGGCCGAGAACCGCGGCCATCGCCCTGCAGGTCTTTCGCATGAAACACCTGGAGGACGTGTTCCTGTGGGCGGACAAAGTGGGACCGGAGGTTCCGCGTTCCGTCGAGTTTCAAGTGCTGCTGTCGCGCAATTCGCCCGGCATTTTCGCACCGGGCATCGAAATCGTCGCGCCCGTCATGACCGACAGCTGGCGTCAGGCGCGTGAGGACGTCTCCTTTCTCTTGCGCGGTCCCCTGCGGCCGAAGGCGTCGTTCACCACGCCGCTCCTGCCCATGTCGCCGTCGCTTCTGTCGCGCCTGGCGGCCCGTCGCATCTTTCCGCCCGCCATGCGCTGGAGCGTCGACAACATGTGGTCGGACGCGCCGATGGCGCAGCTTCTGCCGGGCCTGCGCCGCATCGCGGAGACGCTGCCGCCCATGCCGAGCCATGTCCTGATGCTCAGCTGGCATCCGCCCGCCCATCGTCCGGACATGGCCTTCTCGATGGAGGGGCGCCATTATCTGGCGCTGTATGGCGAGTGGAAGGACCCGGCAGACGACGCGAAATATGGCGGCTGGGCGGCGGGCCACATGCGCGATCTGGCGCCCTTCGGCAAGGGCATCCAGTTGGCCGACGAGAATCTGGCGCAGCGACCGGCGCGCTTCATGTCCGATGCCCATCTGGCGAGGCTGGACGCGATCCGCGCGACATACGATCCCGAGCGGCGTTTCTTCGAATGGCGCGGTCGACCCGCGAGCACAGCCTAGCCCGGGTGGGGGGACGCGCCGTCGGCGCGAAGCGGATTCAGGCCGCCGGGCGTTCTTCCTTGGGCCGGGTCAGGCGGCCGGCGTCGAAATGGCGGATGAAGTCGAGCAGCACGCGCATCGAGACATCGGCGTCCCCGACCGTGATTGCCTCGGCCGGATTGTGGCTGATGCCCTTCTCGCAGCGGACGAAGATCATGCCGACGGGGCACAGGCGGGAAAAGGCCATGGCGTCGTGGCCGGCACCCGAGGGCAGCTCGCGCACCGGCAGGCCCGCGCGGGCGATGGACTGGCCGATGGCCTCGATCAATTCGGGCGCGCAGCGGCAGGCGGCGGCCTCATGGGTCAGGGTGATGGCGATATCGACGCCCCGGGCCTCGGCGATCTGGCCGATGGCGCGGTCGATATCGGCGACCGCCCGGCGGCGCGCGCTGTCGGAGGGCGAACGCACGTCCATGGTGAAGCGCACCAGGCCAGGAATGACATTGACCGCCCCCGGCATCACGTCGACCCGGCCGACGGTCGCGACCAGTTCCGGTTCGGCCCCGCCCCGGCGCTCGACCGCCAGCATCATTTCGGCGGCGGCGGCGAGGGCGTCGCGGCGCAGGTGCATGGGCACCGTGCCGGCATGATTGGCGGTGCCCCGCACCTCGACCGACAGGCGACTGGCGCCATTGATCGCGGTGACGGCGCCGACCGGCAGGCCGGCGTCTTCCAGCACCGGCCCCTGTTCGATATGCAATTCGACGAAGGCGAGGATCTGTTCCTTGCGGCGGGCGATCTCGGCGATCCGGTCGGGATCGCAACCGAAGCCGGCCAGTGCCTGCCGCAGCGAGATACCTTCCTTGTCGCGCAGGGACAGGGTCGTCTGGTCGAAGGTGCCGGCGATGGCGCGGGATCCGGACAGGGTCACCGGGAAGCGCACGCCTTCCTCGTCGCCGAAGGCCACGACCTCGATCGCGAAGGGGAAACGCTCGCCCGCGCGGCTGAATTCCTCGACGCAGGCGAGGGCGGCGAGCACGCCCATGTTGCCGTCGTATTTGCCGGCGTCGCGCACCGTGTCGATATGGCTGCCCAGCATCAGGCAGGGGGCGCCGGGAACCATGCCTTCGTAACGCCCGACGACATTGCCGACGTCGTCGACGCGGGCGCTCATGCCGGCCTCGCGCATCCAGCCCAGCAATTCGTCGGCGGCGGCGCGGTGCTGCGGCGAGAGGAAGACCCGCGTCAGCTTGTCCTCGTCTTCCGAGTGGCGGGCGAAGACTTCCAGCCGCTCGTAGAGCCGCTGGCCGAGGGTGAGATCATTGGCGGTCGTGCGCATCATGAGAAAAAGATGGGTGCGCCACCACGGCCTGTCTCCCCGGGTGTTCCGGAATGGACCTTCTGCGATTATCGAAAAATCGCCGGTTGTCCCGTCAGCGCCCGCGCAGCCGGGTCAGGGTCGTCCGGGTGGAAATGACCTCGATCCCGAGCTTGAGGCAGAGCAGGGCGGGCAGTCCCTTCTCCGTCGCCGCCAGCGCCTCCTCGAGCGCGGGGGCGAAGCCCCTGGTCTCGCTCACCGTCACGCCGAAGGCGCCGTAAGCGCGGGCGAGGGCGGCGAAATCGGGGTTGGCGAGGTCGGTCGCCACCACCCGGCCCGGGTAATGGCGTTCCTGATGCATCCGGATCGTGCCGAAGGCGCCATTGTCGACGACGATGATCAGCGGCGCGGCGCCATGGCGGATCGCGGTCGCCAGTTCCTGCCCGGTCATCATGAAGCCGCCGTCGCCGACGAAACAGACCACCGTGCGCTCGCCCGCGCATTCGATGGCGGCGCCGACGGCGGCGGGCACGCCATAGCCCATGGCGCCGTTGCAGGGGCCGAGCTGGCTCTTGAAATGGCGATAGGTCCAGTAACGCTGCAGCCAGCCGGTGAAATTGCCGGCGTCGTTGACCATGACCGTGTCTTCCGGCAACCGATCCTTCAGCACCGCCATCACCGCGTTCATGTCGAGGGGGCCGGGGCTGGAGCCGGGCGCCTGGCTGGCCTCGAAATCGGCGCGGACGCTGGCGGTCCAGCCGGCCCAGGTGATCGTTGGCGCGGTCAGGGCGGCGGCGGCTTCGGCGAAAGCATCGCAACCCGCGTTGATCGCCAGCGCCGGGCGATAGATCCGGCCCAATTCGCCGAGGTCCGGGTGGACATGGATCAGCGGCGCCGCCGGCACCGGCACGCCCAGCAGCGTATAGCCTTGCGTGGTGATTTCCGACAGACGGGTGCCGACCGCGATCACCAGATCCGCCTCGCGGATGCGCGCGATCAGGCGCTGATCGACCGAGGTGCCGAGTTCGCCGACATAAATGGGCAGGCTGTTGTCGACCACATCCTGCCGGCGGAAGCTGCAGGCGGTGGGCAGGTTGAAGCGGCTGGCGAAGGCGCGGATGGCATCGGCCCCGGCCAAGGTCCAGTCGCCGCCGCCGACGATCATCAGGGGGCGGCTCGCGCCCGCGATCATGTCGGCCATGCGGGCGATATCGGCGGGCGCGGGCACCGGCGACAGGGCGAAGGCGGGCGGCGCGTCCGCGACCTCGACCATCTCCGTCAGCATGTCCTCGGGCAGGGAAATGGCCACCGGGCCGGGCCGGCCGCTGGTCGCGATCTGGAAGGCGCGGGCGATCAATTCCGGCAGACGGCGGGCATCATTGACCTCGACCGCCCATTTCGTCGTCCAGCCGAACAGCCGGTCGACGTCGATTTCCTGAAACGCCTCGCGGTGGCGGGCGCCCCGGTCGACCTGGCCGATCAGCAGGATCATCGGCGTCGAATCCTGCATCGCCGTGTGGACGCCGATCGCCGCGTTGCAGGCGCCGGGGCCGCGGGTGACGAAACAGACGCCGGTCTCCCCGGTCAGCTTGGCGTGGGCCTCGGCCATGAAGGCGGCGCCGCCTTCCTGCCGGCAGACGACGCCTTCGATTTCGTCGGCGCGGTCGTGCAGGGCATCGAGCGCGGCGAGATAGCTTTCGCCGGGCACGAGGAAGATCCGGCGCACGCCGTTGATCGCCAGCTGGTCGACGAGGATCTGCCCGCCGCTTCGCGCCTGTGCCGTCATGTCCGTGCCTCGTTCCCGACTCGAATGCGGCCGCATTCTAGGCGGGCCGGGGCAAACATGCTCTAGTCTCTCGGCATGGCAGACCGGCGGCGGGGGCAGTGGCGCGAATGACGGAAACCACGATCGGGGCCGGCATCGACCGGCGTTTCCTTCTCGGGCTCGGCGCCGCGCTGCTGCTGCCGGGACGCCTCGCGCTTGCCGGCGAGGGGCCGGTCCTGCCGCCCGGCCTGACGGCGGTCGGCGAGGGCAAGGTGACCGAGGTCGTCGATGGCGACACGGTCCGCCTTGCCGGCGGCAAGCAGGTCCGTTTCGTCGGCACCCAGGCGCCGAAACTGCCGCTCGGCCGGCCGGGCTATCCGACCTGGCCCCTCGGTCCGGAGGCCAAGGCCCATCTCGCCAGCCTCTGCCTCGGGCGCCGGGTCCGGCTCTTCGCCGGCGGCGCCCGTCAGGACCGCCACGGCCGCATCCTCGCGCACCTCGTGACGGAGGAGGGGCTGTGGCTTCAGGGCGCCATGCTGGAAGCCGGCTTCGCCCGGGTCTATACCTTCAAGGACAACCGCGCCCTCGCCGCCGAAATGCTGGCGCTCGAAGCCACCGCCCGCGCCGTCCCCCGTGGCCTCTGGGCCGATACCACCTACCGCATCCGCAAGGCGGACGAAGCCGACCTCGGCGCCGCCGTCGACAAGGTGCCGGGCTATCTCCTCGTCGAAGGCCGCGTGCTGCGCTCGGCCGCGGGCGGTGGCCGCTGGTTCCTCAACTTCGGCCGCGATCACGCCACCGACTTCACGGCGAGCATCGCCGCCAGCGACCTCCCCCTCTTCACCACCGCCGGCATCGACCCGGCGACTTACGCCGGCAAGTCTTTACGCCTGCGCGGCTGGCTCGAAGCCCGCAACGGCCCCGCGATGACGATCACGCATCCCGAACAGATCGAGGTGGGGTGAGGGTGTGCGGCCCGTGGCGTCACAAAATAACTTTTGAATTATATTCTTCGAGACTTATATATGGCTGGAAACTGGATTGTCGGTCTGCATCCCGACTTCGCCGCAGAGGTCGAGGCATGGATGCCGGACGTGCGTGTGGAAATGCTGGCGCAGGCGGGCCTGCTGGCCGAGGTCGGGCCGGGCCTGGGCCGTCCCAGGGTGGACACGCTGAACGGATCGAAACACGCCAGGATGAAGGAATTGCGGTTTTCGGCCGGCGGCGGCGAATGGCGCGTGGCTTTCGCCTTCGATCCCGTTCGGCAGGCCGTCCTGCTGGTTGGCGGCGACAAGTCGGGCATCAACCAGAAACGCTTCTACCGTTCACTGGTCGCCAAGGCGGATGCCCGCTTCGACGATCATCTGGCGATGCTCGGACAGGAGAAGAAATCATGAAGATGCTCAAGGATGTGATCGCCTCTCTGCCCGAGTCCGAGCGCAAGGCCGTCGCGGCACGAACCGCCGAACTGGTCGCCGAGGAAATGACCCTGCGCGACCTGCGCCGCGCCCTCGCGGTGACGCAGGAACAGCTGGCGAAAGCGATGAATGTCCGGCAGGCGAATATCTCGCAGATTGAGAAGCGCACGGACCTGCTGATTTCCACGCTGCGCGATGCCGTGACCGCCATGGGCGGCTCGCTCGACCTGATCGCCAGCTTCCCGAACCGCCCCCCCGTGAAGATCGCCGGCCTCGGCGACATCGGAAGCACGGGCACCGTGGGGTGACGCTGGGCGTCTTTGACGTCAGGAGAGGCGTGGGCGCGGGAGATCCGATGATGCCGTGCCGGTTTGCCGCAGATCCCGGGGCAGTCGGTGGTCATTCATATGTTATTTCGGAGTTGATGAGCTGTCTCTACGACCGATCAGAGGTGGGGTTAGGGGTCATTGAATATTGGCCCCGGGAGCCAACATCCAGACTCGGCGGGACTAATTGTAAACTGGAGACCATTGTGCCGGTCGATATTGGGGGGTGATCATGGTGCCACATGGCCAAATCGAACCGCACGCAGAAATTCTCGTGCAGCCGAAGCCGGGTCAGCGTCTCTTTAAGATTATGAAGATCGAACACCTCATAAAGTCGATCAAATATGGCTATCTCCACTTCAACCGAGTTGATAGCTATGCTGATTTTCCAATGGCGGACCACCATGACGGTGCCGAACTTTTGCTGGACAGGCCCGGCAATCAGGCGATTAAATTCGAGAAGAATCCAGATTTCACCCTGTCGAAATATTATTCTCAGTCCCGAGGTCGGACTTATGCCTGTTGCTTCTCGCTCGAAAACTCGCAGTTCATTTGGGAGAATTGCGGGGGAGGTGTCGGAAAGGATCAAGTCGGACTGGAATTCGATTTCGAGAAATTAAAGCGTCGCCTGAATATCAGTCTATCCGACGCCGCTCTTATGTGTGAAAATATACAGTGTCACCAGATTTTTTCGATTAACTATGGCGAAATCTCTTATGTCGATCGGGAAAATTGCTGTTCCAACGCCGATCGCCTCCCGTATCCCATTGAATACGCCTATTTTAAGGACAATGCCTATGCCCCAGAGCGCGAACTGCGCGTCACTTTATCGGCAATGGGAATAGGCAAGTTTGCTCTGGCGGATGGTCGCGAAATGGGCTTTCCATCGAATTTGCAGTTCGAGTTCGATTTTCGTGAGGCCATCTCCGACGGAACGATAGTTCAAGTCTGGACGGGGCAGGCTACCGACGAGGCCTCTTTGGGCGAGGACCTTGGCCGCCTCCGCATAGGCCGTGCCCGGTGATGCATGAGGGTCTGAAAGATAGGCGGACTTGACTGACCGACAGGCGGCGAGCACGACAGGCGAATCCGCTTCAGTGCCTGCCGTTGGTCGATTTTCCTTATATGAGCCCCGGCTCTCGGTCGGCAAGATTGCCCCTGAAGGGGGCGACCTTGATGTCCGCTTCCCGCTTGCGGGTCTCGGCGATGTCGAAGCTGTTCTGCATCCGCATCAGCGTGTCCATCGAAACGCCGAAGGCCTTTTCGATCCGCAGGGCCATTTCGGGCGAGAGATGCGCGCGCTCGTTCAGCAGCGCCGACAGCGCAGGCCGGGTTACGCCCAGCGCTGCTGCCGCGTCCGTCACGGTCAGGCCAAGGGCCTCGACGATCTCGCTCTTCACGAAGCCGCCGGGATGGGCGGGATTTTTCATCCGGATGCCCTGGGTCATGCTCGTGGTCCTTTCCTAGTGGTAGTCTTCATAGTCGAGGTCGATGATTTCGATCTCGTCGCGGTCGATGCGAAACGTGACGCGCCAGTTCTTCGTCACGAACAGGCTCCATATGCCCTTGCGGTCGCCGGTCAGCAGATGTGCTTTCCAACTTGGCACCGTGCGCAATTCGTCTTCCCGCGCCATGTCTTGAAGGAAGGAAACGATGCGGCGGAGTTTGTCAGCGACGGCGGGTTGCACACCGGAGGCATCGTCTTTCTCGATGAGGCGACGCAAGCCCTTGTGCACCACGTTCCGGATCTTCATGACCCACTCTAGAAGCCGGCCCGTTCCCTGTAAAGGAACGCTTTACGAAATGGGGCGCGGAAACCGAGGGAGGTGATGGACCAATTCTGTCGGGAGATTCCGGCCTTCGCCGGAATGACGGCTAGGGGAGATTCCCCAGCCGCTCAGACCTCGATCCAGTCGTCGAGGTCGCCGTCGGGCTGGAAGCAGGCGGCGGCGAGGGTGCCGCCGAAGCCGCAGCCGCCGTCGATGGTGGCGCGGTGCTGGCCCATGATCACGCCGCCGCGGTTGCGGTCGAAGCCGCGGATGATCAGGCGGAAGTCGCCGTAAGGCGCGTCGTCGTCGAAACGGCCGGGGCCGCCCCACCAGAAGGCGTCGCGCTGTTCGGTCAGGGGGCGGGCGGCGTCGAGCCCGGCGTTGACGAAGAGCAGGCCCTCGCCCGTCGAGAAGGCATAGCGGCGCAGGCCCGAGAGCAGGTCGTCATGGCCCGGGTGGTCGTGCACCGCCTGCATCACCCGCGAGGTCCAGCGGGTGATGGCGACGGCGCCGTCGCGGATATGGCCGAAGCCGCTGTCGGGATCGATGCCATAGGAGCGCAGGGTGGCGCCCACGCCCTGGCTGATCATCCATTGCAGGACTTCGCGCGGATTGGGGGCGAACTGCAACTGGCCGAGTTTCACCCACATTTCTTCCTGCGCGCCGCGCAGGAAGACGATGTCCCAGGGCTCCATCCCGGCGAAGCAGAGGACATGGCGGCGGAAGGCCAGCATCTCGTCCATGGTGCCGGTGGCATTGGCGCCGTGGCCGATCATGTTGCCGAGATAGACCAGCCGGTCGCCCCGGCGCAACCGCCCGGCGAGGGCGTCATGCAGCACGGTCAGGCGGTGCAGGTCGGCATGGACGGCGCCGACGCACCAGATCCGCCGGGCGCTTTCCAGCCGCCCGTAGATCTCGCTTCTTGCGCCCGCCATGACGTTCATGGTGCTTCCCGAACGCTCCCGTCGTGCCAGCTGCAAAAGAATCGCCCCTTCGAGTCCTGATCCCGAATGGTACCATGTCTGGCCCCACGCGCGAGCGAAGACGCAAGTAATTGTGGCTTCAGGGGGCCGGCGGGGCCGGGGTGGTACAGCCGTAGCGACGCCCGCCCGGCATCCCGGTCACCGGCACGTCGCACAGGGTCTTGCCGGGCGCGGGGTCGTGGCGGCGGCGGGCATAATCGGCGAAATGCTCGAGGAGGCCGTAGCAGATCACGATCTCGACCGTGTTGGCGTTATAGAAGGCATCCGGGTTGCCGCAGTCGGTGAAGACGATGCCGATATCGCGCGGCAGGCGCAGCCGCTCGGACAGGCGGTCGGCCGCATCCTGCACGAAGGGATCGGCCCGCACGATATCGATCAGGTCCCGGAAGCGGGAGGCGCCGGCATCTTCATAGGTCACGCGGAAGCGCCCGGCGCCCGGCGCCATGGCCTCGCCCGAAGGCCGGCCGTAATGCTGGCTGACCCAGTCGATGGAGCGGGCGGCGAGGGCATATTCCTCGGGGCAGTAGAGCGCGCGTTCGATCGGCAGGGTGGCGGTATCGGCGAGGTCGCGCAGATGCTCGGGGTCGGAGCCGAAGATCAGGCAGGTGAAGGTGAACAGGCGCTGGATATCCAGGGAATGCTGGTCCCAATAGGGGATGCTGCTGTCGAGTTGCAGATCGTCGAGCCATTCCAGCAGCCAGCCGTCGGCGATCGCCTTCAGCCGCTCGCGAAAATCCGGCTGCAGCCCGGCATCCCGCCGCAGCACCAGCAGCAGGGCACCCAGCATGTCGGCGGCGTCCTCCTCCCGCCCGAAGACGGGCAGCCGCAACTGGTCGATCAGGGCATGGCCGATCTCATGGCCGACAGTCCATTGCACATTGGCCTGGATGAACAGCCGGTCGCCGGCATCGAGCGGGCGCGGCTCCGCCCCGGCCGGGCCGGCGCAGATCAGCAGGGCGAGAAACAGGCAGAGGCGGCGGATCATTCGGTCGCGGGCGTGGCCTTCCGGTGGGCGGCGATCATGGCATCGGCGACGTCCGACTTGAAGTGGGCACGGGGCGGGCGCACGCCATGGGCCAGCAGCACGCGGCGAACCGCCGGCCTCGCCCCGCCGATATAGACGATGGCGCCCCGCCGTTCGGCTTTCCGCAGGAAGCCTTCGATGGTCGAGGCCGCCGTCGAGTCGAGGAAGGGCACATTGGCGAAATCGAGGACATAGGCCCTCGGGCTCTCGCCCAGGCGGTCGAGCACGGCGCCGACGCTGGCGGCGGCGCCGAAGAAGAAGGCGCCGGTGATGTGATGCACGACGACATCGCGGTCGCTCGACAGGGCGGGGTCGTAACGCTCCTGGCGGCGGGCGTCGTTCTTGTCGCCCCGATCCTCGGCGACGAGGGGCATTTCGCTCTCGACTTCGACCGATTGCGCCATGCGGTGCAGGAACAGCAGGGCGCCAGGGCGAAGCCGGCGACGATGCCTTCGGCGAGGTCGCGGAACACGGTCAACAACAGGGTGGTCAGCAGCACGACGGCATCCCCACGCGAGGTGCGCAGCAGGACGGCGAAGGCATGTTTCTCGATCATGTTCCAGGCGACGATGGCGAGGACGCCGGCGAGGGCGGCCAGCGGAATGGCCGAGGCGAGGGGCGCCGCCAGCAGGACGAAGGCGAGCAGGAAGACGGAATGCAGCATCCCCGCGATCGGGCCATGGGCGCCGGCGCGGACATTGGTCGCCGTGCGGGCGATGGTGCCGGTCACGCAGATGCCGCCGAACAGGGCCGAAGCGATATTGGCCACGCCCTGCGCCACCAGTTCGCAGTTCGAGCGGTGGCGCCGCCCGCTCATGCTGTCGGCGACGACGGCGGACAGCAGGCTCTCGATCGCGCCGAGCAGGGTGAAGGAGAGGGCGGCCGGCAGCACGGCGATCGCCTTCTCGAGGCTGATCGTCGGCAGGCTGGGCAGCGGGATCGACTGGGGAATGCCGCCGAAACGGCTGCCGATGGTCTCGACATCGAGGCCAAGGCCGAGGGCGGCGAGGGAGGCGAGGGTGACGGCGATCAGCATCCCCGGCCACTGCGGCCGGAAGCGGCGCAAGATCAGGATGGTCGCGATGGTCAGCACGGTCATGCCGATGGTGGCGACATTGGCCGTCGGCAGGGCGGCACCCAGCATCTCCAGCTTCGGCAGCAGGGCGCCCGGCTCCTTGCCCGGCAGGGTCAGGCCCAGCAGGTCCTTGATCTGGCTGGCGAAGATGATGATGGCGATGCCGGCGGTGAAACCGACCGTGACCGGATAGGGAATGAACTTGATATAGGTGCCAAGGCGCAGGAAGCCGACGGCGGCGAGAAAGACGCCGGACATCATGGTCGCCAGCAGCAGGCCGTCGATACCGTGGATATCGACCGTCGCCGCGACGAGGACGATGAAGGCCCCCGCCGGTCCGCCGATCTGGAACCGGCTGCCGCCCAGCGCCGAGACGAGGAAGCCGCCGATGATCGCGGTATAGAGCCCGCGATCCGGCGGCACGCCCGAGGCGATGGCGATCGCCATCGACAGCGGCAGGGCGACGATGGCGACAGT
>JAOZVS010000168.1 GCA_025869435.1 Zavarzinia sp.
TCTGTGGAAGTCTGTCCGGTCGATTGCTTCTATGAAGGCGAGAACATGCTCGTCATCAACCCGGACGAATGCATCGACTGCGGCGTCTGCGAACCCGAATGCCCGGCCGAGGCCATTTTCCCCGATACCGAGGACGGCATCGAGAAATGGGCCGAGTTGAACCGCGACTACGCCAGCCAGTGGCCCAACATCACCCGCAAGATCGACGCCCTGCCCGAAGCCGATGCGATGAAGGGTGTCGCCGACAAGCTGGACAAATTCTTCTCGCCCAAGCCCGCCAAGCAGGATTGAGCCTGAGGGTTCACAGCGGCACCGGCCGGAAGGCCATGGTGCCGCTGCATGGCCGTGTGACAAAATATCATTGTCATTGAGATTCGGACTTTTCGATCAAGCACTTAAGGGCCGCGCGCCGGGCCGCTGCTGAAATTTTTGGGCTGCGGTGTCAAGGGGCAATGTGACAGTCCCTTCATTTTCGCTTCGCAACATGCTATAAACTGCGTCCGGTCGGCTGTCCCCTGCGGGAGTGCCGCTCATCCAGACCCAAAAATAACCGCGCGACCCCTTGTGTGGTCGGACGGTTTCTTTTGTGCCCTGGAGGATGCGCTGGCCCGCCGGACAGGCCCCAGCAGGCTCTGATATTGAGTGAGTTCGCTAGCGGTCCGGGGCCCGTCGGCCCCGACCGGACGAAGACAAACTGTCTAGCCGTCAAAGATAGGACGAGAACATGGCTGTCGTGACGAAGAAGAAGACGCAGGTCGATTATGCCGTGGGCGATCACATCGTCTATCCGGCGCATGGCGTCGGCAAGATCGTTGACCTCGAAAGCCAGATCATTTCCGGCATCACGCTGGAGCTTTTCGTCATCGTTTTCGACAAGGACAAGATGACCCTGCGCGTGCCCTTCGGCAAGGCGCCGTCGGTCGGGATGCGCAAACTGTCCAGCCCGGATACGATGAAGGAAGCCCTGACCGTGCTGAAGGGCCGTGCCCGGGTGAAGCGCACCATGTGGTCGCGCCGCGCCCAGGAATATGAAGCCAAGATCAATTCGGGCGATCCGGTCTCGATCGCCGAGGTGGTGCGCGACCTGCACCGCAATGCCGGTCAGCCGGAACAGTCCTACAGCGAACGCCAGATCTACGAGGCCGCCCTCGACCGCCTGGCCCGCGAAGTCGCCGCGGTCGAGAAGATCGACGAAACCGCCGCGGTGGAGCGTCTGGAACAGGTCCTGCGCGCCGCCTGACCGGCGCGCGCCGACCCTTCGATACGGCGGTGGCAGCGATGCCGCCGCCGTTTTCATGTCCGGCGCCCGCCGGCCGCCACCCCACCGGCCGCCACCCCAGACGACAAAAAAGGCCGGCGGGATGAACCGGCCGGCCTTTCGCATTCGTCCGGCCTTGCGGCCGGCGGGAAATCAGATCGTGGCGATCCAGGTGGCTTCCCGGCCCTTCTGGGCGGTCTGCACCGTGAACTTCACGCGCTGCTGAGCCTGCAGCTCGACGAGGCCGCAGCGGCGCAGCACGCTCTTGTGGATGAAGACGTCCTTGCCGCCGTCATCGGCCACGATGAAGCCAAAGCCGGATTCCGGCTTGAACCACTTCACGGTGCCGCTGATGGTGTCGGCGTCGGAAGCCGGCGCCGCGATCGGGGCCTGGTTGAAGCCGCCACGATCGCCGCCGCCGCTGAAGCCACCACGATCACCGCCGCCGCTGAAGCCGCCACGGTCACCGCCGCCGCCAAAGCCGCCACCACCGCCGCCGCCGAAGCCGCCGCGCGGGGCGCCGCCGCCGAAGCCGCCACGGTCGCCGCCGCCGCCGAAGCCACCGCGGTCGCCGCCGAAGCCACCGCGATCACGGCCGCCGAAACCGCCACGATCACGATCGCCAAAGCCGCCACGGTCGCCGAAGGGCGCGCGATGCGGAGGGGCCGAGCCGGGCTCGACGCCAACGACATCGATCAGGCGCTGGACCTGCGGTCCGCGGGGACCTTCGCCGATGTCAACGGTGAGTTCCGCTCCGTCCGGAAGATCGCCATAGCCCGCGGAGCTGAGGACGGAGACATGAAGAAAGGCGTCAGGGGAACCATCGATCGGGGCAACGAAACCGAAGCCCTTCATGCTGTTGAACCACTTGACACGCGCTTTGACGTTGTTCGGCACTGGATGAGACCTTGAGAGACGCGCCGCTCGACCCCGGCGACGCAAATGCTTTGTCGGACGCACCCCGCGACGCACAGATTCCTTTGCCGGCACCACCGATACTTGGTGACCTGCGCTTTGGGGAGCACTCGAACGATATGCGGCGTTTGCCCCACATTCAAATCAAATTTGGGGTTCAACGGCACGAAGTCTTGCCTTCGGGGCGTAACCCCCGCCCCGGGAGGGTGTTTTCAGCCATGCAATCGACGAATTGCACACAATAATTCAACGCATATCTCCCTGCGCATTGCAATAAGGGCGATTGACGCCGAACGGGCCGATCCGGCATGTATCGGTCGTGAATATATCGGTTCGATATAAAATCATGGAAATCGGCGCGGCGGCACAACCGGAAACGGCATGGATATCAAGACTGTCTGCCTCGGCCTGCTGACCTTTGGCGAGGCCACGGGTTACGAGATCAAGAAGCTGTTCGAGGATGGCACCTTCAACGGCGTCTTCGACGCGTCCTTCGGCTCGATCTATCCGGCGCTGACCCGCCTCGCCGAGGAAGACCTCGTCGTCTCGCGGGAAGAGGAACAGCACGGCCGCCCGGACAAGAAGGTCTATGCGATCACGCCCCGCGGCCGCGCGCATTTCATCGCCAGCCTGACCGCCGGCATCCAGCCGGACCGCGTGCGCTCGGAATTCTCCATGGCGATGATCTTCGCCCATCTGCTGCCGGACGCGACCGTGCAGACCTATATCGACCAGCATCTGGCGGAGCACCGCGACGCCCTGGCCCGGCTCGAGGCCACGAGCGCGGATCCGGGCAGCCAGATGGCCAATCTCCAGTTCGCGATCGGTCTCGGCCGGGCCCGGCTGCTGGCGTCGATCGCCTTCATGGAACACCATCGGAACATGATCAGCCCGGATGGCGCGGCGCTCGCGCCCGCCGGCCGGGACTGACGGGGGGAATGTCATGCGTAAATCCTATGTCATCGCCACCGCGATGACCGCCTTGATGGCGGTCTGGATCGCTTCGGGCGCCCTGTCGGGCAAGGCCGAAAGCACGACCCCGCCGCCGGCGGATCGCGCGGACAGCACGCCGACGGTCCTGCCCCGGGTCCGGGTCAGCGCCTCGACCGCCGCCGAGCACACCGGCTCGATCACCGTGCGCGGCCGGACGGAAGCGGTGCGCAGCGTCGATCTCAAGGCGGAAACCACCGGCTCGGTCAGCGAGATCCTGGTCCGCCGCGGCGCCGTGGTGAAAGCCGGGGACGTCATCTGCCGCCTGTCCCTGCGCGATCGCCAGGCCGCCCTGACCGAGGCCGAGGCCGAATTGCGCCAGCGCGAGATGGAATATAACGCCGCCTCCCAGCTGAAGGGCGCCGGCTACGGCACCACCAACCGCCTGGCCGAAGCCCGTGCCCAGCTCGACGCCGCGAGGGCCAAGCTGAGCCGGATGACGCAGGAACTCAGCGACATCGAGATCAAGGCGCCCTTCGATGGCGTGATCGAGGATACGACGGCCGAGATCGGCGACGTGCTGAACCCCGGCGGCCCCCAGGCCTGCGCGACCATCGTCGACGCCGATCCGATGCTGATCGTCGGCCAGGTCGCCGAGCGCGAGATCGCCGGCATCCGCGTCGGCGCCGATGCAGGGGCGCGGCTGATCACCGGCCAGGAGGTGACCGGCAAGGTCCGCTTCGTCGCCACCAAGGCCGATCCCGACACCCGCACCTTCCGCGTCGAGATCGAGGTCGCCAATGCCGACGGCGCGCTGAAGGCCGGTATCACCACCGAGGCGCATGTGCCGACGCCGCCGGTGCCCGCCCATCACCTGTCTCCGGCGATCCTCAGCCTCGACAGCGCGGGCACCATCGGCCTCAAGATCGTCGACGCCGATACCATCGTGCGCTTCCTGCCGGTCACCATCGTCGGCAGCGACGAGCGGGGTGTCTTCGTCACCGGCCTGCCGGACAAGGCCGATGTCATCATCGTGGGCCAGGACTTCGTGCTGCCGGGCCAGAAGGTCGACGTGACCCGGGGCGAAGGTGGCAACTCGTGAACGCGCTGATCGACTGGTGCCTGCGCTATCCGCGCACGGTTCTCAGCTTCCTGGTGCTGCTCAGCGTCGCGGGGCTCTCGACCTATCTGACCATCCCGCGCGAGGCCCAGCCGGACGCGGAGATCCCCTATATCTACGTCAACATGATCCATGAGGGCATCTCGCCCGAGGATGGCGAGCGGCTCCTGCTGAAGCCCATGGAGAAGGAGCTTCGCTCGATCGAGGGGATCAAGGAGATGAGTTCGGAGGCGGGCGAAGGCTATGCCTATGTCCTCCTTGAATTCGATGCCGGCTTCAACGGCGACAAGGCGCTGGCCGACGTGCGCGAGAAGGTCGACCAGGCCAAGCCCAAGCTCCCCGCCGATACCGAGGAGCCGATCGTCACCCAGGTCAGCATCTCGCTCTTCCCCATCCTGCTCGTCTCCCTCTCGGGCGATGTGCCGGAGCGCACGCTGCTGACCATCGCCCGCAAGCTGGAAGACGCCTTCGAGGCTCTGCCCGACGTATTGTCGGCCGACATCACCGGCAAGCGCGATGAATTGCTGGAAATCGTGGTCGATCCGCTGAAGCTGGAATCCTATCGGATCAGCCAGTCGGAACTGATCCAGATCGTCAGCATGAACAACCGGCTGGTCGCCGCCGGCGCGCTCGATACCGGCGCCGGGCGCTTCTCGATCAAGGTGCCTGGCCTGTTCGAGACGGCGGAAGACGTGCTGTCCCTGCCCATCAAGGTCTCGGGCGATGGTGTCGTCACCCTGCGCGACATCACCGAGATCCGCCGCACCTTCAAGGACCCGGAAACCTTCGCCCGGGTGAACGGCAAGCCGTCTCTCACCCTCGAGGTGAAGAAGCGCGCGGGCCGCAACATCATCGAGACCGTGGCCAAGGTGAAGGCCATCGTCGAATACGCCAAGGCCGAATTGCCGCCGAACGTGCAGATCGATTACGCGCAGGATGCGTCGAAGGAAATCGACAACATGCTGCTCGACCTGCAGAACTCGGTGCTGATCGCCGTTTTCCTGGTCATGGTCGTCGTCGTCGGCTCGCTCGGCGGGCGCTCGGCCGGGCTCGTCTCGCTGACCATTCCGGGCTCCTTCCTGCTGGGTCTCGTGCTGCTGGCGGCGATGGGCGTCACCCTCAACATGCTCGTCATGTTCTCGATGATCCTCGTCGTCGGCATGGTGGTCGACGGCGGCGTGATCGTCGTCGAATACGCCGACCGCAAGATGACCGAGGGCATGGACCGGCGCGACGCCTATGCCATCGCCGCCAAGCGCATGGCCTGGCCGGTGATCACGACGACGACGACGACCGCCATCGTCTTCGTGCCGCTGCTGTTCTGGCCGGGCATCACCGGCAAGTTCATGTCCTATATCCCGCTGACGCTGATCGTCACCCTGATGGGCTCGATCCTGATCGCGCTGATGTTCATTCCCGTCCTCGGCTCCATCTTCGGCAAGCCGGGCGCGACCGATGCCAGGACCGAGCATTTCATCGCGGTCACCGAACGCGGCGACGTCCGCGCCCTGCCCGGTTTCACCGGCTGGTATTCCCGCTCCCTGGAAAAGGCCCTGCGCCACCCGGGCAAGATCCTGCTCGGCTGCATCGGTCTTCTCGTCGCGCTGCAGGCGATCTACGCGATGGAAGGCAAGGGCGTGCAGTTCTTCCCCGAGGTCGAGCCCGAGCGGGCGATCGTCCTCGTCCACGCCCGGGGCAATCTGTCGATTCACGAGCGCGATGCCCTGATGCGCGAAGTCGAACACATCGTCCTCCGCATCGACGGCATCGAAATCGCCAATACGACGGTGGGCGCGCCGCCGGCCGGCACCGACGCGGCGCCCGACACCATCGGCAACATCACGGTCGAATTCACCCCCTGGAACCAGCGCCGCAAATCGGCCGAGATCCTGGGCGAGATCCGCGAGACGGCGGGGCGGATCGCCGGCATCGCGGTCGAAACCCGCCTGCCCGACGTCGGCCCGCCGGTCGGCAAGGCGATCCAGATCGAACTGGCCGCTAATAACCCCTTCGCCCTGCCCGAAACCGCCGACCGCATCCGCAACCAGCTGGAAGCCATGCCGGGCCTGATCGATCAGGAAGACAGCCGTCCCCTGCCCGGCATCGACTGGGTGCTGCGGGTCGACCGGGGTCAGGCCGGCCGTTTCGGCGCCGACATCACCTCGGTCGGCAACGCGGTTCAGCTCGTCACCAATGGCATCAAGATCGGCGAATACCGCCCGGATGACGCCGACGAGGAAATCGATATCCGCGTCCGCTTCCCCGAGACGCTCCGCAATCTCGATGCCTTCGACCAGCTGCGGCTCGAAACCCGCCTCGGCCAGGTGCCGCTGTCGAGCTTCGTCACCCGGACGGCGGAGCCGACGACCGGCAAGCTGATGCATGTCGACGCCAAGCGGGTGATCACCCTGCAGGCCAATGTCGCCGCCGGCATCCTGCCGGACGAGAAGGTGCGCGAGATCAAGGCCTGGATGGCGACCCAGAGTTTCGACCCGTCGGTCACCATCAAGTTTCGCGGCCAGGACGAGGAGACGGCCGCCGCCGGGGCCTTCCTCGCCAAGGCCTTTTTCGTCGGCCTGTTCCTGATGGCGATCATTCTCGTCACCCAGTTCAACAGCTTTTATTCGACCTTCGTGATCCTCTCGGCGGTCGCGCTGTCGACCATCGGCGTCTTCGCCGGCTTGTTGATCACCGGGCAATTGTTCTCGGTCGTGATGACCGGCATCGGCGTCATCTCGCTGGCGGGCGTCGTCGTCGCCCATAATGTCGTGCTGATCGATACCTACAAGGAACTCCGCGGCCTCGGCATGGAGCCTTACGAGGCCATCCTCCGCACCGGCGCCCAGCGGATGCGCCCGGTGTTGCTGACCACCTTCACGACGATCATCGGCATCCTGCCCATGGCGCTCGGCCTCACCATCGACGTCATCGGGCGGGAAGTGGCCGTGGGCGCGCCGTCGTCGCAATGGTGGGTGCAACTGGCGACGGCGGTCGCCTTTGGCCTCGCCTTCGCGACGGTGCTGACCCTCGTGGTCACGCCCTGCCTGCTCGCCCTGCCCTTGCGCCTGCGCGAGACCTGGGGGCCGCGCCTGCGCCGCTGGACCGGACGGCGGACGGCATCCATCGGCACACCTTGACGAAAGGGGGCCCCGGCCCCCTTTCGCTACCCCTTTTCATTCGGCGGCGAGACCCGCGTTATCGGCGGCGATCGTCCGCTCCAGCAGGATGCGCATCTGATTGACCGCGGCATCATGCGCGATGTTGATCACCGGCCGATCGGGATCACGCCGGATGTTCCGGTATTGCGCCTCGATCATTTCCTTGTCCTCGAGGAAAGCCTTGTGGATGCCGGCGTAGAGCAGATCGCCGACCTCCTGCCCGGCGGTGGCCTTGCTCGCCCCCCACGAGAAATAATAGGTGCATTCCCCGGCCGACGCCGGCACCACCGACTGACAAGTCCAGGTGTCGAGCAGCAGCTTGCCGTCGGACGGACCCTCCGTGGCCTTGCCCGCTTCATAGACCTGGAACCGCATGACGAAGACACAGGGCATCTGCACCGTGTAATCCAGCAGCATGTCGTAGCGCCCGGTCATCACATGCTGGGCGAAGACCAGGGCCGGCGTGTCGCGGACCCAGCGCTCGACCCTGAAGCCGCGCGCCAGCTTCGAGATCCGGGGCAGGCTGGTGGCGTAATCCTCGCCACCGAAAGTCTTCCGGTGAACGAAGGTCAGGTGAGAGAAATCGAGCAGATTGTCGAGGACGAGACGATAATCCGCGTTGAAGGTCATCGAGCTGGGGCGCATGTCCCAATCGGGATCGCCGGGGCCGACCGAGAAGGGGATCAGACCGGCATCGGCCCGGTCAACCTCGCCCATCCAGACCCAGAGCCAGTTGTCCCGCTCGACCACCGGATAGGTCCGCACCATGGCGCGCTCGGGGACGCGGGCCTGTCCGGGGACCTCGACGCAGCGGCCGGAAGCGTCGAACTTCAGGCCGTGATACATGCAGCGGATGCAGTCCCCTTCGATCTCGCCGAGGTGCAGCGCGGCCTGACGGTGACAGCAGCGGTCCTCGACCGCGACGACGGTGCCATCCTGCTTTCGATAGAGGGCCAACGGCTGATCGGCGATCGTCTTGCCCAGGATCTTGCCCGGCGGCAACTCGTAGTCCCAGCCCGCGACGTACCAGCAGTTCCTGACGAACATGCCCTTCCTCCCTGTTTCATTATTGTTCCACCGCCAGCGGTAGCCAGCGATGGCCACGATCAGGATTCGTGCATCAGGGTGTCCGGGGTCCAATACCTATTCGCGAGGCTGTCGATACCTTCCGCGTATGGCGCTCCAGGGCGCGGGGGTCAGAGGGCCTGCGGCTTCTCGTCTTCGCCTTGCGCCTGCGCCGCGCGCTCGGCCGCCTTGGCCTGTTCGCGGCGCCAGGCGATGGGGCCAAAGGGGATGGTCACGGCGTAGATGACGATGAGAAGACCCAGCACCTGCCAGGGATAGGACAGGGCCAGCGCCGTGCCGATGCCGACGAAGACCAGGGTCGGCAGCACCCAGTCGCGGTGGATGCGGATCTTCTTGAAGGAGAAGGTCGGAATGCGGCTGACCATCAGGAAGGCGACGAGGACGGCGACTCCGGCGACCAGATAGGGCGAATGGAAGGGCATCGGCCCCAGGCTGAAACTGGCGATGATCGGCAGCAGGACGAGGGCCGCCCCGGCGGGCGAGGGCACGCCGGTGAAGAAACCCGAGGTCCAGGCCGGCTTGTCCGGATCGTCGATCGCGACATTGAAGCGGGCAAGGCGGAGGGCGCAGCACACCGCGTGGGACAGCACGGCGATCCAGCCGAAGCCGGAAATATCGCTGAGCGTCCAGAGATAGAGGACGACGACCGGGGCGACGCCGAAGGACAGGAAATCCGACAGGGAATCAAGCTCGGCGCCGAAGCGGCTGGTGCCCTTGATCATGCGGGCCACCCGGCCGTCGATCCCGTCGAACAGGGCCGCGATCAGGATGGCGGCCACCGCCAGCTCGAACTTGTTCTCGAGCGCGAAGCGGATCGAGGTCAGCCCGGCGCAAAGCGCGAAGGTGGTGAGCATGTTGGGCAGCAGGCTGCGCGCCGGCAGGCGGTTCAGGCGCGGCGGATAGCTCCGGGCCTTGCGCCGCCGCAGGCGAACCCTTGTATTCCAGCCTTCCCAGTCGCTCATCCCCGCCCCCGTCAGCCGACCGTGACGAGGCGCGGGCCTTCGACCGAGGTGAAATCGGCCAGCACCGTTTCCCCAGCGATGGCGCGCTGGCCAACGGCGACGAGGGGCGCCACCCCTTCCGGCAGATAGACATCGAGCCGGCTGCCGAAGCGGATGATGCCGAAACGCTCGCCGGCGGACAGTTTCTGCCCGGGGCCGACATCGCAGACGATGCGGCGGGCGACGAGCCCCGCGATCTGCACGACGCCGAGGTCACGACCGTCGTCGAGGACGAGACGCAGGGAGTTGCGCTCGTTGTCGTCGCTGGCCTTGTCGTCGGCGGCATTGAGGAATTTGCCGGGGCGATAGGAGATGCGGTCGATGGTGGCGGTGACCGGCATCCGGTTCACATGGACATCGAACACCGACATGAAGATGGAAATGCGCGGGCGCGGCGCCTCGCCAAGGCCAAGCTCGGCCGGCGGCACCGCCAGCGAGGTATCGACCACCTTGCCATCGGCGGGGGAAACCACCAGGCCCTGTCGCGACGGGGTCGCCCGCGGCGGATCGCGGAAGAAATAGGCGCACCAGACCGTGAGCACCACGCCGAGCCAGCCCAGCGGCCGCCAGATCAGGAACAGGATCAGGGTCGCGATCGCGAAGATCGCGACGAATTTGACACCCTCCCGATGCAGGGGATGCAAGACCGAACGGATCGAAGCCAGAATATCCACGTAACCTCTCCCTGCCGTCAGGGGCCGACGGCCAGACCCTCGGCGCGGACTTCGGCGAGTTTCGCCTCGGCTTCCACCGCCTCGAGCTGGCGCTGCCACATGCCGGCATATTGGCCGCCCTTCGCCAGCAGGGCGTCATGGGTGCCCCGCTCGACGATGCGGCCCTTGTCCAGGACCAGAATCTCGTCGCAGTCAACGACTGTAGACAGCCGGTGCGCGATGACAATAGCCGTGCGCCCGCGGGAAATCTCCTTCAGGCTGGTCTGAATCTCCTTCTCGGTCTGGGTGTCGAGGGCGGAGGTCGCCTCGTCCAGGAGAAGGATCGGCGGATTCTTCAGGATCGTGCGGGCGATCGCCACCCGCTGCTTCTCCCCGCCCGACAGTTTCAGGCCGCGCTCGCCCACCATGCTGTCGTAGCCATCGGGCAGCGAGACGATGAAATCATGGATGCGGGCGAGTTTCGCCGCCTGTTCCACTTCGGCATCGCTGGCCTCGGGCCGGCCATAGCGGATGTTGTAGCGGATCGTGTCGTTGAACAGCACCGTGTCCTGCGGAACGATGCCGATCACCTTGCGCAAGGATGCCTGGGTCACGCCGTCGATATTCTGGCCATCGATCGTCACCCGGCCCTGCTCGATATCGTAGAAGCGGAACAGGATGCGGCTGATGGTCGACTTGCCGGCGCCAGAGGGGCCGACGATCGCGACCGTGCTGCCCGGCGCCGCGGTGAAGGAGACGTCGCGCAGGATGCCCCGGCGCTGGTCGTAGCGGAAGGAGACATCCTCGAACCGGACCTCGCCGCCCGTCACCCGCAGGGGTTTGGCGTCCGGCTTGTCCCGCACCTCTTCCGGCACGTCGAGGACGTTGAACATCGCTTCCATGTCGATCAGGCCCTGCTTGATCTCGCGGTAGACGAAACCGAGCATGTTGAGCGGGATATAGAGCTGGATCAGGAAGGTGTTGACGAGGACGAAGTCGCCCACGGTCATGGTGCCATCGGCGACGCCGACCCCCGCCAGATACATCACGCCGCCGAGCCCGGCCGCCATGATCGCCGACTGCCCGGCGTTGAGCAGGGACAGGGTGGTCTGGCTCTTCACCGCCGCCTTCTCATAAGCCATCAGCGCCTTGTCGAAGCGCCGCGCCTCATGGGCCTCGTTCGAGAAATATTTGACGGTCTCGTAGTTCAGCAGGCTGTCGACCGCCTTGGTGTTGGCGTCCGTGTCCTGGGTGTTCATCTCGCGGCGGTATTTGATGCGCCGCTCGGAGACGAGGAAGGTGAACAGGATATAGGCGATGATGGTCGCCACCATCACGCTGACCATGGGCCAGCCGAAGCCCAGCGCCAGCAGGATCAGCACGAAACTGATCTCGAGAATGGTCGGCCCGATGTTGAACAGGGCGAAGCGCAGCACGAGTTCGATGCCCTTGGTGCCGCGCTCGATCACCCGGTTGAGCCCTCCCGTCCGCCGGTCGAGATGAAAGCGCATCGAGAGCCGGTGCAGATGCTCGAAAGTCGAAAGACCGAGCCGGCGCACGGCGAACTGAGCGACCCGGGCGAACACGCTGTCGCGCAGTTCCGCGAAGGCCTGCGAGCCAACCCGGGCGAGGCCATAGGCGATGATCATCAGGATGGGGACGGTAACCACCGTCGCCTTCACCGACAGGGCATCGACCGCCGCCTTGTAGAAATAGGGCACGATGACATTGGCGATCTTGGCCAGCACCAGGAAGCCGATGGCATAGAGCACCCGCAGGCGCAGATCGCGCCGATCGGCCGGCCACAGGTAAGGCAGGAACAGGCGGGTCGTCTGCCAGCCGGTGGGGACGGCCGGGCGCGCATTCTTCGGGTCGCTCATGATCGATTTAAGGCTCTGTTAAGCGGAAAGGGCCGAAGTTGGGATATGGGGCCGCGGAGGACGGATGGCCAGCCGAAAATCCGTGGCTTCGCTCTATAGGAGATGACCGACCTTGTCCACGCTCTCGACCTTCGGCTTCCATCTCGCGGGCACCCGCTATGACGGTCATCTCGAGAACGGCGTCCTTGAAATCGGCGCGGATCTCGGCCCCCTGCCCTTTTCCGCCGAAGACCCGGACGGGCGGCGGCGCTGGGTGGCGGCCCTCGCCGCCGCCGACGACAAGGCCGCCGATGGCCATGTCCTCGCCCCTGATGCGCATATCCACTTCGAATCCCGCACAAGCCTGAGCGGCAAGATCGACCGTCAGCGCCTGATCGAGGCGCTGACCGTCATCCTGCTGTCGACCCAGGGCCAGATGCGCGGCACCCCGCCAGCAGCCGCCAGGACCCGCTTCAGGGCCGAGCGTTCCGCGCCTGCCGCGTGACGAGGGCGATGCCGAGGGTGATCGGCAGAATGCCGATCAGATCGCCAGCGGGCACACCTTCACCGGCGATCAGCCAGCCGAAGCCAAGGCCGAGGGGCGGCATCAGGAAATGCAGGCTGCTGGCCGCCGTGGCGCTGTTACGATCGAGAATGCGGAACCACAGGTAATAGCCGCCAACCGAAACGCCGAACACCATCCACAGCAGCGTCAACACCAGCGGCAGGGTCGGCCGGATTGCGCCCGCGTCCTCGATCATCAGGGCGACCGGCAGAAGCGCCAGCCCCGCCCCCAGCAACTGGATGCCGTTCCCGGTCCAGGGACCGACGGTTTTCGGCGCCAGCCGATTGAAGGCGATGGTGCCGGCGACCAGCGACAGCAGCCCGCCCACCACCAGCAGGGTTCCCGCGCCATCCTCCAGCCCGTCCCCAAGGCGCGAGCGCAGCACGAGGGCGACCCCGGCAAGACCGAGCAACAGGCCCGTCGCCTTGCCCCAGGTCATCCGCTCCCCCAGCACCGGCCCCGCGATGGCCGCGGTCAGCAGGGGATTGGCGCTGATCAGCACGGCGGCGAAGCCCGAGGACACGGTGCGCATCCCGCTCCACGACAGGCCGAGATAGATCGCGTTGTTGAGAAGGCCGAGCAGCACGAGCGCCGCCATCGCCCGCCCGCCGGGCAGAGCCCCCTCGCCCCGCAGCCGGCCGAGCCACAGGCACAAGCCCGCCGCCGCGAGAAAACGCACCGCCAGCAGGAGCAGGGGCGGGCAATCGACCAGGGCGATCTTCGCCGGGGCGAAGGCGGAACTCCACAACAGGCAGAACAGGCCGAGCAGAAGGATTTCGCCGGCACGACCGGACGGGGATGGACTTTCGCTGGCGGCGGTATGTGGCATGGTCACGCTCCTGAACCATCCCGACCCTAGCGCGCACCCAAATCATTTGGAAATTGGATGATTCCATGATCATCATTCGATAATCGGATGATGGAGCCCCGTGATGTTCGACCTCGACCTGCTGCGCAGCTTTGTCAGTGTCGTCGATACCGGCGGTTTCACCCGGGCGGGCGAGCGGGTGAACCGCAGCCAGTCGACCGTCAGCCAGCAGATCCGCCGGCTGGAAGAGGATGTCGGCAAACCCTTGCTGGACCGGGGCGGCCGTGGCGTGCATCTGACCGAGGCGGGGGAAACCCTGCTGGGTTATGCCCGCCGGATGCTCGATATCGCCGACGAGGCCCGGCTCAGCCTGGGCGGGGAAGCCCGCCCCGCCATCCTCCGCCTCGGCATTCCCGAGGATTTCGCCGTCACGGCCCTGACCGATGTGATCGCCACCTTTGCCCGGAGCCATCCCCGGGTGCGGCTGGAGGTGCGCTGCGATCTCAGTGTTCGCCTGCGTGAAGGCCTCGCGCGCGGGCAGTTCGACGTCATCCTGGCCAAGCGGGAGCCGGCATCCGGCCCGGCCTTCGGCATCTGGCCCGAACGACTGGTCTGGCTGGCCGGCGCCGACACGCCCCCGCCGGCACCACAGACCCCCCTGCCCCTCGTCGCCTTCATGCCGGGATGCCTGTACCGCGAGCGGGCGATCCGCGCCCTCGAAGGCACGGGCCGGCGCTGGCGGATCGCCTATGAGAGCCCCAATCTCGCCGGGATCCAGGCCGCCGTCGACGGGGGGCTGGGCATCGCGTTGCTGGAAGAACGGATCGCCGGGTCCGGCCATCGCATCCTGGGCACGGATTCCGGTCTGCCCCCGGTGCCGCCGACGGAACTCGCCCTCGATCTGCGCGGCGACGCACCAGCGACCGGGCAAGCCTTGTGCCGGGTGATATCGACATTCTGCGATGAAAAATTCGCCCCAAATCCCGATATAAATGCTTTCCGCCCGAGCTCATCGAATTAATAACGATCAATTTCGGCCATTCATCAAATCTATAATGGAAAATTAGCGACTTTGCGGCAAAACTAGGGTCCGACCAAGCCGCTATTGGAATTGCGGGTTAAGAAAGCCGAACGCTCGATGTTGTCATTTCGCAAAATCCGCGTTCTGATGTTCATAACTTTCAGTTGCACGATAGCGATCCTCGCGACCTATTGGTTTTACCTGCTTGCCGGCATGGATGAACGCCGGCAGCAGACGCAATCCGAAATCGACAGGTCTCTTGTACTCACGTCGAAATCAGCTGCTCTTCAGATGGAGTCCGTGATCCGTGAAGTGGACTTCGTCCTGCAGGATCTGCGCACTCAATATCAGACCGACAGGGCCAGTTTTCCGGCCGCCGTCCGGCGCATCGAAACCCTGTTCGCGTCGAACAGCACCCTGTCGCTCTGGATCATGGACGCGGATGGCAGGAATTCGTTCAGCAGCGTCGACGAACGCGCATCGGTCAACGCGAGCGAGCGTGATTATTTCCGCCGTCATCGCGATGGTGGCGGCCAGGACGTCCTGTATATTTCGGCTCCGCTGATCGGACAATATACCGGCCGATGGACCGTCATTCTGTCCCGGCGGCTTGAAAACGCGGGGACATTCGTCGGCACCATCGTCCTCGCCGTCCCGCCGTCCTATTTTTCGTCACGCCTGGGCGCGGCCGACGTCACCGAGGAGCTTTCTGTCATCCACCTGCCCGATGGCGTCATCATGGCGACGAATACCGGAGCGGATCTGATCGGCCAGGTCTTCGCGGACACGGCCTGGCTGCTCGGTCCCCGCGCCAGGCCTTCCGGCATTGTCCACAAGGACCGCGACGGGTCCGACAGGATCGTCGCCTGGCAGCGCATCGGTGGCAGCCCGCTGGCGGTCACGGCATCGGCGGACGGGCGCGGTCTGCGATCGAGGACCGAGGCGGCGATCGACGCCGAACTGCGCGCCCACATGATCACGACCGTGCTGGCGCTGGTGCTGATCGGCGGCGTCGGCGTCGTCATCCTGCGCGACGTCGGTATGCGTCAGCGCCTGCATCGTCTGGACATCCTGCACAAACAACTGTTCGATGCGATGCCAGACGGCATGATGGTCATCGACCAGAGCAGCAATATCACCTTGTGGAACGAGGCCGCCCTTAGCCTTCTCGCGGTCGATTCAGATGAACTGAAGGCACGAGTGGTCGCGCTCTACGACATGGACGGCAAGCGCGTCCCGGTCGAGCGCTATCCTTCGATGCAGGCTTCGAGGCGGCCGGGCCACCACGGATTGTTCAGCATTCAGGACCATGGACAGCGCCGCTGGCTATCGTTCAATTCCCGGCCGATCCCCAATCAGGACGGGGAAGCGCCCGACCGGGCCATCCTCGCCTTCTCGGATGTCACCCGCCTTGTCCAGCTGGAAGATTCCATGCGGACCAGCCAGTCGGTCTTCGAGGCCGCGGGCGAAGGCATCATGGTGACCGGCGCCGACCAGCGCATCATCAGCGTCAATCCGGCGTTCACGCGCATCACCGGCTATGCCGCCCATGAAGCGCAGGGCAGGGTGCCCGGTGAACTGCTGGGATCGGGACAGCACGACGAGGAATTCTACGAACAGATGCACGAAAGCCTGCGGCTCAAGGGCTACTGGGAAGGCGAAATCACCAATAGGCGCAAGGACGGCAACCTGTTCATCGAATGGCTGAAGATCAACGTGGTCCGGGATGAACAAGGACAGGTGCTGCGCTATGTCGCCCTTCTGTCCGATATCAGCGAGCGCAAGCGCCAGGATCAGGAAATCTGGAAGCGGGCGAATTTCGACGCCCTGACCGGCCTGCCCAACCGCACGCTCTTCACCGACCGTCTGAACCAGGCCGTCAGCCAGGCCGACCGGCGCCATGCCCGGGTGGCCGTGTTCTTCATCGACCTCGACAAGTTCAAGGCGGTCAACGACACGCTGGGGCACAAGGCGGGCGACGATCTTCTGCTTCAGGTGGCCGAAAGGCTTCAGGCCAATATCCGGTCGGAAGATACCGCGGCCCGCATCGGCGGTGATGAATTCCTCGTGCTGCAGCCCCAGGCGGGCGACGATACCGCCCTGCTGCTGGCGGGCGAGAGGATACGGGAAGCGCTCTGCCAGCCTTTCGACATCGGCGGAAACACGGTCCAGATCTCGGCCAGCATCGGCATCGCCGATGCGCTCGGCGTCGCGGCCGATCCGGCCCAGGCCATCAAGCGCGCCGACGCGGCCATGTACAGGGCCAAGAGCAGCGGCGCCAACAGGGTGGTCATGCTTTAGCCCCCACCGGCCGGAGGGCATCCCTCCGGCCCCGGGTGCCGGCGCTCAACGCGCCGTCAGGATGGTCTCCGACATGTTCAGGTTCATGTGAATCATCATCTCGATGACGTTGTCGTCCGGCTGCTGACGCAGGGTGCGCGCCGCCTCGACCATGAAGCGGCTGGCCCGGCTGAAGAACTCCGAGGTCGTCGGCGGCAGCTGGCGGCTGCGCACGATGGCCCGGTTGGCGATGGTCTGCCAGCGCGCCGCGTTGACGTCGAGGGCATCGGCGAGCTGGATCGTGGGCTCGCCCTTGCGGGCGCTGTCCAGCATCACGGCGCATTCGAGGAAGGGATAGGCGGCCTCTTCGCGGGCCGAGAGAGCGGTGTTGAGTTCGGTCATGACGGATCTCCGTTATCGCTGTTTCGACGTCTTACTGGAAGAGCTGGAGGACGTTCTGCTCGCTCTGACCGGCGAAGCTCAGGGCCTTGAGGGCGAGCTGCTGGCGGGTCTGCAGGGCGACCAGATTGGCGCCTTCCTCGTTCAGATCGGCGAGGGTCAGCTTGTCCGAGCCTTCGGTCAGCGTGTTGATGTAGTTCTTGGTGAAGTCGAGCCTGGTCTGCAGCAGGGTGACATTGGAGCCGAGGCTCGCCGTCGCCGCGCGCACCTTCGAAATCGCCGTGTCGAGCGAGTCGGTGATCGTGTCGATCGTGGTGATCAGCTTGCTCGCCGCGATGTCCGAGAAGCCCGCGGCCGCGCCCGCCGAGCCGGCGCCGGTCAGGAAGCCGGCCAGGATCACCGAGCCCGCGGCACCAGCGGTACCGCCGACCGTGATCAGCGCCCCGGCCCGCAGATCGCGGCTGTTCACCACGACTTCCGCCGAAGTGACTTCCGAGAAGCGGACGGTCAGGTTCTGGGCGGTCGAATTGACCAGATTGGTGCCCTGGTAGGACGCATCGCCAAGCAGCGAATTCAGCTGGTTGAGGAGGTCCGAGAACTGCGCCGTCAGATCCGCCTTGGTTTCCGTGTCGGCGGTCTTGGCCGAGATGGCGACACCCTTGATCTGCTTCAGGATGGTTTCCGCCGACTGCGTCGAATTCAACGCCGACTTCAGCGAGGAAATGCCCTGGTCGATGCCGTCCTTGCGCTCGGTCAGATCCGCCGTGCGGTCCGTCAGGTTCTTCGACTGGAAATAGGCCACCGCGTCGTCAAGCGCGCTGGCGACCTTCAGACCGGTCGAAAGACGCCCCTGGGTCCTGTTGGCGAGATTGGTGGTGTCCTGCAGGGAGAGCAGATTGGCTCTCGATGTGGACGTCAGATGGATGTCGCTCATGCCTTGTCCTTTCTGGTATCGGACCGCGCCATTCTGCGGCGGGGCTCAGCCAGAGGACTTCAAGGCTCGTGCCAAGTCGGCAAAACTACATAACGCATTGATATTATTGAATAATACAGGAATCGCGGATTCAAGGCCGGCGCCGCCGGCCGGCAGATTCTGCCGGTTGTGGAGGAAGATTCGGCGCCGCCCGGCAAAATCGCCTTGGCCCTTGACTCATTGCCCCCATTTCTGGAGAATTATCCACAGGGACGGGTCTTTTTCGGGTGCACCCAGGTCCCCTGACGGTAACGTGATCCCCTCCCGGCGATACGCTTCACCGGCCCAACGCGGCACCCGTCCGGTTCAGCCATGATGGTGTTCGACAGCAGCCTGGCCCAGGCGCCCCTTCAGTCGTCATACGCGGCAGGCGGATTCGCGTCCACGCGGGCATCCGGCAGCGGCGTCACCGTCGAGACGGCGCAGGCCGTGCAGGAAGCCGGACCGGCCTATTTCAGCCCCCGCATCACCTATGACAATTCGATCGACATGACGATCCTGCAGTTGCGCGACCCTTCCACGGGCGAGGTTCGCAACCAGTATCCGAGCGAGCATGTGGTGAAAGAATACCGCCGCCACCAGGCCGATAGCCGGGGCACGGTGTCCGCCTCGGGTCAGACCGCCGCCGCAGGCGGGGAAGCGTCTTCGGTTACCGAAGATGCCGCCACGGGCGAAACGCCCGCCCCCCGGATCGAACTGCGGGCCTGACGCCCGCTCGCGTCAGAGAAACTTGACCAGCGACGTATCGGCCAGCGACGCGACGATCGAATAGGTCGCCTGCAGCTGGTTCTGGATCTGCGTCAGCTTCACGCCCGCCTCCGCCGTGTCGATATCGACGATGCCGCCTTCCTCGTCCTTGAAGATGTTGATCATCGTGTCGTTGGCCTTGGCGCTGTCGGTGACCGAACTCAGATCGATGGAAATCTCGGTGCCCAGGCTCTTCAGGCCGTCGCGGGCGCTGTCAAGTTCGCTCAGGGCCTGGGTGCGGAAAGTCGTCCAGGTCGCTTTCGCGGTGGCGTCGTCGGGCGCGGCCGCCGAAGCGGCAAGGGCGCTCTTCGCCATCTGCAGACTATAGACGAGGCGCTGGATCGCCGGATCGGCCGCCACCTGGCCATAGGTGACGGTCTTGCCCGCCTCGGGCGAGAAGCTCGCCTCGTGCCAGGCGACGTCGTCGCTGCCGGGCGCCGCCAGATAATAGTCCGGCAGGGTGGGCGAGGTCGCGGCCGCGAAAGGATCGGCGGCGGTCAGATCGGGCAGGCCGGTCAGGTCGCCGACCGGGGCCGCGTCGTAATTGCCGCCGGACCACAGATAGCGGCCCCCGACCTTCTCGTTGAGGAGCGAGGTCAGTTCGGTCAGGGCGGTATCGATCAGCGTGCCGATCTCGCTCTCGTCCTCGGGGTCATAGGTGCCCTGGCCCTGCAGGGCCTTGGAGACCGAGGAGGCCAGTTCGTCCATGCGCGAGACCTGAAGATCATAGGACTTCAACTCGGGCGTCACGATGTCGATGCCCTTGTTGTAGGCCTCGAGCCGCGAGACCTGCTGCCGGCTGTTCAGGATACGTCCGGCGTCGAGACCGCCGTAATACGACAGGTCGCCGGACTTGACCTGCGTCGCCACCTGATTGGACAGTTCGTTCGCCGCGCTCTGGTTGCGCTTGATGTTGTTCAGGGTCTGCAACTGGCTGGCGTAGGTCGTGACGGACATCATGGCGGATTACCTTATGATCGCGAACAGGCTGTCGTAGAGCTGGTTCACCGTTTGCATGACCTTGGCCGAGGCGGCATAGGCATTCTGCAGCACCTGCAGATTGGCCAGCTCCTCGTCCATGTTGATGCCGACCGACGACTGAAAGCGCGTCGCGGCCTCGGTCTTGGTCGCGTCGGCGAGATCGGCCCTGTTGGTGACCGCGCCGACATCGGCCGACAGGGACGAGATGATCGACCTCGCGATGCCGGCGTAATCCTCGCCGGTGACGGTCAGCCCCCCGGCCGAGATGCCGTGGCTACCCGAGACGAGCGCGGCCGAAGCCGGACTGATCGCCGCCTGCTTCAGGGTCGCGGTGCCATCGAGAAGCGCCGCATTGACCGAGATCGTGCCGCCGGTCATCACAAAGAAGCCGGAGGCGAGTTCGCCCGTCGCGGTGGTCGCGCTGTCATAGGCCGTCGCGAAATCGCCCGCGCCGGTGCTGGTCAGGCTGGCCGTGAAGGCCTGGACCTGATCCTTCAGTTCGCTGATGACCGCGGTGCCGGCCGTCGCGCTGGTCCCGGTCGCGCGAAGCGCCAGAAGCCCCGCGAGGGCGCCCGAGCGGATCGAGCCGTTCAGCGACCGCGTGTCGCCCTCGCGGGTGATATCGGTGCCGTCATAGGCCAGGCGGGTGGCGTCCTGATCGACGAGGCTCTCGCCCCCCGCGGTATAGACCGCGAGGCTGCCGTCGCCGCGGGCGATGGTCTTCACGTCGATCAGCTGGGCGAGCGAGCGCACGGCGGCGTCGCGCTGGTCCTCGAGGGTGGTCTTGTCGCCGCCCGCGGCGGCCACCGTCTTCACCTGCTTGTTCAGCGTGTCGATCTTCTCGAGCAGATCATTGACCTGGCCGACCTTGTCGGTGGTTTCCTGCTGGATTTCCCTGTCGATACTCTCGAGCCCCGCCATCAGATCGTTGATCTTCCGGGCCAGGGCATCGGCCTTGGCGATGACCTCGGCCTGGCCGGTGCTGCTGTCGGGGGTCGACTGCAGCACGGCGAAGGCATCGTTGAGATCGGAGACCGCGCTGGCGAGCCCGGCGTCCGAGGTGCTGACCCCGAACAGGGTCGAGAGTTTGGACATATAGGTCGACTGGGCGTCGGCCTGGCCCGCCAGCGACGTATAGGCGATCAGATCCCGGGCGAGCGCGTTGTCGGTCGCCCGCGTCACATCCGCCGTCGTCACCCCGCCGGCGCTGGCCGAGGAAGTGATCGACTTGCGGGTATAGGATTCGTCGGTCGCGTTGGAAACATTGCCGCCGAGGACCTGAAGCGCCCGCTGCTGGGCGTTCAGGCCACTCAGGGCGATATTCATGGCACCGGACAGGCTCATGGCATGTTTCCTCGCATGGTCGCCGCGTCAGGCTCAGCGCTTGACGTTCAGGATTTCCTGCAACATCTCGTCGACGGTGGTCAGCACCTTGGCATTGGCCGAATAGGCCCGCTGGGTGGTGATCAGATCGGTGAATTCCTTGCCGATATCGACGTTGGACGATTCGACCGACGAGCCGTTCAGCGTGCCGAGGCCGTTTTCGCCGGCATGGCCCACGAGGGCCGTGCCCGCCGCCGCCGTGCCGAGGAAGGCCTGGCCATCGACGGACTGCAGGTTCTGCGGCGCGTTGAAACTGGCCAGCGCCATCTGGAAGCCGACGACGCTGCGGCCATTGTCGTAGTTCAGGGTGACGTAACCCTGGCTGTCGATCGACAGGTCGCTGAAGCTGCCCTTGGCGTAGCCATCGGCCTTGATGTCGCCGAGATCGACCGTCGTGCCCGAATATTGCGTGACCGCATCGGCCGCGCCCACCGTGCCGAGGTCGAGCGCGATGGTCTGCGGCGCCGCGCCGGGGAAGGTGAAACTGGTCGAGAGCGGTGCCGGCGTCGCCGAGGCGAGGAGGCCGGCGCTGTCGAAGGTGACGGCGAAGGTGGCGCCGCCGCCCGAGGTATCGTCTTCCGCGCCCATGGCGACGGACCAGGCATTGTCGCCGGTCTTGGTCCAGGTCAGGTCGACCGTGTGGCCGGAGCCCAGCGAGTCATAGACATCGACCGAATTGTTCACCGTCGCCCCGACCGCCGCATCGGCGGGCAGGTCGGCGCGATAGGTGATCAGGCCCGACGCCTCCGGGGCCAGCGTCGCGCCCGGCACCTTGATTTCGCCGAGCGCCCCGGTCGCGAGCCCCGTGGCCTCGTCCACCGTGTAGCCCTGGGCATAATAGCCGGTGCCGTTCACCAGATAATTGTCGCCGTTCAACTGGAAATCGCCCGCGCGGGTGTAATAGTCGCGATCCTCGAAGCTCGTGCCCGAGGTGGTCACGCTGGTCGGCTTCGAGGTGACGAAGAAGCCGTTGCCGGAAATGGCCAGATTGGTCGCGATCGTGGTCGCCTCGGTCGAGCCCGGCACATTGTTGGCATAGAAGGGCGAAGCCTTCACGCCGCCCGACTGATAGCTGGTGGCGCTGGCTTCGTTGACCAGGGCATCGAAATTCGTGTCAACCCGCTTGTAGCCGGTGGTGGTCGAATTCGCGATATTGGTCGAAATCGCGCTCAGCGCCTGAGACTGCGCGTTCAGTCCCGACAGAGCCGTGCTGAAATAGCCGACATAGGACATGTGGTTTCCCTCTTCTCTTGTCCGGCCCCCGCGGGCGGGTGCCCATGTCCGGTGATCTGCAAGGAGCGGGCCAGCGGCGAAGGTCAGGGTTTCCGCGGCGCTCGGGAAAACGGCCGGGTGGCGGGCCGGCAAAAGCTGCCGGGCGTGACCGGGATCACATGCCCGCGCCGTGCAAAATCGTCCGACCTGAACTAGAGTTGCGCTTCGACAGATCCTGAGGGGGACACATATCATGGCGACGTCCATCGCCTTCCTGAAGCGCCCGCTGGTTGCAGGCCTGATCCTCGGCCTCGCGGTCGCGCCCGGACTTGGCGCCTGCACGCCCGATGCCTCGGCCCCGGGCGGCCAGATCGCTTCCGACGATGCCTGCAGCAACCAGCGCGGCCAGCTGACCTCGATCGGCGACTATTTCACCCAGGCCATGGTGGTCGGCGCCGTCAGCGGCGGCGCCCTGGGCGCCCTGACCGGCGCCCTTGTTTCGGGCGGGGACCTTGAAAGCACGCTGGCGGGCGCCGCCGTGGGCGGCGTCGCGGGGGCGGCTGCCGGCTATTACAGCGCCAAGGCCGAAGCGAACAGCAGTCCGGCCATGCTGGTCGGCGGCGTCTACAAGGATATCTATTCCGAGAACCAGCAGATCGACCGCACGACGACCGCCTTCCGCGCCGTCCGCGCCTGCCGCACCGCCGAGGCCGACCGCATCCGCGCCGACTATCGCGCCGGCCGCCTGACCGCCGACGAGGCCAGGGCGAAACTCGCCGACGTGAAGAAGAAATTCGAATGGGAAATCAAATACGCCGAGGACGTCGGCGGCAAGATGAACGAACGCGGCGAGCAATATTCCTATGCCGCGAGCGAAATTTCCCACTTCGACGGCCGCACCCGGCCCCCGGCGGTCACCTCCGCCAGCTATCAGGTGGCGGGGCCCCTGTTGAGCCGCGTCGCCTCGAAATCCACCCGCGTCCGTGAGCTGCCCAGCACGTCCAGCCGCCAGATCGGCGGCCTGAAGGCGGGTGAAGTGGTCGAGGCGCGGATGGTCTCGGGCACGTCGGGCCAATGGATGCGCATTCGTCTCGCCGATGGCACGCCGGGCTTCGTCTCCGCCAGCCTGCTGGTCGAGCCCGGCAAATATCGCGGCGAGACCCAGACGGTTGCTTCCCGCGCCGAGACCCAGGTCTCCGCCCCGCCGCCGCAAAGCGCCGGCGGCGTGGTCCAGCTGGCCGAAACCAACCAGATCAAGCAGCGCGCCCTGTCGGACGATGTTTCGGAGTCGCGTTCGGTGCTGAGCAGTGCCACCTTCGAACTGGACCAGCCGATCACGCTGGCGCCGGACCGGGGAGACAGATCAGCGGCATGACGTCACGCAGTCCAGGTTTCGGGCTCCGGGCGGGGGGGGGGGGGGTGGGCCGGGCGCGGCGGGGGGTGGGGGGGGCCCCCCCCCCCCCCCCCCCCCCCCCCCCCC
>JAOZVS010000169.1 GCA_025869435.1 Zavarzinia sp.
ATCTTCGGCGCGTCGTCTTGGTAATAGGCTTTGTCGTGCCCCTCGATCTCGAGCGGCCGACGCGGGATTTCCGCGCCGCCCCGGCGATGGACGAGGCGGAATTCATCGCCGCCGTCGCCGCCGGCATGGCGGTGGTCACGCCCGGGATCGATCTTCTGTGCATCGGTGAAATGGGCATCGGCAACACGACGGCGGCGGCGGCACTTTCGGCCGGCCTGTTCGGCGGGGCGGCGGCGGGTTGGGTCGGGCCGGGCACCGGCGCGATCGGCGCCGTGTTGCGCATGAAGATCGAGGCGGTCGAGGCGGCGGCGGATTTCCACCGGCGGGAATGCGACGATCCGCTGGACCTGTGCCGGCGCCTCGGCGGGCGGGAACTCGCCGCCATGCTGGGCGCCTGCATTGCCGCCCGTCATGCCCGGGTGCCGGTCGTCCTCGACGGCTATGTCGCGACGGCGGCGGTCGCCGCCCTCGCCCTGCTGCGGGCAGGCGGGCTGGCCCATGTGGTCGCCGGCCATTGCTCGGCCGAGCCGGCCCACGGCCAGCTTCTGGCGCGCCTCGGCCTCGTGCCCCTGCTCGATCTCGGGATGCGGCTGGGCGAGGCGTCGGGCGCGGCGCTCGCCGCCGGTATCGTGCGGGCGGCGGCCCGGACCCATGGCGAAATGGCCAGTTTCGCCGAGGCGGGGGTCGACGGCGCGGCCTGATCCCCCGAGACGGAATTTCCCGGGGCGGACATGAAAAAGCCCGGCACGATCGCTCGTGCCGGGCTTTTCCTCGACGGACGGCCGGGGCCGACGGACTTAGAAGTCGTCGTCGTTTTCCGGGGTCGGCAGCAGGTCTTCGTCGTTGACGACCGACTCGTCCTCGGTCTCGAACACGACTTCGCCGGTCGAGGCCTGGACGGCGGCGTCGGCGGCCGAACGGGCGATGTTGATGTTGACCGTGACCGAGACTTCCGGATGAAGGATGACGCGGACGGGGGTCACGCCCAGGGTCTTGATCGGCTGGCCGAGCTGGACCTGACGGCGGTCGACGGTGTAGCCGGCCTCGATGATCGCGGCGGCGACGTCGCGGTTGTTGACCGAACCGTAGAGCTGGCCGGTATCGCCCGCCTGGCGGACGATGACGACCGAGATATTGTCCATCTTCACCGCCACGGCCTCGGCTTCCTTGCGGAGTTCGAGGTTATGGGCTTCGAGGTGGACGCGCTCGCGCTCGAAACGGGCCAGGTTTTCCTTGGTCGCGCGCAGGGCCTTCTTCTGCGGCAGCAGGAAGTTGCGGGCAAAGCCGTCGCGAACGCGAACGACATCGCCCATCTGGCCGAGCTTCTCGACGCGCTGGAGGAGTACGATTTCCATCTGAACGCCTCCTTACTTCACGATATAGGGCAGCAGGGCCAGATGGCGGGCGCGCTTGACCGCCTGGGCCAGTTCGCGCTGCTTCTTGGCCGAAACCGCGGTGATGCGCGACGGGACGATCTTGCCGCGCTCGGAAATGAAGCGCTGCAGCAGCTTGACGTCCATGTAGTCGATCTTCGGCGCGTTCGGGCCCGAGAAGGGGCACGACTTGCGACGACGGAAGAACGGACGGCGGGCAGCGCCGCCGGCGGCACCGCCGCCCTGGGAATTACGCTCGCTCATGCTTCTGCTCCGAATTCATCGCGGTCGCCATAGCCGTCACGGTCGCGACGGCGGCCTTCGGTCGCCTCGCGGCGGGCACGCTCTTCGCGCGCGGCCTTGACCTGCATCATGATCGACGGGCCTTCCGGCAGCTCTTCCTTGCGGAGCGTGAGCACGCGGATGATGTCTTCGTTGAGGCGCAGGTTGCGCTCCATCTCGGCGACCGCGGGGTGCGGGGCGTCGATGTGGAAGAGCACGTAATGGCCCTTGCGGTTCTTCTGGATGCGATACGCGAGGTTGCGCAGGCCCCAGTATTCGGTCTTGACGATCGAGCCGCCGTTGTCGGCGATGATCTTGGTGAGGTCTTCGATCAGGGTTTCGACCTGTGCGCTCGAAACGTCCTGACGAGCAATGAAGACATGCTCGTAAAGTGCCATGCCACGCTTCTCCTTCTGGCTGTTCGCGGCCCGGCGTTGGGGGAATATCCCCGGACAACAAGACGGGCCTAGCCGGCACCCTGCCGGCAAGGAGCGATGGAAGCGCGGCACTATACACATTTGCCGACAGGGGGCAAGGGGCGCCGGCGGCGGATCGTGGGTCAGTTTGATCTTAACCGGAATGCGCTATCTGTAAGGCCAGTACGATTTCGGGGCACTTAGGCACCGTTCTCCTTCCCCGTCTCAAGCAGTCGGAATGAGGCGTATTCCAAATCGTCTTTGGTGAACTCATCCGGAAAATTCTCTAACAACCGCCTCAATGGCCCACTCCAAAAGGGCCAGCTGATGGAGTCTCTTGAAGCCGCTTTGTATATCGCCGCTTCGAACAATCTTTGATATAGTCGGAATAGTGCCAAGTGCGCGGCGCATACTCATGAAGACGGTAGGAGCGTAGCCCTTTTCACGTCCCCTTCGGATCGTCTCATCAATGCGCCGTATCACGTGGCCGCAGGATAGTTCGGAGGCCGCTCGGCTTGATCGCGCTTTGCTGAAATCGGCTTATGACGCAGACTTTGATAGGGCGGTTGCGGCGTTGGAAGCGGGGGCCGACGTCAACTTTGTCGATCCCGGCACCGGGCTTGCTGCGCTTCATATCGCAGTCGGCACCAATCAATTCGACCTTGCGCGCTAGTCTAGGATTGGGGCGCAGCCATAGCCCTGGACGCAAGGCGCCGTTGGCCGAAGGTAATAGCAGCACGCGCCAAAATTGATGACGCGCTTTCCGAATACATTGACAAACATCCGCTGCCTTTCATTATAACAATTGATGGCAGGAAGTTGCGGTATCTGCATGAATTTAATATCTAGCAATAGACGAATTGATGACCTTCGTGCCTTCTATGATCTTATGGAGGCGTTGTCCCGTGTCAATTCCGCTAGAGCACTATCGGAATGTACCGGCCAAATGGTTTGGCCGCAGCGGGGCGTTTATTTTTTCATGGAGAGCGGCGAGTTCCGATCGGACAGCGGAAATGGCCCCCGCATTGTGCGGGTGGGCACGCATGCCCTGAAGGCGGATTCCCGAACGACCCTTTGGACGCGACTATCTCAGCATCGAGGCACACCCGTCAGTGGTGGCGGCAATCATCGGGGATCGATCTTTCGTTTGATCGTCGGAACTTCCTTGTTGGCGCGAGATGGGATGTCTCATCCCACTTGGGGGAAGGGAAACACTGCCCCGAAAACGGTTCGCGCGGAGGAAATTTCCCTGGAGCAAAAAGTCACCGACTTGATTGGGGCTATGCCCTTTCTTTGGCTTTCGGTGCCGGACGCTTCAGGCCCGGAAAGCCTTCGTGGTGTTATCGAACGAAATTCAATTGCGCTCCTCAGCAACTTTGAGCGCGAACCGCTCGATCCTCCAAGCGCTGATTGGCTTGGGCGGTACAGCGATCGGGATCGTATCCGACGATCAGGGCTTTGGAACTCAAATCACGTTGATGAAGTGCACAACAGTGAATTCCTAAAAGAATTGGAGAAAATAATAATAGCAATGGATAATAATAAATGATTGTTGTCATACAGTGTGCGGCGAGAAAGCAATCGATGGCTGACCATCTGCGAACAAAAAAGGGGCGGCGTGTGATGTTTGTGGCTCGCCCGGAATTGATGTCGCCCTCCAATGTATTCGAATTTGCGCGGCCCGATGACGTTTCGGACACAGGAGAGACGTGGCGGGAGAAATTGATCAATTATAACGCGCAGCAGAAGCAAAACCAGCTTCACCTCTCCCCTGCATCCGATCTTTACACGCATCCGACCTACGCACGTCTTGCCAAAAAGGTGAGGTCCGAGAATTTATTTATTCTGTCTGCCGGCTGGGGAATGCTCCCCGCCAACTTCTTGACGCCCAACTATGATATTACCTTCAGCGCGCAAGCGGAGCCGTACAAGAAGCGTCGGCGCGGTGACGAGTATAGCGATTTCGTCCTCCCCGCCCGTGGTCAGGAAGAGCCAATCGTCTTCTTCGGCGGGAAGGACTATGTCCCATTGTTCGCTGAGCTGACGCGATCACATAAGGGGCCAAGAACCGTCTATTACAACTCGCAGAACGCGCCTGCCGCGCCGGGGTGTCGGCTTGAACGGTTCCAAACCACAACGCGGACAAACTGGCACTACGAGTCTGCGGATGCCTGGCTAAGCCGGCTTGCGGAATGAGTGTAGATTCACATGACTGTTACTGATGCTCGATCTGATCCTCAAGTCCAAGATGCCATCAAGCAATTGTTTTATGGCAGCGCTCCGGAGCGCTGCCATAGTCTCGCGACCATGTGGCAACAGATAGAACCGTTGTTCCAGCTTGTAGACGATATCCATCCTGATGGCCGGATCATCTTGGATGCCGGGGCGTATCGGTACGTCCGGTTCAATCATCGCGCCCTTCGTGCGTTTTGGATTGCCGGGCATGCCGCTTGGGAAGCATATCGGCTGGTCGCTGAAAGCCCTGACTTGCAGCAACTCGATATGTCTCGCTTCACCGCTCTCATCGCCGCGTTTGAGCAGGCGATAGGAAGTGACGATCCCACCGTTGAGCCTTTGCCCGCGGGCGTTGCCGAGCCGGGTGTCTACCCTGATAAACAGGCCGATCCGCAAGGTAGGGCCACGGCCGAACTTGCGACCATCGCTGCCGCCTGGGCGTTACTGCATGAGTTTCGACATATCCGTCACCAGCAAGAAGGCACGGGCTCGGTCAGCGGGAGCCGGGAAGATAAGCACCGAGAAGAACTTTCGTGCGACGAGTTTGCGACAAATTTTCTGCTAGAGCGGATCAGCGAGTACGCCGTCACAGAAGGCGTCGATGTCGAGCTTGTCAGGCAAAAAAGACAGCTTGGAATCTATTTTGGCCTATTCGCCGTCACGCTGCTCGCCAAGGACAAATGGCAAGCCTCCGACTCTCACCCGTCCGTCCAGGATCGGCTTGACGCCGTTCGAGCGATTATGGAGCCGACAAAAAACGAGTTAGCAGCCGCAATTGCCCATGTTGCGTTTGCCACGCTGGGGCAGCAGTGGCCGGGAACGCCAAATCTTTACAACATTCGGCGTTCCGAAACTACAGAGGACATTCAATAAGATAGCGGTTCCCATTTTCATCCTCTCCTGCGCGCCAATCTTCCCCTGAAAATAGCGGCTTGGCTATTTCCCCGTCAGGGCGCGAATATATTCGTGTTCCGATTTCTTCGGCCATTTTCACTGACATCGAAGCCGCCGTGGCGTGACGCCTTTTGGCCTCTTTCTCCGCATGTGACGTCCGGGCGGGGTTGCGAGGACGCAGGAGAAGGAGCATGCGGCGGCGGTTGCGATTCCTGCCGCCATCGCCGAGAAGTCGAAGCAAGTCCTGTTCAAGAAACTGTCGTGGCGATAGGGGTTAAAGACCCGGCAGAAGCATTTCCTGGACATCATCCATGAGGTATCTGCCAGCGGCTCCCCCGGCCGGCAGGTGGAAGATTTCTTTCCACTGCAAAGCCGGCTTGCAGGCGCGGGGGCCGGAAAGCCATCCGCCCGGCGGGATCGCGTCGCCGGTTTCCGGTGATTTGCGCCGCCGATCGCCATGATGCCACAGTGGCATGTGACTTGCTGATCTCATCGGCAGGAAAAGCGGCGCGTCGACGCAGCGACGAAAAGACGGGAGGATCGGGCATGGCCGGGCGGCTCGGGCTTCGGGGCATGACATGAGCGAGGCGCGCGGCATGGCGATCCGGGTGCGCGGCCGGGTGCAGGGCGTGGGCTTCCGGCCGACGGTCTGGCGCCTTGCCCGGGACCTCGGCCTGACCGGCGATGTGCTGAACGACGGCGAGGGGGTGCTGATCCGGGTGACCGGCGATCCGGCCGCCATCGACGCGCTGATCGACCGCCTGCGCGCCGCGCCGCCGCCGCTGGCCCGGATCGACGGGATCGAGGCGGCGGCGATCGCGCCTCTGCCGGCCCGCGACTTCCGGGTGATCGAAAGCCGGCAGGGCGGTGCCCATACGGATGTGGCGCCCGACGCGGTCACCTGCGCCGCCTGTATCGCCGAAGTGTCGGACCCGTCGGCCCGGCGCTTCCGCTATCCCTTCACCAATTGCACCCATTGCGGGCCGCGCTTTTCCATCGTGCGCGGCATTCCCTATGACCGGGCGCGCACGACCATGGCGCCCTTCGCGCTTTGCCCGGCCTGCCTCGCGGAATACGAGGACCCGGCCGACCGGCGCTTTCACGCCGAGCCCATCGCCTGCCCGCTCTGCGGTCCCCGGATGCGGCTGATCCGGCTCGACGGACGGCCGCTGCCCTCCGACCTTCCGCCGGACGAGGATGCGGTGGCGGCGGCCTGCCGCCTGCTGCTGCGGGGCGAGATCGTCGCGATCAAGGGCCTCGGCGGCTATCACCTGGCCTGCGACGCGACCCGAGGCCCCGTCGTCGCCGCCCTGCGGGAGCGGAAGCGCCGCAACGCCAAGCCCTTCGCCCTGATGGCGCGGGATATCGGCATCATCCGCCTTCATGCCGAGGTCGGCCCGCTCGAGGAAGAGTTGCTGCGCTCCCCCGCCGGGCCCATCGTTCTGCTGCGCGCGACCGGTCCCCTGCGCCTGCCGGACGCGGTGGCGCCGGGCCTCGACCAGTTGGGCTTCATGCTGCCGACGACGCCGCTGCATCACCTGATCCTGCGGCGCATGGACCGGCCCCTGGTGATGACCAGCGGCAATCTGTCGAGCGAGCCGCAGGTGACCGACGAGGCGGCGCTGCACGAGCGCCTGACCGGCATCGCCTCCTATGCCCTGGTGCACGACCGGGCGATCAGCAGCCGGATCGACGATTCCGTGGTCCGGGTGGTCGGGGGCGTGCCGCGCCTGCTGCGCCGGGCGCGCGGCCATGCGCCGGCCAGCCTGCCCCTGCCGCCGGGCTTCGAGGGGGCGCCGCCCGTGCTCGCCCTCGGCGCCGAACTGAAGGCGACCTTCTGTCTGGCGCGGGGGCAGGAGGCGATCCTGTCCCAGCACATGGGCGATCTCGAGGAAGCGACGACTTTCGAAGACTGGCGCCGGGGCATCGCGCTTTACGAGGCGCTCCATGGTCATGCCGCCGGGGTGATCGCGGTCGACCGCCACCCGGATTACCTGTCGGCGAAATACGGCCGGGCGCGGGCGGCGGCGGCGGGCCTCTTCGCCGTCGAGGTCCAGCACCATCACGCCCATGTCGCCGCCTGCCTCGCCGAGAACGGCCGGCCCCTGTCGGCGCCGCCGGTCCTCGGCATCGTCGCCGACGGGCTGGGCCTCGGCGATGACGGCACCCTGTGGGGCGGGGAATTCCTGCTGGCGGATTATCGCGGTTACCGCCGTCTCGGCCATCTGAAGCCGGTGGCCATGCCCGGCGGCGCCATGGCCGCGCGGGAGCCCTGGCGCAATCTCCATGCGCAACTGATGGCGGCGCTGGGCTGGAAGGAATTCGCCGCCGGTTTCGGCGATCTGCCCCTGGCCCATGCGCTGGCGGAGAAACCCCGGGCCACGCTCGACGCCATGATCCGGGACGGCCGCTTCGCGCCCCGCGCCTCGTCGATCGGGCGCCTGTTCGACGCGGTCGCCGCCGCCCTCGACATCTGTCGCGAACGTCAATCCTACGAGGGTCAGGCGGCCATGATGCTGGAGGCGATCGTCGATCGCCGCACCCTGGCGACGGAAGAGGCCTATCCCTTCGCCGTCTCGGCGCCGGTGGACGGCCCGGCCCGCCTCGATCCGTCGCCCCTGTGGCGGGCATTGCTCGGCGATCTGGCGCGAGGCGTGCCGGCGGCCGTGATCTCGGCGCGGTTCCACCTCGGGCTGGCCCGGGCGCTGGTCGGCATGGCGCGGCGCCTGCGGGGCGAGGGGGCGGCGCTGTTCGATACGGTCGCCCTGTCCGGCGGCTGCTTCCAGAACGAAATCCTGTTCAACGAGACGGCGCGCGGCCTGTCCGCCGCCGGCTTTCGCGTGCTTTCCCACAAGCTGGTGCCCGCCAATGACGGTGGCATCGCCCTCGGCCAGGCCTTGATCGCCCTGGCGACAACCTCAGGAGCAGGCCCATGTGCCTAGGCATTCCCGGCCGCATCGTCTCGATCGACGACCCCGCGCTGCGGCTGGCCACCGTCGATGTCGGCGGCGTGCGCCGGCAGATCAACATCGCCTGCATCGTCGACGACGAGCATCCCCCTCAATCTTGCGTCGGCGATTGGGTGCTGGTGCATGTCGGCTTCGCCATGAGCCGGATCGACGAGGAACAGGCGGCGGCGACGCTGCGCATCCTCGCCGAACTCGGCGAGGCCCAGGACGAAATCGACGCCATGCGCCGCACGGCGATCTGAGGGACGACGCGATGAAATATGTCGACGAATTCCGCGACCGGGAAAAGGCCGAGGCCCTGATCCGCGAGATCGCCCTGGTCGTCTCGCAGATCGATATCGCCCGCGCGCGACCGATCAACATCATGGAAGTCTGCGGCGGCCATACGCATTCGATCTTCCGCTATGGCCTCGAAGGCATGTTGCCGAAGGAGATCGAGCTGATCCATGGTCCCGGCTGCCCGGTCTGCGTGCTGCCCATGGGCCGGGTCGACGATGGTGTCGCCATCGCCGAGCGGCCGGAGGTGATCTTCACCACCTTCGGCGACGCCATGCGCGTGCCGGGGTCGAGAAAGAGCCTGATGCAGGCCAAGGCCGGCGGCGCCGACGTCCGCATGGTCTATTCGCCCATGGACGCCCTCGCCCTCGCCCGCAAGAACCCCGACCGCGAGGTGGTGTTCTTCGGCCTGGGCTTCGAGACCACCATGCCCTCGACCGCGCTGACCATCCTCCAGGCCGAGGCCGAAGGCATCCGCAATTTCACCCTGTTCTGCAACCACATCACCATCGTGCCGACGATGAAGGCGATCCTCGACAGCCCGGACCTGCAACTCGACGGGTTCCTGGGGCCGGGGCATGTCTCCATGGTCACGGGCACGGCGCCCTATCATTTCATCGCCCGGCATTATGGCCGGCCCTTCGTGGTCGCGGGGTTCGAGCCGCTGGACATCCTGCAGTCGATCTGGATGGTGCTGAAGCAGATCCGCGACGGCCGGGCCGAGGTCGAGAACCAATATGCCCGCATCGTTCACGATGAAGGCAATGCGCCCGCGCTGGCGGCGGTCGAGCGGGTGTACGAGCTGCGGGAATTCTTCGAATGGCGGGGCCTCGGCTCCATCGATCATTCGGGCGTGCGCCTGCGCGAGGCCTATGCCCGCTTCGATGCCGAGAAGCGTTTCGCCATCCCCAATGTCACCATCGCCGATCCCGCGTCCTGCCAGTGCGGCGAGGTGCTGAAGGGCGCCATCAAGCCCTGGCAGTGCCGGATGTTCGGCGCGTCCTGCAATCCGGAAACCCCGCTCGGCGCGCTCATGGTCTCGTCGGAAGGGGCCTGCGCCGCCCATTACCAATATGGCGGCGTGAAGCGCCAGCAGGGGGCGGCGTGATGGGCAGCGTTACCCGCCTGAAGCCCCGCGACCTCGGCCGGCTGATGGTCTCCCATGTCACTCTCGCCCATGGCGGCGGCGGCAAGGCGATGAAGGATCTGATCGACGATGTCTTCGTCTCGGCCTTCGACAACGACCTGCTCGCCCCGCTCGAGGATCAGGCCCGGCTCGATCTCGGCGCGCTCGCCCGGCATGGCGACCGGCTGGCCTTCACGACGGACGGCTATGTCGTCGATCCGCTGTTCTTCCCGGGCGGCGACATCGGCAAGCTCGCCATCTGCGGCACGGTGAATGATCTCGCGGTCGGCGGGGCGGTGCCCCTGCATCTGTCCTGCGCCGTCGTGATCGAGGAAGGCATGGCGGTCGAGACCCTGCGCGTCATCGCCCGCTCGATGGCGGAAACCGCGCGGGCGGCGGGCGTTACCATCGTCACCGGCGATACCAAGGTGGTGCCGCGCGGCGCCTGCGACAAGATCTTCATCACGACGACCGGCATCGGCGTCATCCGCCAGGGGCTGGAGATCGGCGCCGACCGGGCGCGGCCGGGCGATATCATCCTGGTCAACGGCCGGCTGGGCGATCATGGCGCGGCGATCCTCTGCGCGAGGGGCGACATGGCGCTGGAAAGCCCGGTGCGAAGCGATTGCGCGGCGCTGTCGGGCCTGATCGGCGAGCTGCTGGCGGCGGTGCCGGGGGTGCGCTTCATGCGCGACGCGACGCGGGGCGGCATCGCGACCGTCCTCAACGAATTGGCCGCCGCCTCCCGCGCGGCGATCGAGATCGACGAGACGGCGACGCCGATCGACGAAGGCGTGCGGGGTTTCTGCGAAATCCTCGGCCTCGACCCGCTCTATCTCGCGAACGAGGGCAAGATCGTCATCGCCGTCGCGCCGGAAGACGCGGCGGCGGCGCTCGCCGCGCTGCGCGCCCATCCCCTCGGCCGGGATGCCTGCGCCATCGGACGGGTGGCGACGGGGGAAGCGGGGCGCGTGACCATGAACACGATTTTCGGCGGCCGGCGCATCGTCGACATGCTGGTGGGCGAACAATTGCCCCGCATCTGTTGACCGGCCCCGCCCGTCAATGCCGGTGGGCGATATCGCCCTCGACATGGATGTGCAGGTGGTCGTGGGTATGGGGGTGGCTGTGGAAGGCGGCGGGCAGCAGCTTTCCCGCGCGCAGGGCAACCACCCGCGTCGCCAGCCGGTGCAGGAACAGCCGGTCGTGGGAGACGATGATCATGGCGACCGGCAGGTCGGTCAGGATCTCCAGCAGGCGGCGGTAATGCCCGTCGTCGAGGGCATTGGTCGGCTCGTCGAGCAGCAGGACCTCGGGCTCCATGGCCAGGACCCCGGCGAGGGCGATCAGCCGCTTCTCCCCGCCGGACAGGCGGTGGGTGATGCGGTCGCAAAGGTGGGACAGATGCAGCTGCGCCAATGTCTCGCGCGCCTTTTCCGCCGCCGCCCGGGGCGACAGGCCGAGGTTCAGCGGCCCGAAGGCGACATCGTCGATCACCGTCGGACAGAACAACTGGTCGTCCGCATCCTGAAACAGGTAGCCGGCGCGGGCGCGGACGGAGCGGAAATCCTTCTCTCCTCGGGGCTGCACGCCAAAAGCGGTCAATGTCCCCCGGTCCACGGTCTCGAGACCGATCAGGCTGCGCAGCAAGGTGGTCTTGCCGGTGCCGTTGGGGCCGACGAGGGCGAGGCGCTCGCCCTCGTGCAGGGTCAGGCTGGCACCGTCGAGCACGCGCTTCCCCCCGCGCGAGACGGTGATGGCATCAAGGGTAAAAAGCGCGGTCATGGCATCCGATCCAACAGGACGAGGGCGGCGCCAGCAAACAGCGCGAGGGCGGGGCAGGCGATCTCGCCCCGGCCCCGGTCGTCGAGGCCGATGGCCGGCAGGCGGCCGTCGAAGGCGCGGCAGCGCATGGCTTCCTCGACCCGCTGCGCCTTCTCGAGGGCGCGGACCAGCACCATGCCGGCCAGATTGCCGTAACTGCGGAAACTGTGCAGCGAGCTTCGCCGGACGAAGGCCCGCGCCCGCATCGCCTCGCGCCGACGGCGGATTTCGTCGCGGAACAACTCGATGTAACGGGTGGTGAACAGGAACAGCTGGACCAGCCGGACCGGCACGCCCAGGCGCCGCGCGGCATGGCCAAGGCGGACCGGCTCGACCGCGCCGAGCAAGGCGAAGCCGAGCAGCACCGCCGCATTCACCTTGAGCGCGATGCCGAGGGCGCGCAGCAGTCCCTCCGCGCTGACGTTCAGCGGCCCGAGGCTGGCCAGCGGCGGCCCCGGCACGGTGAAGGGCAGCATCAGGAGCAGCAACGCCATGAAGCCCTCGACATGAGCGAGGCGGTGGAGCAGCGGCTTCACCGCCTGACCCGACAGGAGCGCGAGGATCAGCGCGAGGCCAAGCGCGGCGCCCTGCGCCATGAGGCCCCGCAGCGAGACGACGGCAAGGATCAGGATGAAGGCCGAGAGCAGGCGGGCGCGGGGGGCGATCCCGTTCACGAGTCCGCGCCCTTGCGGCGGCGGGACGTGGCCCAGAGCGCGGCCCCGGCGAGGCCGATGATCATGCCGATGCCGCCCATGATGTCGTTGAAGCGCAGGCGCCCCTCCGCCTCGTCATAGGTTTCCAGCAGGGGACGGATCTGGCGGGCCACCGCCCTGTCGACCGCGGCCTCGATCGCCGCCGTGTCGGTGGCGGGCATGGCGGCCTGGTCCGGGGCGGGGGAGGGGGGCGGCGTGAAGCGCTCGGCCCCCAGCCGGACCTCGGCGACATGGCCGTCCCGGGAATCGGCGGTAACGACGAAGGTTCCGGCGGCAGGCGGCGTCCAGGCGAAGCGGCCCTCGGCGTCGGTCGCGCCCCGGTACAACTCCTGGCCGTCGGCGCCCCGGATGATGATGGCGGCGCCTTCCGGCCGGCCGCCGCCGATGAAGAAGGCATAGCCGGCGATCCGGCCATCCTCGATGGTCGCGAAGAGTTTCAGGCGATGCGCCGCCGCCGGGCTCGCGGTCGCGGCCAGCACCAGAAGGGCGAGGATGAGGCGGCGGATCACGGGCTTGCCCCCGCCAGCGCGTCCGGCTTCACCCGCTTCAGGAAGCTGACGGCAAAGCCGGTGATCAGGCCTTCCGCCGCCATCAGCGGCAGATAGGTGACGAGCAGCACCTTCGCCGAAGGCACATAATCGGGCGACGACAGCGCGAGGGCGAGGGCGACGCCGCCCCCCGTCGCCAGCACGCAGGCGCCGGCGCCCAGTCCCGCGATCACCCCCGCCCGCGTCGGCGAGGTCCGGCGCACCGGCCCCGCCAGCAGGGCACCGACGACGACGCCGGGCAGGGCGATATCGACGAGATTGACGCCAAGGGTGGTGAAGCCGCCAAAGCCGAACATCAGGGCCTGCAAGGCGAGGCCGACAAGCACGGCGAGCACGGTCGCCGGCCCGATCATCAGGCCCATCAGGCCCGACAGCAGCAGATGCACGCTGGACGGCCCGACCGGCACGGCGACCAGCGAGACGGTGAAGAAGACGGCGGCGAGCACGGCGGTGCCGGGGATCGCCTCTTCCTTCATATGCCGAAGGGCAAGGCCGGTCATGGCGACGGCGCCGGCCCAGCCCGCCACCGTCACCGGCAGGGACAGCACGCCATCGGGAATATGGGCCATGACGCCTGCCTTCCCTGCGTCAGGGCGCCTTGGCCATGCCGGTCGCCTTCACCCAGATCAGGGCGCCGGCCTCGACCGGGGCATCCTCGCCGGACGGGCTCTTCATCTTCGCGTCGGCCTCGGTCAGGGCGGCGAAGCCCCACCAGCCGGCGCGCGGCATGGCATAGGAAAAGGTGCCATTGGCATCGGCCTTGAGGACCTGGGTGACGAAGGCGTCATTCGGCGCGGTCACGCTGCCGTCGTTGACGAATTCGACCTCGACCTCGGCGAAAGGCACTGGCGCGCCGGCCCTGGTGACGACGCCGGTAAAGAGATTGCCGGTCCACAGGCCGGTGGGCCGGGTCAGCGGCCGGATTTCCACCGGCAGGCCGACCATGGCGTCCCAGCCTTCGCCGCTGGCGAAACTGTCGACCACCACCTTGGCGTAATGGATGATGAACTTGCCTTCCGCCGCTTCCCAATAGGGCTGCGGTTCGACGAAGAAGACGGCGGCGCCCGGGGTCTTCAGGTCGGCGCTGGCCCGCCAGGCGCTCTGGCCGCCGTCGAGGGTTTCGATCAGCGAGGAAGAAAGGTCGGTGATCTTGCCGTCCATCATCATGCCGAAGCGCGCGGGCCGTTTCATCTCCATCTGCGGACCGCGATCCATCGGATGGGTGAAGACGAGGTCGAGCGTGACCGTGCCGCCTTCCGGCAGGACATCGGCGCTGGGCAGGATTTCCTGGAAATGGGCGAGGGCGGGAAGCGTTACGCCCGTGGCCAGGGCCAGCCCCAGCAAGGTTGCGCGCAGCATCGATCCCGTCTCCCCTCCAGACTGTCGGTATGATGATTGTATAAAATCATCATACCGACAAGGGGCAAAATCGGCGGCGGCGGGACCGTTCAGAGATCGGCGCGGCCCAGCACCTTCTGCAGGACCTCGACCATGCGGGCCATGTCGTCCTCGGCGGTGACGAGGGCGGGGGCGAAGATGACCGCGTCGCCCGTCGCCTTGATGTGCAGGCCGGCATCGAACAGCAGGCGCTGGACGAGGCTGCCCTTGGCGCCGGGCGCCGCGCCCGGCTTCAGCTGGATGCCGGCCAGCATCCCGTAACCGCGCAGGTCCGCGACCTGGGGCAGGTTCCGCAGGCCGAACACCAGGTCGAGGAATTTGGGCGACAGCGCCTTCGCCCGTTCGAACAGGCCTTCGTCGCGATAGATGTTCAGGGCGGCGATGCCGGCGGCGCAGGCGACGGGATGGGCGGAATAGGTATAGCCGTGGAACAGCTCCGGCCGGTCGCCCTGCGCTGCGTCGATCACCGCCGCCTGGATTTCGCGTTTCACCGCGACGGCCGACATGGGGATGACGCCATTGGTCAGCGCCTTCGCCATGGTGATGACATCGGGCTTCACGGCGAATTCCTGCGACGCGAAGGCGGAACCGGTGCGGCCGAAACCGGTGATCACTTCATCGAACACCAGAAGGATGCCGTATTTGTCGCAAATGGCGCGGATCTTCTCGAGATAGCCCTTGGGCGGCACGATGGTGCCGATCGAGCCGGCGATCGGCTCGATGAAGACGGCGGCGATGGTCTCCCCGCCGTAGAGCTTGCACATTTCCTCGAGGTCGTCGGCCCGGTCGGCGCCGGTCTCCGGCTGCCCGCGGGAGAATTTCTGCTCCTCCGACCAGGTGTGACGCATGTGGACGGCGTCGAAGGTGACGGCGCCGAAGTCGCGGCGATTGTTCACCATGCCGGCCAGCGAGGTGCCGCCCATGTTGACGCCGTGATAGGCCCAGTTGCGCGAGACGAAACGGGTGCGCTGGCTCTGGCCCTTGGCCCGGTGGTAGGCGAGGCAGATCTTCACGGCGGAATCGACGGCTTCGGAGCCCGAATTGCCGAAGAACAACCGGTCGATCCCCTCGGGGAGGATGCCCGCCAGCCGTTCGGCGAATTCGAAGGAGACCGGCGCCGCGCGCTGGAAATGCGGTGTGTAGTCGAGGGTCATCAACTGCTTGTGGACCGCGTCGGCGATTTCGGGCCGTGCATGGCCGGCGGCGCAGCAGAACAGGCCCGAGGCGCCGTCCAGGATTTCGCGGCCTTCCGGGGTCCAGTAGCGAACGCCCGACGCCTTGGCGAATATCTGTGGCTCTTCCCTGAACATGCGGTTGTTCGTGAAAGGCATCCAGTGGTGGTCCATGTTCGGGACGACGGGCGCGATGGGGGCATTCATGATCGGCATTCCAAAACGGCTTCCATTCAGTGCACAGTCTGCCGGAATATTGCGGTGCGTTAGATCCACAAGGTGTTAAATCTGTGGTCCACGCCCCATCCTGGCACCATCGAATTCCACGGGAGATCGGCCCCATGACGAAGACAGTCCTCATCACCGGCGCCACCGCCGGCTTTGGCGCCGCCGCCAGCCGCCGTTTCGCCAGGGATGGCTGGAAGGTGATCGGCACCGGCCGCCGGGCCGACCGGCTGGCCGCGCTGCAGGACGAGATCGGCGCCGACCGCTTCCACGGCGCTGCCTTCGACATGCGGGACGAGGCGGCGATCGAGGCGGCCCTCGCCGCCCTGCCGGCGGATTTCGCGAAGGTCGATTGGCTGGTGAACAACGCCGGGCTCGCCCTCGGCACCGGCCCCGCGCAGGAAGCCTCCCTCGATCAGTGGCGCCAGATGATCGACACCAATATCACCGGCCTCGTCACCATCACCCGGCTGCTGCTGCCCCGGCTGATCGAGACGAAGGGCGGGGTGATCAATCTGTCGTCGGTCGCGGCCCATTGGCCCTACCCGGGCGGCAATGTCTACGGCGGGACCAAGGCTTTCGTTCGCCAGTTTTCCCTGGGCCTGCGCTGCGACCTGGCGGGGACGGGCGTTCGCGTCACCTCGATCGAGCCTGGCATGTGCGAAAGCGAATTCACCCTTGTCCGCACCGGCGGCAACAAGGAAGCCTATGACAAGCTGTACGGCGGCGCCCATCCGCTGCAGCCGGAAGATATCGCCGAGACCATCTTCCATGTCGCCACCCTGCCGGCGCATATGAACATCAATGCGATCGAACTCATGCCCGTCAGTCAGAGCTGGTCGCCCTTCGCGGTCTACCGCGAAACGGCGAAGCCTGCTTAATATGACAACGTGCAGCACGAGAGAGGGCAGATGACGGATTCGGATGGCGACGAGACGGATTATTCCACCGGCTCGGGTGCGCCCGCGGTCACCAACCGCACGCTGGAACAGGCTTTGGGCGTCCAGATCCGCCATCTGCGCCGCCAGCTCGACCTGACCGTCGCCCATCTGGCGACGGCGGCGGGCATTTCGACGGGCATGTTGTCCAAGATCGAGAACGGCCAGATTTCGCCCTCGCTCAGCACCATTCAGGCGCTGGCCGGGGCCTTGAACGTGCCGATCACCGCGCTTTTCGCCTCGTTCGACGAAAAGCGCGACTGTTCCTTCGTCCGCGCGGGGCAAGGCGTCGTCATCGAGCGCCGGGGCAGCAAGGTCGGCCATCAGTACCAATTGCTCGGCCATGCCCTTGGCGGCGATATCGTCTGCGAGCCCTATCTGATTACCCTGCGCGAGGAAGCGGCGCCCTATACCGCCTTCCAGCATGGCGGCACGGAATTCATCTACATGCTGGCGGGCGAGATCGAATATCGCCACGCCGACCGGCTCTATGCCCTGAAGGCTGGCGATGCCCTGCTGTTCGACAGCGGCGCGGCCCATGGTCCCGAGCGGCTGAGCGGCCTGCCGGCGACCTATCTCTCGGTGATCATCTATCCCCGAGAACATGACTGACATGCGTTTCGTTTCTTTTTAGGAAAATTATATTCCTCTGCGTTGACAGGAGGAAGGCGTCCGGCTATCAGTTTGCGCATCACCTCCTGCAGTCAGGGGCACGCGAATGTGCGGTATCGTCGGACTATTTCTTAAAGACAAAACGCTGGAGCCAAGGCTCGGCGAACTCCTCGCGCGGATGCTCGAGGTGATGAGCGACCGGGGGCCGGACAGCGCCGGCTTCGCGGTTTACGGCGCCGGGCGCCCGGGCTTCGTCAAGCTCTCGCTGCGGGCACCGGCTGGTGTCGACGCCGAGACCCTGGCGGCGACCCTGCGCGGTGCCGCCGGCGGCGAAGTCGACCTCCTCGTGCGCGACAGCCATGTCATCGTCGAGATCCCGGCCGCTTCGGAAGCCGCTGTGCGCGCGGCGCTGGCCGCAGGCCATCCCGAGATCACCCTGGTCGGCAGCGGCGAGCGCATGGAAATCTACAAGGAAGTCGGCCTGCCCAAGGCGGTCGCCGAGCGTTTCGGCCTCGCCACCATGACCGGCAGCCACGGCATCGGTCACACGCGGATGGCGACCGAGTCGGCCGTCACCACCAATGGCGCCCATCCGTTCTCGACCGGGCCGGACCAGTGCCTCGTCCACAACGGCTCGCTTTCCAACCACAACGACATGCGCCGGGTCCTCGCCCGCGATGGCATCCGGTTCGAGACCGAGAACGACAGCGAGGTCGCGGCCGGTTACCTGACCTCGCGCCTCGCCAAGGGCGAGGCTCTGGGCGATGCGCTGAAATCGGCGCTCGATGCCCTCGACGGTTTCTACACCTTCGTCGTCGGCACCGAGAGCGGCTTCGGCGTGCTGCGCGATCCCATCGCCTGCAAGCCCGCCGTGATGGCCGAAACCGAACATTACGTCGCCTTCGGCTCGGAATACCGGGCGCTGGTGGGCCTGCCGGGCATTGAAACCGCCCGCGTCTTCGAGCCGGAACCGGCCACTGTCTATTTCTGGGAGCGTGCGGCATGACCACCCGCGTGATCGACCTCGCCACGAATACCGTGCGCGAGCTGAACGGCGCCCTTCATGCCGACAAGGCGCATCTGCACTGGCAGGTGCTGAACCCCGCCGGCCGTCATGCGATCGCCGCCGGCCTCGATGCCCCGGCGACCGTCGAGATCGACGGCCATGTCGGCTACTACTGCGCCGGCATGAACAAGCACGCCAGCGTGCTTATTCGCGGCAACGCGGGTGTCGGCCTCGCCGAGAACATGATGTCGGGCCGCGTCCATGTCACGGGTGACGCCAGCCAGGCGGCGGGCGCGACGGCCCATGGCGGGCTTCTCGTCGTCGACGGCAATGCCTCGGCCCGCTGCGGCATCTCGATGAAGGGTGTCGACATCGTGGTGAAGGGCAGCATCGGCCATATGTCCGCCTTCATGGCCCAGGCCGGCACCCTGACCGTTCTTGGTGATGCCGGGGAATCGCTGGGCGATTCCATCTACGAGGCCAGGCTCTTCGTTCGCGGCAGCGTCGGCTCGCTCGGCGCCGACTGCATCGAGAAGGAGCTGCGGGACGAGCACAAGGCCCTGCTGTTCGGCAAGCTGGAGGCGGCGGGCCTCGCCGGCGCGGTCGATGTCTCGGACTTCAGGCGTTACGGCTCCGCCCGCACGCTTTATCACTTCCATGTCGACAATGTCGGCGCCTATTGAGGCGGGACGGATCATGAGCGAATACCACAATCCGGTGACGACCCCGCGCACGTCGGCGACCTTCGACGATTACACCCTGTCGGAAATCCGCCGCGCCGCCGCGACCGGCATCTATGACATAAGGGGTGGCGGCTCCAAGCGCAAGCTGCCGCATCTCGACGATCTCCTGTTCCTTGGCGCCTCGATCAGCCGCTATCCGCTGGAAGGCTACCGCGAGAAATGCGGCACCAATGTCGTCCTCGGCAGCCGCTTCGCCAGGAAGCCGATCGAGCTGAAGATCCCGGTGACCATCGCCGGCATGAGCTTCGGTTCGCTCTCCGCCCAGGCGAAAGAGGCGCTGGGACGCGGGGCGTCCGCCATGGGCACCTCGACGACGACGGGCGACGGCGGCATGACGCCGGAGGAGCGGGGCCATTCCTCGATCCTCGTCTATCAATATCTGCCGTCGCGTTACGGCATGAATCCGGACGACCTGCGCAAGGCCGACGCCATCGAGGTGGTGATCGGTCAGGGCGCCAAGCCGGGTGGCGGCGGCATGTTGCTGGGTCAGAAGATTTCCAAGCGGGTGGCCGGGATGCGCTGCCTGCCCGAAGGCATCGATCAGCGCTCCGCCTGCCGGCACCCGGACTGGACCGGCCCGGACGATCTCGAGATCAAGATCGAGGAACTGCGCGAGATCACCGACTGGGAAAAGCCGATCTATGTGAAGGTGGGCGCGGCGCGTCCCTATTACGACACGGCGCTGGCGGTCAAGTCGGGGGCCGATGTCATCGTCCTCGACGGGATGCAGGGGGGCACGGCGGCGACCCAGGAAGTCTTCATCGAACATGTCGGCATTCCGCTGCTCTCGGCCATCCGGCCGGCGGTGCAGGCGTTGCAGGATCTCGGCATGCACCGCAAGGTGCAGCTCATCGTCTCGGGCGGGATCCGGAATGGTGCCGATGTCGCCAAATGCCTGGCGCTCGGCGCCGACGTGGCCTCGATCGGCACGGCGGCGCTGGTCGCCCTCGGCGACAACGACCCGTCGCTCGAGGCGGAATACAACAAGCTCGGCACCACCGCCGGCGCCTATGACGATTGGCACGAGGGGCGGGATCCAGCGGGTATCACCACGCAGGACCCGGCGCTCGCGGCGCGGCTCGATCCCGTGCTGGCCGGGCGGCGGCTGGCCAATTATCTGGCGGTCATGACGCTGGAGGCGCAGACCATCGCGCGGGCCTGCGGCAAGAGCCATGTGCACAATCTGGAACCCGAAGATCTTGTCGCCCTGACCGTCGAGGCCGCCGCCATGGCGCGGGTGCCTCTGGCGGGCACCGACTGGATTCCGGGACGCGGCAGCTACTGATCCCGCAACGTCGGGCAAAAGGGGACGAGGTTTCACATGGCGATCGATCTGGCACAGGCGGCCAAGGAAAAAGGCATCCGTTATTTCCTGATTTCCTACACCGACCTGTTCGGCGTGCAGCGGGCGAAGCTCGTGCCGGCATCGGCGATCAAGGCCATGGCCAAGGCGGGGGCCGGTTTCGCCGGCTTCGCCACCTGGCTGGACATGTCGCCGGCCAACAGCGACCTTTTCGCCGTGCCCGACCCGGACAGCCTGATCCAGTTGCCGTGGAAGCCGGAGGTGGGGTGGCTTGCCGCCGATCTGTGGATGGACGGCAAGCTGGTCGAACAGGGGCCGCGCACGGTGCTGAAGGCGGCGATGGCATCCGCGGCCGCCATGGGGTACGAGCTGAAGACCGGCGTCGAATGCGAGTACTTCCTGATCACGCCGGACGGCAAGGCCGTTTCCGATGCCGCCGACACGGCGGACAAGCCCTGCTATGACCAGCTGATCCTGATGCGTCGCTACGAGGTCATCACCGAGATCTGCGACGCCATGCTCCAGCTTGGCTGGAAGCCCTATCAGAACGACCACGAGGATGCGAACGGCCAGTTCGAGATGAACTGGGAATATGACAACGCCCTCGTCACCGCCGATCGTCACGCCTTCTTCAAATACATGGTCCGCTCCATCGCCGAGAAACACGGCATGCGCGCGACCTTCATGCCCAAGCCCTTCATCAATCTGACCGGCAGCGGCTGCCACATGCATGTCTCGCTGTGGAAGGATGGCAGGAATGCCTTCGAGGATGACGCGGGGGAGCTGGGTCTTGCCCGGATCGCCTACCACTTCATCGGCGGCGTGATCCAGGAAGCCCCGGCGCTCTGCGCCCTGACCAATCCTTCGGTCAATTCCTACAAGCGGATCAATGCGCCGCGCACGCTGTCCGGCGCGACCTGGGCGCCGAACACGGTGACCTATACCGGCAACAACCGGACCCACATGATCCGCATTCCCGAGCCCGGCCGCTTCGAATTCCGCCTGGCTGACGGCGCGACCAATCCCTATCTGCTGCCGGCCTCCGTGCTGGTCGCCGGCCTCGACGGCATCGCCAGGCAGACCGATCCGGGCAAGCGCCTCGACATCAACATGTATACCGAGGGCCACAAGGTTCGCGGCGCGAAGAAACTGCCGCTGAACCTGCTCGATGCCCTGCGCGCGCTGGATAAATCGGCGGTGCTCCGGGCGGGGCTGGGATCGTCCTTCATCGATTCCTACCTCAAGCTGAAGCATGACGACTGGAATGCCTATTCAAGGCATCTGACCCAGTGGGAACGCGATAACACCCTTGACTGTTGAAGCAGGCTTGACGCCGCGCGGTCAAAAGGCTTCTTGACCGCGCGACCCGAGAAAAGCCAAGCGGCGAGAACAAGATGTCTGACAAATCCGCAATTCTATCCCTGTCCTGCCCTGACAGGCCGGGCATCGTCGCCCGCGTCTCGACCTATCTGTTCGAGGCCGGCGCGAATATCCTCGAGGCCCATCAGTTCGACGATACCGAAACGGGTCGCTTCTTCATGCGCGTCGTGTTCGAGCCGGTAGCCGAGGGATCGACGGTCGACGCGATCCGCGAGGGCTTTGCCGCGATCGGCCGGGATTTCGCCATGGAATGGACGATCCGTTCCCGCGCCGAGCGGCGCAAGGTGATGCTCCTCGTTTCGAAGTCGGACCACTGCCTGGCCGACATCCTCTATCGCTGGCGCTCGGGCGATATCGCGATGGATATCGTCGCCATCGCCTCCAACCATCCGATCGAGACCTATACCCATCTCGATTTCGACGGCATCCCCTTCCACCACCTGCCGGTCAGCAAATCGACCAAGCTCGAACAGGAAGCGCAGATCTGGGCGCTGGTGAAGGAAAGCGGGGCCGAACTCGTGGTCCTTGCCCGTTACATGCAGGTGCTGTCGGACGGGCTGGCGGCAAAGCTGTCGGGGCGCTGCATCAACATCCACCATTCCTTCCTGCCGGGCTTCAAGGGCGCCAAGCCCTATCACCAGGCCCATGAGCGGGGCGTGAAGCTGATCGGGGCGACGGCGCATTACGTCACCTCCGACCTCGACGAAGGCCCGATCATCGAACAGGACGTGGAGCGTATCACCCATCAGGACCAGCCGGACGATCTCGTCGCCAAGGGCCGCGACATCGAACGCCGGGTGCTGGCCCGGGCGATCTCGGCCCATCTCGAGGACCGGGTGATCCTGAACGGCCGCAAGACCGTCGTCTTCCGCCACTAGAGACGAAGAAAATCCCCCGGTGCGAGGGGAAAACGATACGCACCGGGGGACGAGAGACGCGGGGCTGTCCGCGCCTCAGAAGTGGAATTCGGCGACCAGCTGGGGCACCGAGGCTTCAGTGCCGTCGAGGCCGGTGACGTCCGGATCATTGCCGAATTTGTTCAGCCAGTACTGGTAGCCGAGGCCGACATAGAGCATTCCCTTGTCGCTGCCGACGGAAGGCCCGATATCGGCGAGCAGCGCCGTCTCGACCAGAAGCTCGGTCGTTGTGGCGTCGCCGAAGGCATCGTCGCCCTTCTCGCCGGTCAGGGCGAAGAAGCCCTTGAACATGAAGGGCAGGCCGATCTCGAAGGGAATGCCCCAGGCGCCGTCGACGCGCCAGGTCGGATCGAAGTCGACGCTCGGGTCGAACGGCGGGCCGGCCAGCTTGGCGAAGCGGTTGTTGTTATGCTCGAAATAGGCCTGGACGCCGATCTGGGCGAAGCCCGGGACATTGAAGTTGATGGTCGGGCCGACCACGAACTTGCGCACGCGGGCATTGAAGGCGTCGTTCTTGTAGCTGAGGTCGGTGCCCAGCGTCAGGCCGACGTCGCGAATGATGCCGCTGTAGGCGAAGCCGAAGATCTTGGCCGAGCTGAGGGTTTCGCGCGCGACGAAATAGATTTCCTGGGCCGACCCGTCGCCGTCCTTGTTCGGCTCCTCGGATTCAGAGGTCGCCTTCAGGATGTCGAGGTTGAAGAAATTGGTGCCATAGGTCCAGCCGGAGACATGGCCGAGCTGGAAGATGCCCTTCTCGATGTCTTCGCTGCTGCCGGGCTCCCGGTAGCTGGTGCCATAGCGGACGCCCGCGAAAGTATCGCTCCACTGGATGATGCCGTCGGCGGCGGCGCCGCCGGTCGACCCCATCAGGGCCGCGGTGGCGACCGCGAGACCTGACGCCAGGCGGATCAGCCCGCCCTTGAAACTCTTACTCGCCCCCATATCAACCACTCCTTGCAGCTGTTTCGTTGCGTTGAGGATTTGCCCCGTCCCATTCCCCTGCCGCCTTTTGCATCGGCGACGAGGAAATTCTCATTCCCGTTTCCGGCCAATGCCCCGGCCGGCCTCGGGCCCGAATCTTGACCTGTCGGTCAGTTCTATCAAGAAGAATGCCAAGAATTAGAGCAACGGATGAAATCGTATAAGTCATTGAAAATAAGCATTTAAACGACTATGTGACGGATTTGATACAACACTGCCCGTCGAGGGCTTGATTGGAAATGTCCAAAAAATAGGCCTTATGTCTGCAATGTATGCACGATCGGAGGCCGGCCGGTCCCGCCACCGCGAGACCGGCGCGACAGGGTCAGACGTGTTCGCTGGCGGCGGCGCCGGCGGCCGCGTCGGCCTCCGCCGAGGCGGCCGTGCCGAAGCCGTTGAAGAAGAGATTCAGCACCAGGGCCATGAGCGCGGCGAGCAGGATGCCGGACTCGAGCAGCGGGTGCAGGCCATGGGGCAGCTGCTTGAAGAAATTGG
>JAOZVS010000170.1 GCA_025869435.1 Zavarzinia sp.
CCGACGACGTAATGCTGATCGTCGTCGAGATTGGTCGCGGCGACGCGCAGAATCTCCAGCATGGAATTGGGGAAGTCGCTGTCCCAGCCGCCGGTGCCGAAACCCACCTGACCGAACATCTCGCGGTGCCGGAAGCCGAGGCGGGAGAATTCCCGGGACGAGGCGATGAAATCATAGAAGGTGCGCTCGTCCCACAGGGGCACCAGCCGGTTCCAGATCGCCTTCAGCCCGGCGACGTCGCGGGCGCGGATCGCCTGCTGCAACCGGGTGAAATCCGCCCCCTCCTCCAGCGCCTGGCCCCACGCCGCGCTGATCTCGCGTAAAATGTCGGGCGGCGCCTGCCCCCGCTCGACATAGAATTGCTCGCCCTCGAGGTCGATCAGCGTGCTTGGCGTCGCCGCCGCCAGCGGATTGGGAAAGGGCCGCGTCTCCAGCCCCAGCGCATCGACATAATGGTAGAAGGCGGTGCCCGAGCGGGGAAAGCGCATCCCGCCCAGTTCCGCGATCAGCCCGGCCCCGCCCTCGAACGGCTCCGACCGCAAGCGCCCGCCGAGCCGCCCGGCCTCATAGATCACGGGCTTCAGCCCCAGCTTCATCAACTCGTAAGCGGCGACCATGCCGGCCAACCCGCCGCCGACCACCGCCACCTCCCGCCCCAGCGCCTCGGCCGGCATCTGCGCGAGACCGGCCGGGTGGCGGATCCAGTCGTCGAAGGCAAAGGGAAAATCCGGCCCGAAGGCGGTGACCGGCGGCAAGGCTTCCGACGACATGGGCGACCTCTCCCGATTCAGGGCGGAGGGCGATGGTAGCAGGCGCGCGTGCGGGGTGTAACGCATAGAGGCAGGCTCAGAAGACGGGATCGGGAGGTTGCGTGCCGCGCCCCCGCCCCTCCTGCCAGCGCCGGTCTATCTATCGCAGATGAGAAGACCGACATCCAGGTCCAGCGCAGCGGCGATATAGACGATATCCCTTATGGTCATCGTCTCGATGAAATCTGGCGACCGCTCGAGGCCCCCCATGAATTTCTCGTAGATCCCTACGGCATCGCCCAATTGCTCAACACTCATATTCTTTGCCATTCGGGCCTTACTGATCAGATCGTTTCTCGAATAGAACTCTGGATCGGAACATGCCCGGCTCACCACTTCGACCGGCGAAACAAATCCCCTTATGGCATCCATGATGCTGATCTTCAAAATCCGGCAAAGTCGCCGTGCCGTCCCCAGCGAGATATTATTGAAGAATTCGTCCTTATATGCTTCGACATCGTAGTGACAGGATATATCCAAACCCGACATTTCGGCGCAGTATTCCTCGCTCAACCCCAGCTGGAGCCTCTTCTCCCGCAGAACCGGGCCGAAATTGAAATCATCGTTCATTTTCCGGCCTTCCTTTCCCTTGCGGAGGGTTCGAAACAGGCGATGCAATTGAACGCAGCCTATCGCGAGAAAACGGCATCAGGGAACATGGAAAGCAACCAAAGATGGAAAATGCGACACACCTTCGCAGCCTTGGCCGGCAAGGGCGCCGTGACCTGCGGATACGCCGACCTTCGCCAGAAGGATGCCTCAGTCTTAATAGGTATAGCGTCCCCGTATTGCCCCCCGTATTGCCCCCGAGGCGCTGTCCAGCGCCCATGACGTCGCCGACTTCTCCTGCGGCAAGCCCTCGCTCGACCGCTGGCTGAAGACGCGCGCGCTCGCCAATCAGGAAAGGGGCTTCACGGCGGTCCTCGTCGTTCACGACGGCGGGCGCGTCGTCGGCTTTTACGGCCTCGCGCCGACGGCGGTCGTTCCCTCGGTCCTGCCCCGCGCGATCCGCACCGGACAACCGCCCGATCCGGTGCCCTGCCTGCTGCTCGGCCAGCTCGCCACGGATGCGGCCTGGGCCGGGCGCGGCATCGGCACGGGCCTCGTGAAACACGTCCTCCAGCGCTGCGCCCTGGCCGCCGCCCTCATCGGCGGCCGGGCCCTGATGGTCAACGCCATCGACGACGACGCAGCCCACTTCTGGCGCCGCAGGGGCTTCCTGCCCTCGAAGGACGACCCGCTCGTCCTGTTCCGCTCGATAGGGGATATCGCGGCGTCTCTTGGTGGGCGCACTCGAGACACTGAAAGGTCCGACCCATAGCCGCTGAGTGCCGGATTTGGACCGGCGTGGCCGTGCTCGATCGCGGCCATTCCCTAATAGTATAGCGTCCCCGTATTTCCCCGGATCATGAACAACGACGTCCTGCCGACCTTCGACGCCCATGACGCCAGGATCGAGGCGGTGCTGTCGGACAATGGCCGGGAATTCCGCGGCCGCGAGGACCAGCACCCCTACGAACTGTTCCTCCAGCTCGAAGGCATCGAGCACAAGCGCACCCGCGTGAAGCGCCCGCAATCCAATGGTATCGTCGAGCGCCTGCATCGCGCCCTGCTCGACGAGCACTTCAGGGTCGAGGGCCGGCGAACCTGGTTCGAGACCATCGAGGAGATGCAGGTCTCGCTCGACGAATACCTCGTCGCCTACAACACCAGGCAACCTCACCAGGGCCGAGGCATGAACGGCAGGACCCCCGCCAAGGCCTTCATCGACGGCCTGCCGAAGGAGACCAACGCACCCACCTCAAAGCCTCATAAAGCAGCCCGAAAACCCTGCCCATAAAGGCGGCATTGTCAGCCAATTACCGTTTCTGTACAGCCATCTCATGCCCAGCTACGCTATCGGAATAACGAGACTCATTCTTTGACTGCTTGAAGGTGCGCCATTTCGCCTTACGACATATTCAAATGCGGCCATATCTTTATCGCTAGGCCGGCTAGATGCTCGCCACGCTCTTTGATCTCCGCCTCTGTCCATTGAGAGCGACCAGAAAACCATTTGTTCAAGAATAACCCAGTGTGCTCAAAAAATTTCTTCTTCTTTTCCTCGAAACTCCTGTTGCTTACTGAAATGTTCAGACCCGGCGTGACAAGCGTCAGGTTTCCAAGGGTCTCGACGACAGCTCTCCTTGAACCCGCCTCAGGCGTGCCACTGTCAGGTGCAGCAAAAGATCCATCCGAGAATAGCCATTGATCGGTCCATTTTTTCGGAAGTACATGTTCTACCCAAAGGCAGGTTGGCCGTTCATTCTTTTCAGCGAAGCTCGAGCGAGAGGCCTCCTCAAGCTCCCACAGAATGTCTACGAGCCGTGACTGAGGGGCGATGCTGTAAGCATCCGCCGACATGATCCCGACCTTAAGTTCACGATCGTCGGGGAACCTAACGCTGTCCCCATCCCGATTGTCAAAGTAACTCTTGAGGGTTTCCACTGAGGCCCCATCTTGATGGAATTTTGAAGCTAAGCCTTGGAAAACATTGTTGAGATTCTTTGTGGTCAATCCACAAAGTGCGCGTCGTACGATATAGGAGTATAGTAATTTTGTAATATATTTTCGAACAGACTCATCGAACTTGTCGGAACCCAGCTGCATCGCCACTGGATAAATGGTTGTAGTTTGCCACGCCGACATTTTACGACCAAACCAAGCAAGAGCAGTATCAGTTGACTTTCTTCCCTCCAGCGTCTCGTAGATAGGAGCGTAATGATCGATTAGCCGGAGCTCGTCTTCGACATCCTCAAATCGCGGCTTTCCCCGTGGCACGGCGAAGGCACGATACTCAGCATATAGTTCCCGCATTGAAATCTTGCCACCCGTCTCGGCGACAAGCACATGCGCGAGAAAGTGATCGATCCGTGGCCGGGTCGGACGTGCGTTGGGGGCGGCCTCTCGCCACCAAACTCCATCAAGGGGATCCCAAAGTTTACGATACAACTCCTCCACCTGCGCACCCTGTTTCTCTGCTCGGTGAAAGATATTATTGCGGACAAGGTCCATCGCGAGCAGGGGCTCACCCTTGGAGTTAAGCGTTTCAAAGATAACTTGTGCGTCGTCACTCTCTCCTAGGCTGATAACGACCAGCTTTAGGCGTTCAAGAACAGCGTTCATCAACGATTCGATTCGATTTGATACAGCATCATCGTCTGTAACAACATTGACTGGATCGGAATTTTCGCCATCATCTTCTAGCGTCACGTTTTCATTCGGCCCATTGACAATGAAATCCTCAATCCATTTAAAGAAAAAAATATAAGCGCGAAAAGCTGGGTATTTAGTGTTCTTCGGGACCCTGGTGCCATAAAACAAATTTTTGTATTTCTTAATCACGTCAACATAATTCATATCCATTAAATCATGAAATATTTCACGATCAGATGGCGTTGGCGTAAGTTTATACTTAGTGAGCGGATCCAAGTCTTTGCTTTTTTTATTATTAAAGATATATCCGTTTACATGATTTATGAAATCTTCAATTTTATTCCGCCGAGCAACTTCTCGCAATGCAGCCAGGAATATCTGGAATGTTGTTAGTCGTTGCTGGCCATCAACAACTTGCACCACTGGCGTTTTACTGATTTGGGAGCCTATATCCACCGGAGCAATAATCAGTGCGCCCATATAATGCTCGAACCTGCTCTCGCCCGAAAGCACCTCAGCTGCCTTGGCCTGAACGTCTTCCCAGAAAGGAAGAAGCCGGTGCTCAGCCCATTGGTACTTCCGCTGATACAGAGGGACAATGAACCGACGGTCTTCCTTGAGGACGGCTTCCACTTTGTAATCGTCAGCATCCATAGCGGGTCTTCCTAGAGAGATCGGGGGTTCTATGCCCCTCAAAACAATCGACACCACTGAAATCGGGGAGCGGCTAATGCACAGCTCCGACGACTCCAAGCTCGCCATCCAGTACCTTATCGGTTTGCGGAACCAAAAAAACAGCCGATCACCTTTCTTTTTTCTCCACGGCATGACGATCCCTTGAGCGTTGCTGCAGCGCTCCAATTCCTGTCGAGGATTCCCGGCAAATTTCCAGAAATTTCCGGGGGAATTTTCGGGACGCTATAGCTTTCCCCCGCGTGCCTGTTCACAAACAGCGCTCTCCGGTCATAAGATTCCGGCCTTCGCCGGTATGACGCTCCGGGAGGCGAGACCTCCTCCGCCATTGACCTCCTCCCCTACCGGGCATACAGTCCTTCTCCCGTGGGATTTGAGCCGGCTGGCTTGCGGCCACGTTAAACACCGCTAAAACGCCGGGAGGAAAATGCCCGGCCTACGGCCGGGTTTTTTTATGCGCCCGGGTCAAGGCACCCGACGACGGCGCGAGAGGGTTCGAAGGATCATGGCACGCCATACGCCCCGTCCCGAGGCGGACACCTGGAAACTGGCCACCAAGCTCGTCCGCGGGGGCACCAATCGTTCCGATTTCGGCGAGACCTGCGAGGCGATCTTCATGACCTCCGGCTTCCGCTACGACAGCGCGGAAGAGGCGGAGGCCCGCTTCAAGGGCGAGCGCGAGGGTTTCACCTATTCCCGCCTCGGCAATCCGACGACGGCGATGTTCGAGGAACGCATGGCGATCCTCGAAGGCGCGCCGGTCGCCCGGGCCGCGTCCTCGGGCATGGCGGCGGTTCATGCCGCGCTGATGTGCCAGCTGAAGTCCGGCGACCGGGTGGTTTCCGCCCGTGCCCTGTTCGGCTCGTGCCGGGTCATCCTCGACGAGCTCCTGCCGCGCTTCGGCATCACGGTCGATTACGTCGAGGGCTCCGACCTTTCCTCGTGGGAGAAGGCGCTGGCGACGCCCGCCACCATCGCCTTCCTCGAGACCCCGGCCAACCCGACCCTCGACGTCATCGACCTGAAGGCGGTCGCCGGGCTTGCCCATGCCGCCGGCGCCCGCGTCGTCATCGACAATGTCTTCGCGACGCCGATCCTGCAGCGGCCGCTGGAGTTCGGCTGCGATGTCGTCGTCTATTCCGCGACCAAGCATATCGACGGCCAGGGCCGCTGCCTCGGCGGCGCCATCCTGTGCGACCGGGATTTCTTCGACCAGCATCTGAACCAATATCTGCGCCACACCGGGCCGTCGCTGTCGCCCTTCAACGCCTGGCTTTTGCTGAAGGGCATGGAAACCCTCGATCTTCGGGTCCAGCGCCATTGCGACAATGCCCTGAAGGTCGCCCGCTTCCTCGACGAGGCCAAGGCGGCGGGGCGCATCCGCAATGTCTCCTACCCCGGGCTGGCCAGCCATCCGCAGCACGAACTGGCGCTCGCCCAGATGTCGGGCAAGGGCGGCTCGGTCGTCACCATCGAGGTCGAGGGTGGCCGCCCCGGCGCCTTCCACCTGATGAACCGGCTGCGGCTGATCGATATTTCCAACAACCTCGGCGATTCCAAGAGCCTGATCACCCACCCCTCGTCGACGACGCATCAGCGCCTGCCGGCGGCGGAGCGCGAACACCTCGGCATCACCGAAGGTTTCATGCGCCTGTCGGTCGGGCTTGAAGATGCCGACGACCTGATCGAGGATCTCGATCACGCCATCGGCCGCAGGCCGTTATAAACGCTATGTTTCCGGGCGCCCTCTGGACATTCGCCAGAGGGCCGACAATATGAAGAAACGATGTACGACAAGACGACCCGCGCGATCCATGTGACGGTCCGGCCCACCTTCCTCGAGGACCAGTCCTCGCCGGACGAGAATTACTACGTCTGGGCCTATCGGGTGCAGATCGAGAACCAGGGCAGCGAGACCGTGCAACTGCGCGATCGCTACTGGCGCATCACCGACGGCCTTGGCCGGGTGCAGGAAGTGCGCGGCCCCGGCGTCATCGGCGAACAGCCGGTGCTGAAGCCCGGGGAGCGGTTCGAATATACCAGCGGCACGCCGCTGGCCACGCCTTCGGGGATCATGCTGGGCACCTATCGCATGGAAACCGAGGAGGGCGAGTCCTTCGAGGTCGAAATTCCGGCCTTCTCGCTGGACAGCCCGCATTACCCCATCCGCCTGAACTGAAAGTTCAGCGCGGCGGGACTGATCCAGTCGCCGCTTCGCGGCGTATGGACTCGAGTGAAACGGCCGGCTCGCGTGTTTGGGGCCCGGAAACACGGGGAGAGAAGCTCCCCGAACGAAAGGGATGGAAGATGACTGTCACCCCGACCATGAAGCTGCCCGGCAGCAAGGATGCCAAGCCCGAGAACACCAGGGCGGCGGGCGGCCGCGAGAGCAACCTCATCCTCGGCAAGGCGCGCACCGACCGCCCGAGCCGGGAAGAGACGGAAGCCGCCATCCGCACCCTGCTGCTCTGGGCCGGTGACGATCCGGACCGCGAAGGCCTGATCGACACGCCGGCCCGCGTCGCCCGCGCCTATGAGGAATTCTTCGCCGGCTATGACGCCGATCCGGTCGAGATGCTGAACCGTACCTTCGAGGAAGTCGAAGGCTACGACGAGATGATCGTGCTCAAGGACATCCGGCTGGAAAGCCATTGCGAGCACCACATGGTGCCGATCATCGGCAAGGCCCATATCGCCTATCTGCCCAAGAACCGCGTCGTCGGCATTTCCAAGCTGGCCCGCGTGGTCGATGCCTATGCCAAGCGCTTCCAGGTGCAGGAGAAGATGACGGCGCAGATCGCCAACTCGATCGAGGACGTGCTGCAGCCGCGCGGTGTCGCCGTGGTGATCGAGGCCCAGCACCAGTGCATGACGACGCGCGGCGTGCACAAGACGGGGGTGACCATGGTCACCTCGCGGATGCTCGGCGCCTTCCGCCACGATCCGCTGACGCGGCGCGAATTCCTCACCATCATCGGCAATCCGGCCTCCAGCGTCGGTGCCTGATTTCCGCTATAATCCTGCTATGGTTTGAGTCGCCCGCTCCGGGGCTCCGGGGCGGGCGGTTTCGTTTGGAGGGACTTCATGGCCGGTGACCGTATCGGGGCGGCAGAAATGCTGCGCCGCCTTGTCGCTTTCGACACGACGAGCCGCAATTCCAATCTCGACCTGATCGATTACGTCCGCGCCTATCTCGCCGGTCACGGCGTCGAGAGCGAACTCGTGTTCGACAATGGCGGGGCCAAGGCCAATCTCTATGCCACCATCGGCCCCAGGGACGAGGGCGGCATCATCCTGTCGGGCCATACCGATGTCGTGCCCGTCGACGACCAGGACTGGGACACCGATCCCTGGGTGGTGACCGAGCGCCACGGCAGGCTCTATGGTCGGGGCACCTGCGACATGAAGGGCTTCGTCGCCTGCTGCCTCGCCCTCGTGCCGGAATTCCTGGAGCGCGGGCTGAAGGCGCCGATCCACCTCGCCTTTTCCTATGACGAGGAGGTGGGTTGCCTCGGCGTCCACAGCCTGATCGCCCATGTCATCCAGCATCACCCCAAGCCGAAACTGTGCCTGGTCGGCGAGCCGACGATGATGCAGGTGGTCGATGCCCACAAGGGCATCCGTTCCTTCGTCACCACGGTGACCGGGCTGGAAGCCCATTCGAGCCAGACCCATATCGGCGTCAACGCGGTCATGGTCGCGGCCAATCTGATCGGCTTCCTCGGCGATCTGGCCGAGGAACTGCGCGAGGAAGGCGACGACACCGGCCGCTTCACCCCGCCTTATACCACCCTGTCGGTCGGCACGATCGAGGGCGGCACGGCGGTGAACATCATTCCCCGCCATTGCCGCTTCATGTGGGAATATCGCTCCCTGCCCGGCGCCGACGCCGAAGCACCGATCCGCCGCTTCGAGGATTATGTCCGGAACAAGATCCTCCCCGCCCTCGAGGACAAGGCCCCGGGCATCGCCGAAATCACCACCGTGCCCCGCTCGGTGACCCCGGCGCTGCGCCCCGACCCGGGTTCGGTGGCCGAGACCCTGGCCAAGGCCCTCGCCGGGGTGAACGACACGCTGGCGGTGTCCTACGCGACCGAGGCCGGCATCTTCCAGGTCCACGGCATTCCGACCGTGGTCTGCGGCCCGGGCGACATCCTTCAGGCCCACCGGCCCAACGAATTCGTCGACGCCAGCCAGATCGAGGACTGCGTCGCCTTCCTGCGTAAACTCGCCGACCGGGTCTGCCTGACCTGACATCCCCCCTCGTCATTCCGGCGAAGGCCGGAATCTCGATCAGGATAGGGCGCCCTTCCGGCGCAAGACCCCGGCCTTCGCCGGGGTGACGAGGTCGCACGGCGGGTCAGCGCCAGCGGCGGTGCAGCCAGTTCCACTGGTCGGGGCGCTGGCGCACCCAGCCCTCGATGATCTCGGTCACCCGGGCGGTGATCGCGGTTTCCGCCGCCTTGGCGTCGGTCATCTCATATTCCTTCGAGAAATCGAGCGCCTCGGTCATGTGGATGCGGAAGTGGCAACCGTCCAGCCGCTCGGCCCAGGCGCCGTAGACCGGGCATTTGAAGCGGCGGGCCAGTTTCGCCAGCGTCGCCGAGGTCTTCACGTCGCGCCCGAAGAAGGGCACCGAGACACCGCGGCTGAAATGCTGATCGACCAGCATGCCGAGATGGCCGCCGGCCTCCAGCTCGCGGGCGGCGAGCAGCGCCGCCTGGAAACCGGCCGGGATCAGCTTGCCCATGGCGCTGCCCCGGATCTTCAGCAGGACTTTCTCGGCGATCGGATTATTGGGGGCACGGAACATCGCCGCCATGCGGAGCTGATAGTGGGCGGCGCCGGCCCCCAGCACTTCCCAATTGCCGATATGGCCGGTGAAGATGATCGCCGGCTTGCCGTCGTCGCGGATCTCGAGGAAACGCTCGACCACCTCGGGGCTGACCTCGACCCGGCTGCCCGGCGGCGGCGGCGTATCGCCAAGCCCCTCGGGCCAGAGGGTGGAGAGATGGGCATATTCGGTGAAATAGCGCCCGAAATTGTCCCACAGGCCGCGAACGATGCCATCGCGCTCCGCTTCGGAGATACCGGGATAGGCCGCCTCGATCTGGCGTCTCGCGATATTCGAGACGGAAATGCGCGGCCCCAGCCGGCTGGCGATCCAGCCGCCGACGCGGGACGCGCGATCGGTCCCCAGCATCTTGCACAGGGCGAGAACGAGGAAGATGGCCGCCGCCTCCACCATCCACTGCAGGCGCAGGAAGCCACGGTAGAGCCGCAGCTTCGTCTTCAGCCACCACTGTCGCATTCTTTGTCCAGACCGTTTATCGCGTCCGGCGGACCTTAGTGATCCTGGCCCCCCGGTCAAGCCTCGGGCTTTTTCCGGGTATGGCCGTAATAGCGCCAGATAACCAGCGCGGCGGTCGAGCGGTGGGGTGCCCAGCGCTTGCCGATCTCGTCCAGCGTCTTGAAATCCGGCCTTGCGCCGAGTTCCATCAGCCGCGCCGCCCCTTCCGCCAGGGCAAGGTCGAGGGCCGGCCACAGGTCCATGCGGCCGAGGGCGAACATCAGGTAGATTTCCGCCGTCCAGCGCCCGATGCCCTTGATCGCGGTCAGGGCGGCGATCGCCTCGGCATCCGCCATGGCGTCGATCGCGCCAAGATCGAGGCGGCCCGAAGCCACCTCCTCGGCGAGGATCAGGACATAGCGCGCCTTGGGCCGGCTGAGGCCGAAGGTCCGCAGGCCTTCCTCGTCGAAACGCAGCACGGCCTGCGGGGTCACGGCGCCGCCGAGGCCGGCCTCCAGCCTGGCCCAGATCGCAGCCCCGGCGGCGACCGAGACCTGCTGTTCGACGATGATGCGGGCCAGCGCGCCAAAGCCCGGCGCGCGGATGCGCGGCGGCGGCGCGCCCGCCTCGCGCAAGGCCCGGCGCATGAAGCGGCACTTGCGATGAAGCCGGGATAGCGCGGTTTCATGGTCGATGGCGATGCGTGTCATCGTGTGATCCCCCGCCGCATCCGGCGCTCGATCGCAAGCTGCAGCATCGGCACCAGGGCGGCAAAGAAAATCGCGAGACCGGCGAGGCTGGCCATGCCGGTCAGGCGGCCCGCCGCGTCGCTGGTCAGCAGGAGGCTGGACACCCCCGCCCCGGCCGAGGCCGCCAGATGCTGCACCGCCGTGGACAGCGACATGAACCCCGCCCGCTCGGTCGGCGAAGGCACCCGCGACATCAGGGTCTGGGTGCCGACATTGCGGGCCGACATCGCCAGCATGAACAGCGGAAACAGCACGAGCAGCGGCAAGGGCGGTGGCACCAGGACGAAAGCCCCGAACATCAGGAGCGAGAGCAGCAGCGTCGCCGCGCCATTGATCGGCGCGGTGCCGAAACGGTCGACCATCCGCCCGGTCACCCTCATGCCGACAAGACTGAGCGCCCCGCCGATCATATAGAGCAGGCCCATGTCTTCCCTGGGGAAATCCAGGTTGAACTGGAGATAGGCCGTGGTCGCCGGCAGCACGAGGAAGGCCTGCATGTTGGCGCAGCCAACCGCCGCAAGGGCCAGCGCCGTGTTCGGCCGGCGGAGGAAAACAAGCCGCGCCATCGAGCCGCCACCCTGTCGGCGCCCGGACGGCAGGGCGAAACGAACGACGAGGGCAATCCCGATGATGGCGCCGCCGACAACGAGGAAAGGCAGGCGCCAGCCACCCAGCCGGGCCAGTTCCAGCCCCGCGGGCACGCCGACGACGGCGGCGATGGCGAAACCGCCCATGACGATGCCCAGCGCCCGGCCCCGTCTCTCCTCCGGAATCTTGTCGGCGATCACCGACAGGGCAAGCGCGGTCGATGGCCCGCCGAACAGGCCCGCGATCACCCGCGCCAGCACCAGCGTGCCAAGATCGACGGCGAAACTGGCGGCGATCGTGCCAAGGCCGAGCCCCGCGAGGCAGACCATGAGCGCGCTGCGCCGCTCGAAGCGGTCGAGCACCAGGGCGCCGATGAGGCCGGACAGGCAACCGGCGACCGTATAGGCCCCGGCGACAAGGCCCAGATGCGCGGGATCGATGCCAAGGCCCCGGGCGAAATCCGGCCCGAGCGGCATCACCATCATGAAATCGAGAATATTGACGAACTGGATCGCCGTGACGATGGCGATCACGCGTCTCTCCGTTGCGACCGCCGCCACGCCTTCCTCCCCGCTCGGGTTATGTCTCCCGCGTCATGCCTCTTTGTGGCATGGCGAGGCGGGGAAGGCGATCATCAAAGCACGATCAGCAGCACGGCCGCGACAAGGGCGATCCCGGCCCCGATCAGGCGCGGGCGCGGGTCCGGCGCGCGGGGCTGCAACAACGCCTCGTTCGGCGCGGCCGGATTGTAATGCACGTCGACCACCGTGCCGGACGGAAAGCGCGACAGGAATTGCATCGCCTCGTCCTCGCGCTCGAACAGGATGTGCTGGTTCGAGATGCGGCTGCCGATATGGTCGGCGCCGCCCGCGCTGTAGCGATAGGCGATCGTCGGCATATGCATCAGACGCGCGGCATGGCGATGGACCCTTCGTTCGGCGTCGAGGCCGGTCACGGCGACGGTGCCCTTGACCACCGGCCAGGTCAGCATGGCGCGGCAGCGCGCGCGCTCGGCGAAGGCCATGGCGGCCAGAACCGTCGCGACGACGACCAGAATGCCCGCCAGTCCAAAGCTCAGCCCATCTGCCATGCCGCCATCCCGATTCCCGTTGCCGGCGCAGTTTCGCGCGGGGCCGAAGCGGCATCAACCCGTCATGTGGACAGGACATGGCACATGCCGAAGATGCACAGTTTTCGGGCACTCGGGCTTCGGTCACCATCGCCGCCTTCCGCGCCATGGATGCCCAGCCCCGATGACGATCGCCCAGCCCGCCCTCGCCCCCGCGCCGTCGTCTTCGGTCGGCGGCTATGCCTTCGCCCTCGTCGGCGTGGCGATCTGGGCCGGCTGGACCGTGGTGACCCGCATGGACATGCGCGGCACCATGGCGATCACCGATCTGGTCGCGCTGCGTTTCGCCACCGCCGGGCTCCTGCTGCTACCCGTGTTGCTGCGCCGGGGCCTGCCCCTGAAGCGCCTCGGCCTTGGCGGCGTGCTGGCGCTGGCGGGCACCGCCGGGGCGCCCTATGTCCTGCTGGCCGGGGGCGGCCATGCCTTCGCCCCGGTGTCCCATTCGGGCGTGCTGATCTGCTGCGGCGTGCCGCTGGCGACCGCCCTGCTCGCCCGCCTGTTCCTGGGCGAGCGCTTCAGCCGGCCCCGGTTGATCGGCTATGGCCTCATCCTCGCCGCCGCCGCGATCCTGATGCTCGAGGCGGTGCTCGGCGCCGGGCTTGGCCCCCTTGTGCTGCTGGGCGATGTCATGTTCATGGCCGGCGCCCTGCTGTGGGCGAGCTATACCGTGCTGGTCCGCCACTACGGCCTCGATCCGCTGCATTCGACGGCGATCGTCGCCACCGTCTCGGCCGCCTTCTATCTGCCGGTCTATGCCCTGTTCCTCGATCCGGGCATCGCCAGCCTGTCCTGGGGCACCATCGCCATCGAAGCCGGGTTTCAGGGCGTTCTGACCTCCATCGTCTCGCTGCTCGCCTTCTCGATCGCGATCGGCCGCATCGGGGCATCGCGCACCTCGGCCCTCACCGCGCTGGTGCCGGCCGCCGCCGCCCTGCTGGCGATTCCTGTGCTCGACGAATGGCCGAGTTTCGTGCAGGTCATCGGCATCCTGACCGGCACCCTGGGCGTCGCGCTGGCGAGCGGGGCGATCGTCCCGCCGGGACAGGCGCGGCCGTGAGCGGACTTCTGCTGCCCGCCAGTCAGGGCTTCCTGCTCGGTGCCAGCCTGATCGTCGCCATCGGCGCGCAGAATGCCTATGTCCTGCGCCTTGGCCTGATGCGGCGCCATGTCTTCGCCATCTCGACCCTGTGCTTCCTGTCGGACGCCCTGCTGATCGGGGCCGGTGTCGGCGGCCTTGGCTCGATCATCCAGGGGATGCCGGCGCTGCTGTTCTGGATCACGCTGGCGGGGGCCGGGTTCCTGACCGTCTATGGACTGATCGCCTTCCGCCGGGCCTTGCGGCCAGCGGGCCTGCAGGCGTCGGGCGGCGATGTGGGCAGTCTCGGCGCGGTGCTGGCGACCGGCGCCGCCCTCACCTTCCTCAACCCCCATGTCTATCTGGACACGGTGGTGCTGCTGGGCAGCCTGTCGGCCCGTTTCGAGGGCGAGGGCCGCCTGGCCTATGGTCTTGGCGCCGCGCTCGCTTCCGGTGTCTGGTTCTATGGCCTTGGCTTCGGCTCGCGGCTGCTGGCGCCTTTGTTCGCCCGGCCCATGGCCTGGCGCGTGCTCGACAGCCTGATCGCCCTCGTCATGTGGTCGATCGCCTTTGGCCTTGTCCTGTCGCTCTGAGCCTCAGGCGCGGGCAAGACCCGCGATGACGAAACCGGCCAGCGTCTCCAGCACCTTTTCCTTCGAAAGATTGCTGCGCTCGGCGTGATAGGCCGCCTGCTCGACAAGACCGAGCAACGAATGGGCGATCAGTTCGGCATCGAGGTCGGCGCGGATTTCCCCCGCGTCCATGCCTTCCCGCAGGGCGGCCCCGGTCAGTTTGGCGAGACGGTCGCGCGGGCGGATGGTCGGCACTTCGGGACCGGGGTCGATGATCGACAGATCCATCAGGGCGGCCGCGATCACCTTGCGCTCCCCCTCCTCGAAGGCAAGAGCGGCCTTCAGGGTGTCGAGAATGCGGATATTCCACGGCTCCGGCCCGGTCAGGGGGCCGATGATCGCCGCCTCGATCTCGGCGCAGGCTTCCTCGGCGAAGGCGAGGAAGATGTCCCGCTTGTCGGCGAAATGCAGATAGAAGGTGCCATTGCCGACTTCGGCCTCGCGGGCGATGTCCTGCGGCCGCGTGGCGTGATAGCCCCGCTCGACAAAGAGTTTGCGGGCCGCGGCCAGCAGGCGGCGGCGGCTTTCATGACGGCGACGGGCGCCACGCGCCCCGGAGGCCTGATCTTCAGCGATATCAACCATGGCGGCATTTGGGGCCAGACATGACAACATGTCAATCAGACGAAGGCAGGCCTTTGGCAGACGAAGGCCGGCTTTTGGTCAGGCTTCGGCCCCCATGGCGGCGGCAAGGCGAAAGGGCCCGGCGTTGCCGCCGGGCCCTTCCTTGGTCGGTGTCGGATGGCTGATCAGTTGCCGACGATGCCGCCGTCGGTGCGACGCACGGCCACCAGGGCCGGACGCGCTTCGGCGCCATACGGGAAGGTGCTGGCGCGGCCTTCGCCGGGGTGCTGGATGTTGCAGAAGAAGGTCGTGTTGTCGAGCGAGAACAGCGGACCGCAGATCTCCGCGCCGGCAGGGCCGACGAGGAAGCGCTTCACGCGGACCTTGCCGTTACCGGCGACTTCCGTGCACAGCACCTGATCGTTGCAGGGATAGCTGTTCGGGTTGCCGTCGGTCGAGATCCACAGCAGGCCGCGCTTGTCGAAGGCGACATTGTCCGGCGAGCCGAAACGATCGCCGAAGAACGTGTCCTTCACGTCGCCGACCGCGCCGGTCGCGGCTTTCGGGTCACCGGCCAGGAGATAGATGTTCCAGGCGAAGGTGGTCGAGGTGTGGTCGTTGCCGGTCTCGTTGATCTGGACGATGTGGCCCGTGCGGTTGTTGGCGCGCGGGTTGGCGGCATCGATCGCGCCCGAACGGACGGTGCCGGTCGGACGGTTGGCCGAGCCACCGCGGTTGCTGTTGTTGGTGCAGGCGATGAAGACCTTGCCCGTGCCGGCGAAGGTCACCGGATCGCAAGGCGCCTCGACGTCTTCCGGACGGTCCATCGGGGTCGCGCCGACCGCGTCACCGGCTTCGCGGGTGCGCAGGCAGATGTCGGCCTGATCGTCGAAGGCGCCGGCCGCGACGGTGTTCAGGTTGTCGATGGTCAGCGGCAGCCATTCGCCGGTGCCGTTGGCGTTGAACTTCGCGACATAGAGCGTGCCCGAGGACAGCAGCGAGAAGTGGCTCTTCGCGCGGGGGCTGGTCGAGTCGTAGGTGCCGTCGGTCACGAACTTGTAGACATAGTCGAAGCGTTCGTCGTCGCCGGAATAGACCACGACCTTACCCTTGGTCTGGGCTTCCGGATACTGCACGACGACCGTGGCGCATTCGTGCTTGAAGCGGCCGATCGCGGTGTGCTTGACCGGACGGCGGGTCGGATCATAGGGATCGACCTCGACCACCCAGCCGAACTTGAAGCCCTCGTTGGGGTTCTTCGTCAGGTCGAAACGGTCGTGGAACTTCTCCCAGCGACGCTCGGAAGCGCCGTTGGTCATGCCGAGGATGCGGAAATTGTCCTTGGTGCGGCCGGCCGGCACGCCGCTGGCGTTGGCGAAATACTGGTTGAAGTTCTCTTCGGCCGACAGATAGGTGCCCCAGGGGGTGAAGCCGCCGGCGCAGTTGTTCAGGGTGCCGACGACGGCGCCCGCGAGACGCGGATCATCCTTGGCCGGGCCATCGACCGTGAAGCGGGTGGTGCCGGTGACGCGGCGGGCGACCAGGGCGCCTTCGGCGGTGTCGCCGACACGCATGGCCTTGTCATGCACCCAGGTGTCGCCGACGAGACGGATGCCGGCGATGGTGACGCCATGGGCCGCGAGTTCGACGTCGACATGGTTGCGGCTGGGATTGCCGGCCTTGTAGTCCGGGAACATCGACGTCGGGTCGGTGTATTCCTGGTTGAACACCGCGATCTGGGCGGCGACCGAAGCGGGCGAGCCGAACGGATTGGCGAACATCGCCAGCATGTCGTGGTTATAGCCCACGCGGCGGTTCTGTTCAGCGGTGGTCAGGTTGCCGCCGTTGATCTCGCCGGCGCCATGGCCCCAGGCGGCGTCGCCCTCGAACAGCGCATCGCCCCACGGCAGCAGGGCGTCGAACTTGTAGCCCGGCGGCACCGTCACGGTATCGGCGGTGGTCTCGGCGACGGTGGTGAAGCCGGTCGCGGCCTGGGCTTCGGACGGAACGCCGAAAGTGATCATGGAAGTGGCGGCAGCGGTCGCGGCGACGGCACCGGCGCCGACCAGGAAGCCGCGGCGGCTCAGCTGGGCGTCGACCAGACCCTCGAAGGTATTCTCGGAAGACAGGCTGCGCTTGCGCAGGTCCTCGGCTTCGAAATCAGACATTTGAAATCCCCTCGTCATGCGGCCCCGGCAGGAGGCCGTCATTGGCGATCGGGATTACAAATTCAAACGGCTACAATTCCGCGACAGATCGGAAAATCTCTTATGAAGACGGCGGCGGCGGGACCGTCAGGCCACCGGATACCTCGCCGATCAGGGTTTCTTCGAGGGCCAGTGACAACCACCGGCCGAGCCGGGCGACGTTGCGGCTGTCCCGCGCCGCCGCCGGGGTGCGCAGGACATAGGCGCCGAAGCGGATGTCGGTCGCCATCACCTCGACCAGCCGGCCGGCGGCAAGGTCGTCGCCGACCAGCAGGATATTGCCAAGGGCGATGCCCTGGCCCTGCAGCGCCGCCTCGATCGCCGCGTCGGCGTGCCACAGCCGGGGGCCGTGCAGCGGCGGCACCGGATCGAGACCGGCGCGGTCGAGCCACAGGTGCCACTGTTCCCGGCTTTCCTCATGAATCAGCGGGGCGGCGGCGATGTCGCGCGGATACAGGAAGGGGCCGCGCCGGGACACGAAGGTCGGGCTCGCGACCGGAAAGAAGCGGGGTTCCGCCAGCACGGTCTCGGTGGCTCCCGCCACCGGCCGCGGGTTGTAGGCGATTTCGGCATCGGCCTCGCCCTTGGCGAAATCGGGGCTGCGGTCGGTCGGCTGCAGGATGATCTCGACCCCCGGCAGCGCGTCTTCAAGCGCCGCCAGGCGCCGCGCCAGCCAGCGGACGGCGAGGCCGGGCGCGCAGAAGATGCGCATTTCGCCAGCGCCGCCCCGGGGCGACAATTCCTCGGTCGCGGCCGCGATCATATCGAAGGCGCTCGCGATCCGCTCGTGGTAGCGCCGCCCCTCGGCGGTCAGCACGATGCCCCGGCCCTCGCGCTCGATCAGGCGAACGCCGGCCCAGGCTTCGAGATTCTGCAGGTGCCGGCTGATCACGGTGTGGCTGACGTTCAGATCCTCGCCCGCGCGGCGCGTCCCGCCCAGACGGGCGACGGCCTCGAAGGCACGCAGGGCGACGAGCGGCGGCAGACGACGGGACAAGGACAGCTTCCGGCAATGATCCCGGCAATCTAGCGCGGTCGGGCTGCTTCGGCACCTCGATTTCCGATACCCGCCCCCTGTTGCAGGGCTGCCGCAGAGTCGATTCATTTCGATCGGGGTCGTTGACCCATCTGGACAAATTTCCGCAACTGCGTCGGAAATGTGGCGGTGCGTCAGCCCGTGCCGGTACAGGGGTGCCGGGGCACGCCCAAGAATGAGGGACTTCGCCTCCCGCCCGAGGCGCCGCAGTTGTCGCGCCATGCGACCTGGCCGGATGGCCGCGACCGGATGGCCGGTGCGGCGATACGGTCGTCCCGCTCCGCCTTTGTCCCCGTTCAGCCTTCAGTTTTTCACGACCCCGCCAAGCGGTGCCCATGCGCCGGTTGCATGCGGCCCGTGCGATCAGGAAGGCCGATCGGTTGCAGTGGCGAAGGAACCGGGGGCCATGGCCATGGGTTCATGCACTGACGCAGTTCCGGGTCACAAACAGATGCGCAAAATAGCCGTCAATATCGCTGTACTTCTTGTCGTGCTGGCTGCCCATGCGGGCGCCTGGGCATGGCTGAACCGTTCCACCGACATGGTCGACTGGGAGGGTTCGATTCAGGCTCTGTCCTTCGACCCGCACCGGGCCGACCAGAACCCTAACGAAGGGAACAACCCTTCTCCTGCGCAGATCGATGAAGATCTCACCACCGTCGCCACGGTGGCGCAGGGTATCCGCACCTATTCGACCCTGAACGGCCAGGAAGAGATTCCGGCCATGGCCGCCCGCCATGGCCTCTTCGTCATCGCCGGTGCCTGGCTCGACAAGCGCCAGGACAGCAACCAGCAGGAAATCGCCGGCCTGGTGCGCATGGCGAACGACAACGCCAACGTCAAGCGCCTGATGGTCGGCAACGAGGCGGTGCTGCGCGGCGACCTGACGGTGCCCGAGCTGATCCGCATCATCAAGGACGTGAAGCGCCAGGTCGACCAGCCGGTCTCGACCGCCGAGCCGTGGCACGTCTGGCTCGATCACCCCGAACTCGTCGAGGCGACCGACTATATCGCCGTCCATCTGCTGCCCTATTGGGAAGGCGTGCCGGCCGATCAGTCGCTGGACTATATCGCCCGCCGCTACGACCAGATCGCCCGTGCCTATCCCGGCAAGAAGATCGTCATTTCCGAAATCGGCTGGCCGTCGGATGGCCGTATGCGCGACGGCGCGACCCCCAGCCTCGACAATGAAGCCGATTTCATCCGTAACTTCCTGACGCTGGCCCGCGCCCGCGGCTGGGACTATTCGATCATGGAAGCCTTCGACCAGCCCTGGAAGCGGCAGATCGAAGGGGCCGTCGGCGCCTATTGGGGCATTTTCGACGCCTATCGCGAGCCGAAGTTCCCCCTGTCGGGCGAAGTGACCGCGGTGAAGGACTGGTCGCTGCTGGCGCTGATCGCCGCCGCCATCGCCCTTGTCCCGCTCGGCTACTTCCTCGCGAAGTCGAACAACCTGAAGCCCCAGGGCAAGCTGCTGTTCGGCGGCCTGATCCTGGTCGCCGCCAACCTGATGGTCTGGACCGTCCATTACGGCACCACCCAGTATCTGAACCTGCCGATGATCGCGGTCTGGTCGGTGCTCTCCTTCGGCATGTTGTTCCTGCTGACCCTGATCCTGGCCGAAGGTTTCGAGATGTCGGAGGGCCTGTTCGCGCGGGCGCAGAAGCGGCATTTCACGCCCTATCGCCTGCCCGCCGCCACCGAGCGCGAGCGTCACTGGCCCAAGGTCTCGCTGCATCTGCCGATCTGCAACGAGCCGGCCGAGATGGTGCGCCGTACTCTCGACAGCCTGGCCAGGCTCGACTACCCGAATCTCGAAGTCCTGATCATCGACAACAACACCAAGGACCCCGCGATCTGGCAGCCGGTGCAGGCCTATTGCGAATTGCTGGGCGACCGTTTCCGCTTCTTCCACCTCGAGGTCTGCAAGGGCTTCAAGGCCGGCGCGCTCAACTACGCCATGGGCCAGACCGCGCCGGACGCCGAAGTCGTCGGCGTCATCGACAGCGACTATCTGGTCGAACCCGACTGGCTGAAATCGACCATCCCCTATTTCGACGAGGAAAAGGTCGGTTTCGTGCAGGCGCCGCAGGACCATTACGACTGGGCCGGCAACGCCTTCAAGGAAATGATCAACTGGGAATATGCCGGCTTCTTCCACATCGGCATGTCGATCCGCAACGAGCGCGACGCCATCATCCAGCACGGCACCATGACCCTGGTGCGGCGCAAGGCGATGGAAGCGGTCGGCAATTGGTCGACCTGGACCATCTGCGAAGACGCGGAGATGGGCCTGAAGCTGATGAACGAAGGCTGGAAGTCGGTCTATATCAACCACCGCTTCGGCCGGGGCGTGACGCCCGACAGCTTCGCCTCCTATCGCGGCCAGCGCTTCCGCTGGGCCTTCGGCGCGATGCAGATCCTGCGCGGCCGCATGTCCTGGCTGAATCCGTTCAAGAAGACCGGCCTGACCCTGGCCCAGAAGTACCATTTCATCATGGGCTGGGCCCCCTGGTTCGCCGACGCCATGAACCTGATGTTCACGGTCGCCGGCCTGATCTGGACCGTCGGCCTGCTGGTCCTGCCGGAATATTTCGCCTTCCCGGTCACCCTGTTCCTGGTGCCCACCCTGGCGGTCTTCGGCTTCAAGCTGGCCTATACGTTCTCGCTCTACGCCAAGCGCGTGCCTTGCACCATGACCCAGGCGGCGGGCGCGGCCATCGCCGGCCTCGCGCTGACCTACACGGTCGGCAAGGCCTTCGCCATCGGCCTCGTCAGCAAGGAAAAGCCCTTCCTGCGCACGCCGAAGTGCGAGGACAAGCCGGCGGCGATCCAGGGCGTGCTGAACGCCCGGGAAGAAACCGCGCTGATGCTGATGCTCTGGGCCGCGGCGGCCGCCGTCGCCATCGTCTATGGCGAGCGTGACCGCGAGTCCTGGGTCTGGGTCGCCGTCATGCTGGTGCAGTCGCTGCCCTATCTCGCGGCGCTCGTGCTGTCGATGATCTCGGCGGTGCCGGGCCTGCGCTGGCTGCCCTTCGGCCGGCCCGCGCCCCGGGTCGAGGCGCCGGCCAACGCCTCGGTGCACACGCCGGGCACGGGGCATTGAGTGAAACGGCGCGGCCGCGCCTGGAAGTCCTGATCCGGGGCTTCCTGCGCGGCCGCTTCTTTCGTTTCGCGCTCGTGGGGGCCGCCGGGGCCCTGGTCGACATCGGCGCCCTCTATTTCGCCCTGCATGTCCTCGGCCTCGACCTTTATTCCGGCCGGGTGTTTTCCTTCTTCTGCGCCGTCAGCTTCACCTTTTTCGCCAATCGCCGCTTCACCTTCGGCGATGCGGCGCGGCAGCCCCTGATCCGGCAATGGGCGGTCTTCGCGACCAGCCAGCTCGGCGGTCTCGGTGTCAATTACGCGGTCTATGCCGTGATGGTGACCTGGTGGGATGTCGCCCGCGCGGTGCCGGCGATCGCCGTCGTCTGCGGTTCGCTGGCCGGGCTCGTGTTCAATTATGCCGCGGCCCGCCGCCTCGCCTTCCGCCCCCGCGGGGATTGAGAGAGCTCAGCGGTTGTTGCCGAACAGGAGTTCGGTGACCGAGACCGCGATATGCTCGCCCGAGATGACGATTTCGCCCCGGGCGATCGGCCGGCCGTTGGCGAGGATCATCACCGGCTCGCTCTCGCGGCTGTCCAGTTCGATGACCGCGCCCCGGCCCATCTTCAGCAATTGATGAATGGGCATGGTCGATTGACCGAGCACCACCGATATATCGATGTAGACTTCGCCGACTGCGGACACGCGCGCCTCCCGCTTGCTGGGTCCAGTGTCGTCGCGCAGGCTTAGCATCCGGTTAACAGGACTTCTTGCAAATGCCTCTGTCTTCCGCCGCCGATGCCGCGAGTGACACCATCGAATGGGTCGTCGCCCCCGGCCTGACGGATTATCCGGCCGCCCTCGCCTTCATGGAAGAGAGGGTCGCCGCGATCCACGAGGGCCGCGCGCCCGAGCGGATCTGGCTGGTGGAACATCCGCCGCTCTATACCGCCGGCACCAGCGCCGATCCGCTCGAATTGCTCGCCCCCGACCGCTTCCCGGTCTATGACGCCGGACGCGGCGGGCGTTTCACCTACCATGGCCCGGGCCAGCGGGTGGTCTATGTCATGCTGGACCTGTCGCGCCGGGGCCGGGACCTGCGCGAATTCGTCTGCAAGCTGGAAAAATGGGTGATATCCGCCCTCGCCCGCTTCAACGTGAAGGGCGAGATGCGCGACGGCCGGGTCGGTGTCTGGGTGACCCGGGGCGAAGCGCCCTTCACCCGCGAAGACAAGATCGCCGCCATCGGCGTCCGGGTCCGGCGCTGGGTGACCTTTCACGGCCTGTCGCTGAATGTCGAGCCGGACCTGTCGCATTTCACCGGCATCGTGCCCTGCGGCATCAGCGAGCACGGCGTCACCTCGCTGGTCGACCTCGGCCTGCCGGTGACCATGGCCGACGTCGACGTCGCCCTCCTCGATACGTTCGAGGAGGTTTTCGGCCTGCCGCTGGTCCGACATGCCGGCTGATCACTCCGCCGCGGGCGGCTCGGCGACCGGCGGCGCATCGATCGGGGGCTCCGGCTCGCCCGGCTTCAGGATGCGGTCGATGATCAGATGGCTGGCGGAAATGGCGCCCGTGCTGCCCTTGGTGTCGGGCGCGATCAGGACCTGCAGCGGCTTGCCCGCGGCGCTGGGGGGCACCGGCACGACAAAGCTGTAGCTTTCGTAGGTCGCGGTGCCGACGGGAAAGCGGACCCAGCCGGTGAATTGACCATCGACCGAAAGGGCGACGCCGAATTCATCGGCCGGCTGCTTGCGATCCGCCCTCGCCCACAGGGTGATTCGGGCCAGTCCGCCGGTCAGCTTGTGGGCGATCGTCGGCGGAATATCGATGATGGCGGCGCCTTCGGGCCCCTGGTCCGTGGACCGCAGGCTCGCGGTCAGCCGCACGGCCGCCCCCATCTCCTCGCGCATCCGCTCGATCGTCGGGCCACCATCGGGGCTGCGAATCGGTCGGCGCGCGTCGCTGCCCGGCTGCAGCGGCATGACCACCAGCCGCTCCACACCTTCATTGGAAATTTCACCGGCCGGGCGCGTGGGGCTGGGCGCCATGGCGGCATGGGCCTGGGCGATACGCTCCGTCGTCAGGTCATAGCCGATCGCGCCCAGCACGGTGGCAAGGGCGAGGACACCGACGGCCCAGGTAAGTAACCGATACATCGAGGCTCCAAGGCGAATGCGCCTGTTGTTGCAATCCGCCCCCCTGAACGTCAACCCGCCGCGGAAGCGGAGGTTCCCTGCGTTCGGCGGGCAGCTCCACCTTGGACCCGAGGCCGTTAACTTTTGGTGCAAGTGCCGCGTGCACTCAAACCGTCGGCCCCTGGAAAAAGCCGCTGCCTGGCACGCTGTCGTCCGCCTGTTCGGCGATATCGTCGACACGGGAAGCGGGCGGGCCTTGTCGACAGGCCGCCCGGAAGGCCTTCAGGGCTTCGTCGCTGCCCCGGGCCAGGGCCTCGACACGGCCATCCATCCGGTTGCGCACCCAGCCATCGATGCCGAGCGCCGCGGCGGCATCACGGGTGAAATGGCGAAAGCCGACGCCCTGCACCCGCCCGGAG
>JAOZVS010000171.1 GCA_025869435.1 Zavarzinia sp.
CCTTGCCCTTCTGGTGCTCGCGGTAGTGGCGGGTGACGGTGCCGTGGGCGGCTTCCGCCTCCACGACCTGGCCGTCCGGCGTCATCAGGACCGAGGTCATCAGGCCGAGCGAGCCGAAGCCTTGCGCCACCGTGTCCGACTGCACGTCGCCGTCGTAGTTCTTGCAGGCCCAGACATAGCCGCCTTCCCACTTCAGGGCGGAGGCCACCATGTCGTCGATCAGGCGATGTTCGTAGATGATGCCGGCGGCATCGAACTTCGCCTTGAACTCGGCCTGGTAGATCTCCTCGAAGATATCCTTGAAGCGGCCGTCATAGGCCTTGAGGATCGTGTTCTTCGTGGAGAGATAGACCGGCCACTTGCGCAGCAGGCCATAGTTCAGCGAGGCCCGGGCGAAATCGCGGATCGAGTCGTCGAGGTTGTACATCGCCATGGTGACGCCGGCGCCCGGGAAGTCGAACACGTCGTGTTCGATCACGGTGCCGTCCTCGCCGACGAATTTGATCGTCAGCTTGCCCTTGCCGGGGATGCGGAAATCGGTCGCGCGGTACTGGTCGCCGAAGGCGTGACGGCCGACCACGATCGGCTTGGTCCAGCCGGGGACGAGACGCGGCACGTTCTTGCAGATGATCGGCTCGCGGAAGATCACGCCGCCGAGGATGTTGCGGATCGTGCCGTTCGGCGACTTCCACATCTTCTTCAGCTTGAATTCCTCGACGCGGGCTTCGTCGGGGGTGATGGTCGCGCATTTGATGCCGACGCCGACCGCCTTGATGGCGTTGGCGCTGTCGATCGTCACCTGGTCGTTGGTGGCGTCGCGATTTTCCATCCCCAGATCGAAATACTGGATCGGCAGATCGAGGTAAGGAAGGATCAGCTTGTTCTTGATGAAGGCCCAGATGATCCGGGTCATCTCGTCGCCGTCGAGCTCCACGACCGGATTGGCGACCTTGATCTTGGCTACCATGCAACCCATTCCTTCCGTTAGGCGTGTTATGCGCCGCACCATACACAAGGGGCGAAGCCTGTTCAGCCCCCCAAATGTCTAAACCCCTGAATTACTCGGCGGCCATCACTCGGCGACCGGCATGGTGGCCGGGCCCGTCTCGATGGCGAGGCGCGACAGGGTCGGCAGCACGGCCTCGACGCTGGGCACCAGGGTCAGGAAATCGCGGGTATTGGGCCGGGCGAAACCGGTGCCGATCACATGTTCGACCAGGCCCATGAAGGGCTGCCAGTAGCCGAGCACGTCGACCAGCATGATCGGCTTCTTGTGCAGCTGCAGCTGCGCCCAGGTGATCATCTCCACCGTCTCGTCGAGCGTGCCCATGCCGCCCGGCAGGACGACGAAGGCATCCGAACGCTCGAACATCAGGCGCTTGCGCTGATGCATGGTCTCGACCTCGATGGTCTCGGAGATGCCTTCGAGCTTGGCTTCGAGCTTGGTCAGGAAATGCGGGATGATGCCGGTCACCCGGCCGCCGTTGTCGCGCACGGCGCGGGCGATCGTGCCCATCAGGCCGAGGGCGCCGCCGCCATAGACGAGTTCCACCCCTTCGGCGGCGAGGATCTTGCCGAGCGTGTCGGCGGCTTCGAGGTAACGATGGTCGGGCGGGGTCGAGGCGCCGCAGAAGACGCAAAGGCTGTTGATGACGGGCATGGCTCTCTCAGGCAGGGCCGCGGCCGGACGTCTGGCCGGAACGCGGGTATTGATCTAAAGTCGTTATCGTTCGGCCGCTGGGCCGTCCATGAATGGAGACTTAGCATGGCTTTGCTCGCGCTTCACGGGTCGCGTTTCGCAATTGCGGTGACGATCGTCCTCGGTCTTGGCGGTGTCGCCCTGGCGGCTGGCGCCGACGAGCTGTTCGACAAGCGGGAAATGGCCATGAAACAGGCCGGTGGGGCGCTCAAGGCGCTCGGCGGCGCCGCGAAATCGGGCAGTGTGCCCGCCGATGCGGCGGCCAAGGCGCAGTTGATCGTCGATCTCGCCGCCGCGATCCCGGGTCTGTTCCCGGAAGGCTCGATCACCGACAAGAGCCGGGCCCTGCCGGACATCTGGACCGACAAGGCGGGCTGGGACGGCAAGGTCAAAGCGCTCGCCGATGCCGCGGCCGTGACGCTGGCGGCGGCATCGGCGGGTGATGCGGCGGCGCTTGGCGCGGCCGTCGATGCGACGGGCGCCAGTTGCGGCGGTTGCCACAAGATGTTCCGTGGCCCCGAGAAGGATTGAGGGCGCTAATCTTGCGCCTGCTTCCGGCGGTTGCCGTCCTGGCCCTCGGCCTTGCCGCCGGGTCGGCGCGGGCTGACGACGACGCCGTGGCGCGTGGCGCCTATCTGGTGCGGGCAGGGGGCTGCGTCGCCTGCCACACCGCGCCGGGCGGCGCCGAATTCGCCGGCGGCCGGGCGATGAAGACACCCTTCGGCACTTTCTTCACCCCGAATATCACCGCCGACGCCGAAACCGGCATCGGGCGGTGGAGCGACGCCGATTTCCTCCTCGCGCTGCGGGACGGGGTGTCGCCGGCGGGGGAGCATTATTTCCCGGTCTTTCCCTTTACCTCTTACACGAGGGCGGCGCCGGCCGATCTCCTCGCCATCAAGGCCTATCTGTTCTCGCTGCCGCCGGTGGCGGCCCCGAGGAAGAGCCACGACATCGGTTTTCCCTTCTCGATCCGGGCGCTGCAGGCCGGCTGGAAGCTGCTGTTCTTCCGGCCCGGCGAATTCCGCCCGCGCGCCAGCGCCTCGCCCGAGATCAATCGCGGCGCCTATCTGGTGCAGGCGCTCGGCCATTGCGGGGAATGCCACACGCCGCGCAATCCGGCCGGCGGCCTGTTGATCGGGCTTGCCCTCGCCGGCACGGCGGACGGCCCGGACGGGGAGCGCGTGCCCAACATCACGTCCGATGCCGAGACGGGCCTCGGCGGCTGGTCGCGGGATGAAATCGCCGAACTGCTGGCCAGCGGCACCAAGCCCGATTTCGACAATGTCCAGGGTTCCATGGCCGAGGTGGTCGACGATGGCACCAGCCATCTGACCGAGGCCGATCGTTCCGCCATCGCCGCCTATCTCCTGTCGCTGCCGCCGATCAGGCATGGAAAAAGCCGCGCCAACTGATAGGTTTCAGGTCTTGGGCTCGGGTGGTATCGGGGTGATGTCGGATCATGGTGCAGCAATCGGCGGATGAGGGACGCAACCGGCGTATCCTGACGGGGGGCCTCATTGCCCTCGCCGTCGCCCTTCTGGTGGGATTCCTCGTCATGAAATCCGGGGAGGACGCGGCGGTTACACCGGCCGCCAAACCCGTCGCCGACACGGCGCCTGCCGCCGCGAAGCCCGAGACGCCGGCCGTGGCCGCGCCGGTGGAAGCGGCGACTCCCGCCGACGCGACCCCGCCCAGTTTCGATCTCGCGCGGATTTCCGCCGATGGCACCGCCGTGCTGGCCGGCCGCGCGCCGCGCGACAGCCAGGTGAACGTGATCGGCAATGGCGCCGATATCGGCACGGCCGGGGCGGGGGCGGCGGACGGCAGCTGGGTCGTGATCGTCGACAAGCCCTTGCCCGAAGGCAGTCTCGAACTGGTGCTGGAAGCCGTGCTGGCCGATGGCCGCGTCCTCCGGTCCAGGGATATCCTCCTCGTCGACGTGCCGAAGCGCGGTGGCGGCACCGGCGCCATCGCCGTCCTGACCGGCCAGGACGACAGCGGCGCCAGCACCACCCGCGCCCTGCAACTGCCGGATTCGCCGCCGGTCGATACGCCGGCCAAGACCCCCGGCCTCGATGTCGTCGAATATGGCGCCGATGGCGCGCCGCGTCTGTCGGGCCATGCCATGCCCGGGGCCACGGTCCGCCTTTATCTCGACGGCAAGCCTGCGGGTGAAGCCACGGCGGGCCCCGATGGCGGCTGGCACGCCACCCTCGAGGGGGGCGTCGCCCCCGGCCGCTATGGTCTTCGCATCGATGTCCTCGGCGCCGATGGCAAGGTCGCGGAACGCAGCGAAGTCCCGTTCGAGCGGGCGCCGATCGCGGAGGCGAGCGCGGCGGGAACAGGCAGTTTCACGGTCCAGCCCGGCAACAGCCTGTGGCGCATCGCCCGGGGCCAGCTGGGCAGCGGCACCCGCTACATCGATATCTACAAGGCGAACCAGGGCCAGATCCAGGACCCCAACCTGATCTATCCCGGCCAGGTCCTCGGCCTGCCGCGCAAGAAATAGTCAGCGCCCGAGGGCGGCGAGGCGCGCGGGATCGCTCAGGATCACGGCGCCGTAACGCCGCTCGACCAGCCCTTCGCTTTCCAGCCGCTTCAGGGCCTTGTTGGCGCTCTGGCGCGACAGGCCGGTGGTGGCGGCCAGCTGTTCCTGGCTGACCTCGACCACCATGCCGGGAGTGGGTTCGCGGTCGCTTTCGCCGGATGCCATCATGACCAGCAGGCGGCCGACGCGGATATGGCTCGCCTCGGCCGCGACATCTTCGAGAAAGCGCATGGCGGTGCGCAGGTGGCCCGACAGGATCAGGCCGAAATTGCGCCAGAAGGCGGGGCAGGCGGCGAGGATCGCGTCGAAGGCCGGCGCCGGCAGATGCAGCACGATGGAGCGGTCGAGGGCGATCGTCGATTGCAGCCGGGGCAGGCGGTCGAACATGGACACTTCGCCGAACCAGTCGACGGGCTCGGTGATCCAGGTGCCCACCTCGCGGCCCGTGCTCAGGTAATTGACGAACTTCAGCCGGCCGGAGGCGAGGGCATAGATCCCTTCCGGCGCATCGCCCATGGCATAGACATATTCGCCCGGCTGGCGTTCCATGAGATGCGCGCCCGCCAGGACCTGCCGCCGCAGGTCTTCGGGCTGATCCGCCAGCCAGCCCTTCGTCGAAAGCAGGCGGCGGATGCGGTCGGGTTCGGGGCGCATGGGCGAGGGCGACGTCCAGTAAATGTCAACTTGTTGACATTCTAATGTGGCGTCCTCGCGTACAAGAAAAATCGATCACCGCGAAAACAGCGGGAGGAGGGAGAATTCATGTCGACCATCGCCTTGAAGAAGCCGGGCCAGAGTGTCCGCGATCTGGTCAGTCCCGAGGAATGGCAGGTCCGCGTCGATCTCGCCGCCGCCTATCGCCTCGTCGCCCTCAATGGCTGGGACGATCTGATCTTCACCCATATCTCGGCCCGGGTGCCGCATTCGGACCATCACTTCCTGATCAACCCCTACGGCTATCTGTTCGAGGAAATCACGGCGTCCAGCCTCGTGAAGGTCGATCTCGACGGCAATATCCTGATGGAGACCGACAGCTTCATCAATCCGGCGGGCTATACGATCCATTCGGCGGTCCACGGCGCGCGCGAGGACGCGGGCTGCGTCCTGCATTTGCACACCGATGCCGGCGTCGGCGTGTCCTGCCACGAGGAAGGCCTGCTGCCGATCAGCCAGAACGCGCTGACCGTGATCGAGGACGTGGCCTATCACGCCTATGAGGGCATCGCCCTCAATCTCGACGAGCGGGAACGCCTGGTCGCCGATCTGAAGGCCAAGAACCTGATGATCCTGCGCAACCACGGCACGCTCGCCGTCGGCACCAATGTCGCCGAGGCCTGGCTGCGCATCTTCACGCTGGAACGCGCCTGCGCCCAGCAGGTCGCCGCGCTCGCCAGCGGCAAATACATCACCCCGCCGCAGAGCGTGCAGGAAACCACCATGGCGCAAGGCCGCGCCATCGGCGGCCTCGCCATGCTGGCGTGGAATGCCTTGCTGCGCAAACTCGACCGTATCGATCCCGGCTTCCGGAACTGAGGGGGTATCATGGCTCATGACGGCGGCATCGCGGTGCCCACCGCGACCTTCACGCGCATGGAAGACGGCACCCAGGACGACTGGGGCAAGATCGTCGCCTGCGAACTGCCCTTCCAGGCCCAGCAGGCCGATCGCCTGATCGACCATCTGAAACTCCTGAAGGAAGAAGTGGGCGGTTTCGCCATCGACCGGCTGGAGCACAGCCTGCAGTCGGCGACCCGCGCCCATCAGGCCGGCAAGGACGAGGAATATGTCGTCTGCGCCCTGTTCCACGACATGGGCGACATGCTGGGCAGCTATAACCACGCCGATATCGCGGCGGCGGTGCTGAAACCCTTCGTCTCGGAACGGAACCACTGGATGGTGGAGAAGCACGGGATCTTCCAGGGTTACTACTTCTTCCATTTCCTCGGCCTCGACCGCGACATGCGCGAGAAATACCGGGGCCATCCGAATTTCGAGCACACGGCGGAATTCTGCGAGAAGTTCGACCAGAACTGCTTCGATCCGAACTTCAGGTCGATGTCGCTCGAAGACCTCCGTCCGATGGTGCGACGGGTGATCTCCACCCCCCGCCGCAGCATCTACATGAAGGGCGAATAGCCTTTCAGACCGGGACGGGCTCGCCCTTCACCAGCTTCACGGGGACGACGCCGGCGAAGACCGGCCAGTCCAGGTCCTCGGCATCGTCCACGGGCGGGCCGGACCTGACCTTGGCCACCGCCTCGACCAGTGGGATTTCGAGGACGGTGGTCGCCTTCACCTCTTTCGCGGTGACGGGACGCAAGAGATCCCAGCGGCCCGGCGCGAGGTGATCGGTCAGGGCCCGCAGGGCCGCTTCCTTGGCCGCCGGATCCTCGATCATCCGCGCCCGCCCGAACACGGTGACGGAGCGGTAGTTCATCGAGTGATGAAAGGCGGATTTCGCCAGCACCACGCCGTCGACATGGGTCACGCTCAGGCAGAGCGGCACGCCCCCCGCCAAGGTCTTCATCATCCGGCTGATGGCCGAGCCGTGGATGATCAGCGTCTCGCCGATCCGGGCGACGGCGGTCGGCAGCACGAAGGGCTGTCCGTCGGGGCCGCTGAAGCCGACATGGGCGATCATCGCCTCGTCGATGATGGCGTGCACCACGGCGTGGTCATAGCTGCCGCGCTTGGGCAGGCGGCGCAGGCTTGTATTTTCGGTCTTCGGGAATGTCTTGTCGTTCATGGCTCTTCTCCTGCCGCCAATCTGTGATCATCATGGCCCTGCCGGAAGATCCAAGATTGCTCACGTGGGGGAGCCAAGATGTTCGACGCCATGGCCACGGCCCTCGACCGCGAGGGGCCGATACCGCTGGGCCGCCAGCTGTACGAAGTGATGCGGGCGGCGGTTCTCGAAGGTCGTCTGACGCCGGGAATGCGTCTGCCGGCCAGTCGCGACCTGGCGGGCATCCTCGGCCTTGGCCGTAACACGGTGGTCGGCGTGTTCGAGCGTCTGGCGGCGGATGGTTTCGTCGAGGCGAGGGGGGCCGCCGGCACCATCGTCGCCCGGCTCGATCCCGCGCTGCTGCGCCGTCCGGCGCCCGAGCCGGCGGGGCGCCTGTCCAGCCGGGGCCGGGCGCTGGCCGCGGTCGCGCGCGGGGCGGCGCGTCCTCATGGCGCCTTCGTGCCGGGGCTTCCCGCCCTCGATCAGTTTCCGGGCGAATTATGGGGTCGCCTGATGGCGCGGCGTCTGCGCCAGTCGAGCGCGGCGCTGCTCGGTTTCGAGCATGGTGCCGGTTGGCCGCCCCTGCGCGAGGCGATCGCCCGCCATGTCGCCGCCGCGCGCGGCATCATTGTCGAGCCTGAACGGGTGCTGGTGACGGCGGGGGCGCAGGGCGCGCTCGATCTGCTGGCCCGCCTTCTGGCCGATGCCGGCGATCCGGTGTGGATCGAGGACCCGGGGTATCTCGGCGCGCGAGGCGCGCTGGTCGGCGCCGGCCTCGATCTCGTCCCGGTGCCGGTCGACGGCGAGGGGCTCGATGTCGCCGCCGGGATTTCGCGCCGGCCCGATCCCCGCTTCATCTATGTGACGCCCTCTCACCAATATCCGACCGGGGTGGCCATGAGCCTGCCCCGTCGCCTGGCCCTGCTGCAGGCGGCCGATGCCGCCGACGCCTGGGTGATCGAGGATGATTACGACGGCGAATTCCGTTTCGACGGTCCGCCGCTGGCGCCCCTGCACACTCTGTCGCCGCGCGGCCGTGTAATCTATGTCGGCACCTTCGGCAAGGCGCTGGCGCCGGCCCTGCGCGTCGGTTACGCGCTGTTGCCGCCGACGCTCGTGGCCCCGGCCGCGGCCGCCATGCGTCACACCGGCCATGCCCCGCCCTTGCTGGTGCAGGCGACCCTGGCGGATTTTCTGATGGAGGGGCATTTCACCGCCCACCTGCGGCGCCTGACCACCCTCTATGCCGAGCGAAGGGCGGCGCTGGTCGAAGGCTGCGGTCGTTACCTGTCGGATTACGGCACGCTGATGAGGGCGGAAGCGGGCATCCAGCTGGCCTTCCGCCTGTTCGATCCGGACGACAAGGCGGCGTCGGCGGCGGCGCTGGCCGCCGGGATCGTGGCCCCGGCCCTGTCCCGCACCGTGCTGGGCGACACGAAGGTGTCGGGGCTGCAACTCGGCTTCGCCGCCGTGCCGGCCGAGGCGATCGACCCCGCGCTGCGACGGCTTGGCGAGGCGCTCAGGTCACGGGGTTGAGCGGCTTGCCACCGCCCGAGAGCACGGAAGCCAGATTGTCGATCGCCAACATGCCCATGTCGACGCGGGTCTCGATCGTCGCGCTGCCGACATGGGGCAGGGCGAAGACATTGGGCAGGTCGCGGTAGCGGGGATCGAGCTTCGGCTCGCCCCGGAACACGTCGAGCCCGGCGGCGAACAGGCGGCCCGAGATCAAGGCCTCGATCACCGCCTCGTCGTCGACCAGATCGCCCCGCGCCGAATTGACCAGGATCGCGCCTTGCGGCAGCAGCGACAGGGCGCGGGCGTCGATGATACCCCGCGTCTCCGGCGTCGAGGCGGCATTGAGCACGAGAACATCCGAGACCGCCAGAAGGCCATCGAGCGTATCGTGCCAGGTAGCGCCGTCTTCGACGCGGGCCTCGGCGCGGCGGCGATTGTGATAATGAATGTCCATGCCAAAGGCCCGGGCGCGCCGGGCGACCGCCGCCCCGATCCGGCCAAGGCCGAGGATGCCCATGCGCCGGCGGCCGATATCGACCCCCAGCATTCCGGTCGGCGACCAGGCGCCCCAGCGGTCTTCCGCGATCAGCGCCATGGCCTCCTTGGCCCGGCGCGCGGCGCCGAGCAGCAGCAGAAGGGTGAGGTCGGCGGTGGCTTCGGTCAGCACGTCCGGCGTGTTGGTCACGATCAGGCCCCGCGCCTTCGCCGCCGCGAGGTCGATGTGATCGAAGCCGACGGACATGGTGGCGATGACGCGGATGCTGGCGGGCAGGGCTTCGATGGCGGCCCGGTCCAGCTTCTCGCTGACGCTGACCAGCATCCCCTCGCAGCCCTCGGCGATGGCCAGCAATTCGGGCCAGGGGTGGGGGCAGTCGCCGGCCGGGCGATGCACGATGAAGTCGCGCGCCAGCCTGTCTTCGCAGGGGGCGGGCAGGGTCCTGGCGACCAGGATCACGGGGGGACGGGACATGACGGTTGCAGTCTGGCAACAGTCGCATGATCACCGCAAGCCCCACTGATGCCGCATTCTTGTCGCTCGCTCTTCCATGTCATATTTGCGAGGCACCCGATTCGGGTTGGAGGTATCGTGCCGATGTTGCGGCGGGCAATTGCGCTGACGACGATTCTGGTCGTCCTGTTCTTCATTGGCCGCTGGGCGTTCGTCGGTGGCGAGGAGGGCGCTTCTGCCGGCCAGGCGGCGTCCGAGCCCCAAATCGCGACCCTGTCCGAGCCGCAGGCGACCAGCGGCTCCGACGCGGCCGTGTCCGCAACCGCGTCGAACGTCACCGATACCGCGGCCATCGCGCCCGCGGTCCCCGCCACATTCGATGCCGAAATGGGGCGTCTGGCCGGTCATCGGGCGATCTATGATCTCAAGCTGGCGGCAAGCAACAATGGCTCGGGCATCGCTGCGGCCGAGGGCCGGATGGTGATCGAATTCTCCGACACCTGCGACGGTTATGCCCTGAACCAGCGCCTGCAGATGCGTCTCAGCGATGGCGAGGGGGCGGCGACCGCCACCGATTTCCGCGTCGCCAACTGGGAAGCGACCGATGGGCGCCGCTTCCGTTTCGCCACCCGCCATATCGTCAATGGCGAGGAGGACCAGAATTTCGAAGGCAGCGCCGAACTGAAGGCGGACGGCAGCGGCATCGTCGACTATGTGAAGCCCGAGGCCAAGGAAGAGACCCTGCCGCCGGGCACGATCTTCCCGACCATGCATACGGTGCAATTGATCGAGGCGGCCAGAGCGCACAAACCGCTGCTGACCCGCACGATGTTCGATGGCACGAACGAGGATCTCGGCTCCAATGTCGTCGGCGTGATCGGCCGGGTCGGCGATGTCGCGCCACCGGGCCTGAAAGGCAAGGGCCTCGACCTGCTGAAGGGCCTGCCGTCCTGGCCGGTGCGTCTTGCCTTCTTCGGGACGGGCAACAACGAGGAATTGCCGGAATACGAGGTCGGGTTCCGCCTCTATGCCAACGGCATTTCGGGCGACATCGTGCTCGACTACGGCGATTTCTCGATCGACGCCGTGCTCAGCGATATCGAGGCGCTGCCCCGTCCCGCCTGCTGATCCGATCCGTCAGGGGCTCGTCGCCGGCCATAGCCAGGCGGCGCCCCGGACACCGGAAGAGTCGCCATGGAGGGCCGGGCGGATCGCGGTATCGCAACTGTCCGAAAACACCAGCGGCGCGATCAGTGTCGGCAGGTCCGTGTAAAGACCCTTCGCATTCGACAGGCCGCCGCCCAGCACGATGACATGCGGGTCGAGGATGTTGATCACCGTCGCCAGCGCCCGGGCCAGCCGGCGGGTATAAAGCGCCAGGCTTTCACCGGCGGTGAAATCGCCCCGTTCGGCCAGGGCGACGATTTCCCGCGCCGTCAGCACCTCGCCGCCCCGTGCCTGATGATCGAGGGCAAGGCCGGGTCCCGACAGGAAGGTTTCGATGCAGCCGTGCTTGCCGCAATAGCAGACGGGGCCGGGTCGCTCGTCGTCGGTCGGCCAGGGCAGGGGATTGTGGCCCCATTCGCCAGCGATGCTGTTCGGCCCGGACAGGAGCCGCCCCTGAACGACGACACCGCCGCCAACCCCGGTGCCGAGGATGACGCCGAAAACCGTGCCCGCGCCCGCCCCGGCGCCATCCGATGCCTCGGACAGGGCGAAACAATCGGCATCATTGGCGAGGCGAACCGGCCGGCGGAGAGCGGCTTCAAGGTCCCCGGCGAAATCCTGGCCCAGCAATTCGGTGGTATTGGCGTTCTTCACCCGCCCCGTGAGGGCTGACAGGGCGCCGGGCAGGCCGATGCCGACTTCGCCTTCGGCGCCAATGCGGGATTCGGCATCCAGCACCAGACCGGCGATGTTACGCACCAGCGCCCGATAGTCGCCGCGTGGTGTCATGTTGCGGTGGCGCCAGACTTCCCGTCCCGAAGCATCGATGGTGATGATCTCGGTCTTGGTGCCGCCAAGGTCGATCCCGTGCCGGTATGCCCGCATGTCACCACCCGAGAGCTTCGAGTTCCCTTTCGATCAGCAACCGGACCTCGGCCCAGTCGTCGACCCGGTGATTGCTGTGTTCCGCCGGGCCGATCAGCCGTGCCAGACGCGGATCGGCGATGAAATGCACGCGCTGCACGTCGGGGGCGACCTGGGCGACCGAGGTGTGGTTGTGCGGAATATCGTCGAGAAAGAACACCGGCGCCTTCACGATATCGGCCATGTGGCGCACCACGGGGCCTTTCAGCCCGGTATTGGCCACGACAGGATAGGCCATGCCGGCGAGTGCCAGGGCTTTCTCCCGCGCGGGACGGGACGCTTCGGGCAGATTGGACAGGACGACGATCTGGACCCGGGCCGACAGCGCGGCCAGCGCGGCCGCCGCGCCGGGCACCGGCGTCATCGTCTCGGTCCGCTCGCGGAAAAAGCCGTCGAGCAGATCCTTGGCCACCTCCACCGGGGCCATTTCCTCGGTCGCGGCATTCTTGATGTTGCCGACCAGGGCGAAGGACGACAGATCGAGATAGTGACCGTTATCCTCCAGATAGGCCTCGAACCCCTGCAGGAACATGAACAGCACTTCGTCGGCATCGGTGATGACCAGCGGGCGCCCCTCGATCAGGGCGAGGGCATCAAGCTGCGGCCACACGCTGTCGTGAATACGCGGGGCCGGCATCACAGGCCTCCCCGGTCGCCGGCGGTGAAGCCCGGCAATGTCATGCGTGCGCGCATCGGCTCCTCGGGCCGCAGGCCGGCGGCGGCGGCGAAATCGATGACCAGCGACTCGTCCGCCAGGACGAAGTCAAGGATTCCGCCCAGCATATCCGGCCTGCCGGCGATCGCCTGCAAATCGGTTGCATCCATACCCGTTTCAGCCATAAATCGGTGCAGCAAATTGTCGTCGGATGCAAGGTGGGCCAGTGCCATAAGGGCAATGGCTTCAGCGCGGTCGCTGGTCATGATGAGATCGGCCTCTAACGCCCGTGATCGATGTTTCGATTTACGGATAATTCACTCTGGTGCGGTTTCATTGCGACCATGGTTGGGGTCACCATGCCGGTGCACCGTGCCAAAGGTCAATGTTGAGTTCTTGCCTATCAGGAGGCGTAGCGGGCGACCATGACAGCGAAGGTACTCGTGGTCGATGACGTCCATGTCATCCGCAAGGTCCTGGAAGCCAAGCTGCTGGCGGAATTCTTCGAGGTGGTCCTGGCCGGCAGCGGTCAGGAAGCCCTGGAGAAGGCCCATAGCGAAAGCCCGGACATCATCCTGCTCGACGTGATGATGCCGGATATCGACGGCTTCGAGGTCTGCCGCCGGCTCAAGGCCGACCCGCTGACCAATCACATTCCCGTGGTGATGATCACGGGTCTCGATCAGCCCTCGGACAGGGTCGCCGGTCTCGAGGCTGGCGCGGACGATTTCCTGACGAAACCCACCAATGACGTCGCCCTGTTCGCCCGGGTGCGCAATCTGGTGCGGCTCAAGACCATGTTCGACGAACTCCGGATGCGCGAGGTGACGGGGCTCAGCCTTGGCGCGTCGCAACACGCCGATCCGGTTCGCGAGGCCGCGGCGCTGCTCAATGCCGCCATTCTCCTCGTGGAGGATGATCCGGCCATGATCGATCTGATCCGGGGGCAACTGGCCTATCAGACCGGGCTTCGGGTCGTCTCGGGGGACACCGAGGCGAAGCAGGCGGTGCGTGACAGCGACTGGGATCTGGTGATCGTCAGCCTGACCTTGCCCGGACAGAACGGCCTGCGCCTGTGCGCGCATCTGCGCTCGTCGGAGCGGTTGCGCCAGGTGCCGGTGCTGGTCCTGTCCAAGGTCGGCGACGACCGCTCGCTGCTCCGCGCCCTCGATCTCGGCGTCAACGACTATGTGGCCAAGCCGCCGGACCGGGCCGAGCTTCAGGCCCGGGTGAACACCCAGCTGCGCCGCAAGAGTTTCCAGGACCGGCTGCGCGAGACCATGCAGATGTCGGTCGAGATGGCGGTGATCGATCCGCTGACCGGTCTCTTCAATCGCCGCTATCTCGACAGCCATCTGGCCGGCCGTATCGGCCATGACGGCGAGAGCCCCCGACCGACCGCGGTGATGATTCTCGACCTCGACCATTTCAAGTCGATCAACGATCGCTTCGGCCATGCCGCGGGCGATGCCGTGCTGAAGCAATTCGCCCATCGCATCCGCCTCAACATCCGCGGTGTCGATCTTGCCGCCCGTGTCGGTGGCGAGGAATTCGTCATCGTTCTGCCGGAAACCAGCAGCCTCGAAGCCCAGATGATCGCGCAGCGCCTCGTTCGCGTCGTCGGCCTCGAAGCCTTCGTCATCGGCGATGGCCGGGAGCTGCATGTGACCGTCAGCATCGGCGTGACCGAGGCGCGGCCGGGCGAGTCGGCGGAGGAGGTTATCCAGCGCGCCGATGCCGCGCTCTACCGCGCCAAGGCGGATGGCCGCAACCGGTCGGAAGTCGCATCCTGATGATGCGCCCGTGAGCGACGAACCCGAAACCGGCGCTCGCCCATCGCTGCCGGGACTTGATGCCGATGGCATCGAGGAGACCCGGCATCTGCTCGATATCCTCGATCTGATCGCGGCGGAGCGTTTGCGTCTGCACGGCGGGGACGAGCAGGGGGCGGTCATGCGCCTGTTGCTGCGCCAGATGATCGCGGGCGACAACAATGGTATGCCCCTGCTGCGTCTTGCCCGGCTGGCCGGCTGCCCGCGCGAGACCCTGCGCCGCAAGCTGGGGCCGCTGCTGAACCGCGGTTATCTCGTTCAGGATGAAGCGGGCCGCTATCATTGCGGCGCCGCCTATTTCGCCGACAGCGCCAGCGCCCGGCAGCGCATCCTCGCGGCCCTGCGCCAGTTCATGGCACCTGCGGCGCGGGACTGACAGGCAGGTGCCCGTTTCGGGCATTGCCGCCGCCGATTCCCTGACCGATCCTTCGACCGGAGAACGAACCCCGATCACAAACGGGGACGGGGAGGGTCAGGATCATGAAGATGTGGAAGCTGGGCTGCGGCCTCGCGGGCGCGATGCTGTGGGCGGCGGCGGCACAGGGCGAGGGTGCGGCGCCAAAGCCCGCGACCCCCGCGACGATCGCGGCCAATGCCGCCATGGCCGCCGGCCTGCCCTTCGAGGATGTCAGGGATTTCGACCTGTCATCGCGCGGCTTCATCGCCGACCTCGCCGGCCAGAAAATAATGACTGACGACGGCAAGCTGGTCTGGGACTTCACCGCCTATGACTTCCTGAAAGGACCGGCGCCGGCGACGGTGAACCCCAGCCTGTGGCGCCAGGCCGGGCTGCTCGCCCGGCACGGGCTGTTCAAGGTCGCCGACCACATCTATCAGGTGCGCGGCTTTGACATTTCCAACATCACCTTCATCGAGGGCAAGACCGGCTGGATCGTCATCGATCCGCTGATCTCGGCGGAAATGGCCAGGGCGGCCTATGGCCTCGTCTCGAAGCAGCTGGGCGAGAAGCCCATTCACGCCGTCATCTATACCCACAGCCATGTCGATCATTACGGCGGCGTGCGCGGCATCGTCGAACAGGCGGATGTCGATGCCGGCAAGGTGAAGGTGATCGCACCCCACGGCTTCCTCGAACACGCGGTGTCGGAGAATGTCATCGCCGGCAACGCCATGGGCCGGCGCGCCACCTTCATGTACGGCAGCTTCCTGCCGCGCGGCGAGCAGGGCCAGCTCTCGACCGGCATCGGCCCCGGGCTTTCGGCCGGCACCGTCACCATCATCCCGCCGACCGACGAGGTGACGAAGACCGGCCAGCAGATGGCGATCGACGGCGTCACCCTGGAATTCCAGATGACGCCGGGCACCGAGGCGCCGTCGGAAATGAACATCTATCTGCCCGAGTGGCGCGCCCTCTGCCTGGCCGAGAACGCCAATGCCTCGATGCACAATATCCTGACCCTGCGCGGCGCCCTGGTGCGCGATGCCAAGGCCTGGGCCGAATATCTCGGCGAATCCATCCGGCTCTACGGCGATCGCGCCGACGTGATGTTCACCAGCCATTTCTGGCCGCGCTGGGGCGGGGCGGAGATCAATGATTTCCTGGTGAAGCACCGCGACGCCTATCGCTACCTGCACGACCAGTCGGTGCGCCTGATGAACGAGGGCCTGACCGGCGAGGAAATCGCCGAGGTGATCGCCCTGCCGCCGGTGCTGGCGCGCGAATGGTACAATCACGGTTACTATGGCACCATGCGGCACAATTCCAAGGCGGTCTATCAGCGTTACATGGGCTGGTACGACGGCAATCCGTCGTCCCTCGACCCGCTGCCGCCCGAGGAGGCGGCGAAACATTACGTCGAGGCGATGGGCGGGGTCGACGCCGTTATCGCCAAGGGGCAGGCGGCCTTCGACAAGGGCGATTACCGCTGGGCGGCCGAGCTGCTGAAACATCTCGTCTTCACCGCACCCGAAAACGAGAAGGCCAAGGCCCTGCTGGCGGATGCTTACGAGCAGCTGGGCTATCAGGCGGAAAGCGCGCCCTGGCGCAACATCTATCTCTCCGGCGCGTCCGAGCTGCGCAACGGGGAGCGTCACGGCATGGGCCAGGCCGGCGGCATCGATACCGTGCGCTCCATGCCGACGGGGCTTCTGTTCGACCTGATGGCGGTGCGGCTCGATCCGGCCAGGGCGGCGGACAAGGACGTCACCCTCAATCTCGCCTTCACCGACCGAAACGAGCAGCATCACCTCGTGCTGCGCAACAGCGTGCTGACCCGCGAGCCCGGCCTGGCCGACAAGGCCATGGCCACGATCACCGGCAAGCGCTCCGCCTTCCTCATGGTGATCTCGGGCATGGCGAAGATGCAGGACGTGGTCGCGTCGGGTGGCCTCGCGGTCGAGGGCGACCCGGCGGCGCTGGCCGCCATCCTCGGCAGCCTCAAGGTGCCGGCCGGCGATTTCGCCATCGTCACGCCCTGAGGCGAGGGGAGGTGCCTCTCTCGGTCGTCATCCCGGCGAAGGCCGGGATCTCGCGACGATAGAGGCGCCTTCCCCTGTCAAGGTCCCGGCCTTCGCCGGGACGGCGCCCTAAGAATGCGGGCCGTCGATCAGCGGATGCTGATCCAGGTCGACTTCAGCTGGGTGTATTTCTCCATGGCGTGAAGCGAGCGGTCGCGGCCGAAGCCCGACTGCTTGAAGCCGCCGAAGGGGACGGTGATATCGTCCTCGTCCCAGCCGTTGATCCAGACCATGCCGGCGCGAAGGCTGCGCGCCGCGGTCAGGGCCTTGTCGATGTCCTTGGTCCAGATCGCCGAGGCGAGGCCGAAGATCGTGCCATTGGCGATGCGGATCGCCTCGTCGAGACCATTGAAGGTGATGGTCGACAGGACGGGGCCGAAGATCTCTTCCTGGGCGATGCGGCTCGTCGGCTGCACCCGGTCGAATACCGTCGGCTCGATATAGAAGCCGCCGCTCTCGATCCGCGCGCGATTGCCGCCGAGACGGACCGAGGCGCCTTCGTCCTTGCCGGTCTCGATATAGGACAGCACCCGCTCCATCTGCTTCTCGTCCACGATGGCGCCCATCCTGGTCGCGGGGTCGAGCGGATTGCCGGGCTGGATCGTCGCTGCGACCCTGGCCAGCTTCTCGAGGAATTCCTCCTTGATCGGCTCCTCGACCAGGAGGCGGGAGCCGGCGGTGCAGACCTCGCCCTGATTATAGAAGATGCCCCAGGCCGCCTTGGTCGCGGCGAGGTCGAGGTTGCCGCAGTCCTTCATGACGATATGGGGCGACTTGCCGCCGCACTCGAGGCTGACGACCTTCATGTTGGAGCGGCCGGAATATTCGAGGAAATATTTCCCGACCTGGGTCGAGCCGGTGAAGGTGACCGCATCGACATCCATGTGCAGGCCGAGGGCCGCGCCCGCCGTCTCGCCGAAGCCCGGCAGAACATTGAGGACGCCGGCCGGCAGGCCCGCTTCCGCCGCGAGTTCGGCAAGGCGAAGCGCGGTCAACGGGCTTTGCTCGGCGGGCTTCAGGACGACGGAATTGCCGGTCGCGAGCGCGGGCCCCAGCTTCCAGCAGGTCATGAGCAGGGGGAAATTCCACGGCACCACCGCGGCGACGACGCCGATCGGCTCCCGCGTCACGAGGCCGAAGGCGTTATGCGCGGTCGGCGCGATCTCGTCATAGACCTTGTCGATCGCCTCGGCATACCACTGGATCGTGTTGGCGGAGGCGGGAACGTCGACGGCGAGGGAATCGCCGATCGGCTTGCCCATGTCGAGGGTCTCGAGCAGGGCGAGTTCGTCGGCGTGTTTCCGCATCAGCTCGGCCAGTTTCAGCAGCACCTTCTTGCGCAGCTTGGGCGCCATGCGCGACCAAGCGCCGGATTCGAAGGCGCGGCGGGCCGAGGCGACGGCATGATCGACGTCATCCGCGTCGCATTCGGCGACATGGGTCAGGACACGGCCGTCGATCGGCGAGATGCGGGGGAAGGTGCGGCCGGCGGTGGCGGGCACGAAGCGGCCATCGATGAAGGCCAGGTGGCGAATATCCAGCGCCTGGGCGCGGGATTCCCACTGTTCGGTCGACAAGGGGGCAGCCATGCTGAATCTCCGTTCGGCGCAAAAGACAACGGCGGCACCTTAAGGGCCGCCGATGGCGCGAACAAGCAGGCTGCCCGCAGGGCAGAGGAACGCGGTTTGCGTTCCTTACTTGATCTTGGTTTCCTTGAACTCGACATGCTTGCGCACGATCGGATCGTACTTCTTCAGCGCCAGCTTCTCGGTCTTGGTGCGGGGGTTCTTCTTGGTGACGTAGAAGTAACCGGTCTCTGCGGTGCTGAGGAGTTTGATCTTCAGCGTATTCGGCTTGGCCATGACAGACTCCAACAGGCGCCGCCTGTGGCGCCGTGAAAAAATGAACCGCGAACATACTCGGCCGCGTCGCCTTGTCAAGATCCGCGCAAGACAAGGCAAAAGCAATGACCCCGGGGCCCAAGGCGTTGACACGGCCAGGGCCGGGGCGGTGCAATGAACAAGGTGGCCCGAAGGGGCGAAAACAGGAAAAGAGCGGCAGAAGCCATGGCTTTCGCACTGATCGTCGGTGCCGGGGTGATCGGCCTCGCGGTGGGCCGGGCGCTGGCCCTGCGCGGGCATGAGGTGGTGGTGGCGGAAGCCGCGGGCGCCATCGGCACCGGCATATCGGCGCGCAACAGCGAAGTGATTCACGCCGGCCTCTATTATCCGACCGGCAGCCTGCGCCATATCCACTGCGTCGCCGGCCGCCGGCTGCTCCGCGCCTATGCCGCGGCTCACGGTGTTTCCCAGGGCCGGCCGGGCAAGCTGGTGGTGGCCTGCGACGCGGCGGAGGAGGCGGCGATTCTCGCCCTCCACGACCGGGGACTCGCCAATGGCGTCGAGGGGCTGCGGCTGCTGACCGGGGCCGAGGCGCGGGCGCTGGAGCCTTCTCTCGCCTGCACCGCCGCCCTGTTCAGCCCCGAGACCGGCATCATCGACGCCCATGGCTTCATGCTGTCCCTGCGGGGGGAGATCGAGGACCGGGGCGGCGCCATCGCCCTCGGCACCGTCGTGACCCGGCTGGAGCGGGTGGGGACGGGCTGGCAGGTCGCTTTCGACGGCGCAGAATTCGGCACGATCACGGCCGATATCGTGATCAATGCCGCCGGCCTCGGCGCCCAGCGTCTCGCGGCGCGGACCCTCGGTCTTGCGCCCGACCGGGTTCCGCCCCTGGTTCTGGCCAAGGGCCATTACTTCGCCTATGCCGGCGCCCCCGTGTTCCGCCATCTGATCTATCCGGCGCCGGTCGATGGCGGGCTTGGCGTTCATGTGACCCTCGACCTCGCCGGGCGGATGCGCTTCGGCCCCGATGTCGAATGGATCGAGGCCGAGGATTACCGGGTCGATGCCGCGCGGGCGCCCCTGTTCGAGGCCCGGATAAGGCGGTACTGGCCCGGATTGCCCGTGGGCCGGCTGGTGCCCGATTACGCCGGGATCCGGCCAAAACTCACCGGCCCCGGCACCGCCGCCGCCGATTTCATGATCGAAGGCGAGGGGGAGCATGGCCTGCCCGGGCTGATCAATCTCTTCGGTATCGAAAGCCCGGGCCTGACCACCAGCCTGTCCCTGGCGGAGGCGGTCGCCGACCGGCTGTGAGCGGGCTCAGGGGGCCTTCCGGTCGCCCTCGGCGGCCGGGCGCGGGTGCGCCGCCCATTTCAGCAGGGCGTCGAGCGCGGGGCACAGCGCCTGCCCCCAGTCGGTCAGACCGTATTCGACCTTGGGCGGCACCTGGTGATGAACGATGCGGCGAACGATGCCGTCCGTCTCCATCTGGCGCAGTTGCTGGATCAGCATCTTCTGGGAGATCGCCGGCAGGGCCCGCTCCAGTTCCGAAAACCGCAGCAGCTTGCCCCCGAAGAGATGAAACAGGATCAGCAGCTTCCAGCGCCCCTCGAGCATCTTGAGCGCCCGCTCCACGCCCTCGGCCGCGGATATCGGCGTATGGATGGCCTCACCTTCGGGTGAGTACCTTACTTTTTCGTGCGTACTGGTCATTCCTGGAGCTTATGCCCATTCTTCCCGTCACGCCAAGAGCGATCACGCCAAGAGCGGTCACGACGGAGCATATGACCATGAACCTGCCCCCACCCATCGCCGCCTATTTCCGGGCCGACCTCGGCGACGGCGCATCGGTCGCTGCCTGTTTCACCGAGGACGCCACCGTCATCGACGAAGGACGCGCCCATGTCGGACGGGCCGCGATCCGCGACTGGAAAACGGCGGCCTCCCGAACTTTCAACTACACGGTCGAGCCGTTCCTGATCGCGGAAAGCGGCGGCAGGACGATCATCACCGCCCATCTCGCGGGTGATTTCCCGGGCAGCCCGCTGGACTTGCGCTACTTCTTCTCGATCAGCGGGAACAAGATCGCATCGCTGGAGATCCGGCCGTGAGCTTCGATCTCGGCCTTGCCGGCCGCCGCGCCCTGGTCACGGGGGGCACCCGGGGCATTGGCGCCGCCGTCGTCGCATCCCTCCGCCAGGCGGGCGCCGTGGTGGTCGCCGCCGCCCGCTCGCTTCCCGATGAAGCGCCCGAGGGTGTCGTTCTCGTCGCCGCCGACATGGCGACGGCGGAAGGGTGCAAGGTCGTGGCGGAAAATGTGTTCGATCGCCTGGGGGGCATCGATATCATCGTCAATGTCCTTGGCGGATCGAGCGCGCCGGGCGGGGGCTTCGCCGCCCTCGACGACGAGGAATGGGCGGACGCCATCGCGCGCAACCTGATGCCCGCCGTCCGCATGGACCGGGCCTTGTTGCCGGCGATGATCGGGCAGGGGGCGGGGGTCATCATTCATGTCACCTCGATCCAGCACGAGTTGCCGCTGCCGGAATCGACCACCGCCTATGCGGCGGCGAAGGCGGCACTGTCGACCTACAGCAAGAGCCTGTCGAAGGAGGTGGCGCCGAAGGGTATCCGCGTCGTCCGTGTCTCACCCGGCTGGACCGAGACCGAAGCCGCCGTCGATCTCGCCCGGCGGCTCGCCGAGCAGGCGGGCACCGATCACGAGGGCGGCAAGGCGATCATCATGAAATCGCTCGGCGGCATTCCCATCGGCCGCCCGGCCCGGCCAGATGAAGTCGCCGACCTGATCACCTTCCTGGCCTCGCCGCGGGCGGCTTCGATCACCGGCACCGAATATGTCATCGACGGTGGCACCGTGCCGACCGCCTGAGCCCGCCTTGCTCAATCCGGCCGGACGTCATCCACCAGTGGCCAGTAGAAATCCACGGGCAGGCCGGCCTCGGCGCGTTTGTCCTCGTTGAAGGGTGGCTTCAGCGCGCCATGGAAATAGCGCCGCGCGAGCGCGTGGAAGGTGTCCTGAACCGGCAGGCCGTCACGTTCGCAGAGGAAGCGGAACCATTTGGCGCCATGGGCGACATGGCCGACTTCCTCGGCATAGATGGTTTCCAGCGCGGCGACGGCATCATCCTGGCCGCTCTTCCTGAACATCGCGATCATGGGCGGCGTCACGTCCAGCCCCCGCGCCTCGAGGATCATCGGCACCACGGCGAGCCGGGCCATCAGGTCCCCCGCCGTATCCTCGGCGGCGCGCCACATCTCGGCATGGGCGGGCATCTCGCCATAGAAACTGTCCCGGGCGCGCAGGCACTGTTCCAGCAGCTGGAAATGCCGGGCTTCCTCATCCGCCGTCCGCACCCAGTCGTCGTAGAAGGCGAGGGGCATGGGCGTCGCCGTGAAACGGGCAATGATGTCCCAATGCAGATCGACCGCGTTCAGCTCGATATGGGCGACCGCATGAAGCAGTGCCTTCCGGCCTTGCGCCGAGCCCGGCCGCCGTCGGGGAACGTCACGCGGCGCCAGCAACTCGGGCCTGTCGGGCCGGGCCGGATGCGCCGGTGGGCGGGCCTCGCCGATCGCCATGGGCACCCCCGCCGCCCGCCCCGCGAACCATGCCCGCGCATGGGCCCGCGACTTCACCGTCTTCTCACGCGCATCCGCCGTGGTCAGGACTTCGACGGCACAGGCGGCCAGACTATCGGGGGCAGGGGGCATGGCGGGGAAGGTAGGGGATTGCGGGGAGGGATGCCAGGGGAAGAGATGTGCCGACCTTCCAATTACCATGATAGCGTAGTGTAGGTCACTGGCCTGAATTTAGTTCTCGCGAGCGAGAAAAATGTGTCCCTCAGTTTATATTTGCCGATTGTTTGAATTTCAGGAAAATGCAACAGGATTGTTATTGAAGATTTCCTGCAAGATCAAAGATCGAGGTTAACAATTTCGTGCTGTGGCGCTCCCCCAACTTGGCCTGCCGTGCGAGATTCACAAACGGCTTCTCGGCAACCATAACATCCGCAAACGGCAGGACGACGGTAAAAGCCGCGAGGTCACGTAAATCGTTCTCTGAAATATTCCGTGCCTGATCCTCCAGTCGAACAGCTAGTTCGCGTTCGATGTTAAGTACGGGCACGTTGACCGTAAGGTCACGCACCAGCGATGATCCCAAATCGTTGACGGTGTTCCAGGGCAGCCCAAGTCGCCGGCCGGTCGACAGGATGAAGTCTATCTCATCAATGATCAGCGCGGCGCCATATGCGCGCCTTCGCAGAGCCAGTGTATCACCTGCAACAAGGGCACGGCGTGCCTCGATACGTGAAATGAGCTTATACGAACCGGCGCTGTAGCGTCGTACTGCATCAACGCGGACATTTCCTTCGTTGGATGCAAGATGATCGAACAAAGCTTCCGCTGCATGTGCGCGCATAAAGTCCCGAGTCTGTTGCGAAATTACAACATCGTAAAGGTCCGGTGAATAATCCGCAGCGGCTTCGAACCAGAGATCGGACAAGAACCATCGTTCGGCCGGCGCCGGACAAGTCAGCGAGAAGCGGCTTGCGAGGTAGGCCGCCAGCGTTTCCTCGAAGATCCGGCGGCGGCTACGGAATACCCATCCGCCACTAATGATCGCCTGTGTGCGGGCCAAGTTGATTCTGCGTGCAGAGTCGTTGATTTTCGCTGTTTCGTAGATGTTCGTGAAGCTCAACGGCACCATTGTCGCCTGTGCCTTGAGTCCTTCGATCAGCATAGCCAGTGCCGCGTTCTCTCTCGGAAATGTAGCCTTGTCCCAAGCGCCGCGCGCGAGTGCGATCCAAGCGTTCTGATCTAAATAGAGAAGTTTGGTCATAGGCGTCGTAAACCGCGCTGCGTTCAATCTGGCTTTTGTCAGGAGATAGGATTTTTTTTGCAGTGTCTCAGTTTGAATTTTGACCCGTTGCCGATCGCGATCCGGCTCCGGCCTCTATATGCGTAGCCCCGAAAACTCGGAGGAGCAACACTGTAGGATTCGGGGGACATACATTTAATTAGTGTTGATTCTGATAACGATCTGATGCCATCCGGGCTTCCTCTTGATACCGGAAGCGCGCCATGTGTATATATACACATGAATAGCCGGGAAGTGATCGAGCGGTTCAAGGCGGATGGCTGGCGGCAGGTCGCCCAGAAGGGTCGCCACGTCCAGTTCAAGCATCCATCGAAGCCGGGGCGGGTGACGGTGCCGCATCCGAAGCGCGATTTCGCGATGGGCA
>JAOZVS010000113.1 GCA_025869435.1 Zavarzinia sp.
CCGACGCCGTTCACCATGTGTTTTATCTTCTGGGGCGTGGCGGGGCCGCGCCAGCGCCCGGGGCCGAGACGCAGGCGATTCTCCCAATCGTCGAGCCGGACGAGCCGGCCCGACAGCAGGGCGGCCGGCGCGTCGGGCTTCAGGCACAGCGGCCGGGCGAGGCCGATCACGTCGCTGGCGCCGGACGACAGCGCCTCGTCCATCGCCGCCCGGCTGCGGAAACCGCCGGTGACCATCAGCGGCGTCTTCACCGCCGCGCGCATGGTCTTGGCGTAATCGAGGAAATAGGCCTCGCGGGCGACGCTTGAGGCGCGCCGCACCTGCTTGGCGCCGGCATCGGTGGACATATCCTCGTTGCCCATCATCATCGGCCGCTCGTAGGTGCCGCCCGAAACTTCCAGGAGGTCGATGCCTTCCGCTTCCAGCCAGCGGGCGACGGTGGTGGCCTCCTCGTCGCCGAAGCCGCCCTTCATGAAATCGGCGGAATTCAGCTTCACGCCGACGCCGAAGGCGGGACCGGCGGCGGCCCGCACCGCGCGCACCACCTCGAGCAGCAGGCGCGCCCGGTTCTCCAGGCTACCGCCCCAGCGGTCGGTCCGCTGGTTGGAGCGGGGGCTGAGGAACTGGCTGATCAGATAGCCATGGGCGCCGTGCACCTGCACGCCGTCGAAACCCGCGTCTTTCAGGGTGGCGGCGGCGAAGGCGAAGCGGGAAATCACATCGACGATCTCCGCCTCGGTCATCGCGCGGGGCGTGCCGAACTGCTTGCCCGGCAGGGGCAAGGGAATGGCGGAGGGGGCCTGCGGCGTCTTGTTGACGGCGATCGGTGTCTGGCGGCCGGCGTGGCTGATCTGGGCCCACAGGCGCGTGCCCTTCGCCGTGCCGGCCTTGGCCAGGGCGGCGAGGGCGGCCCTGGCCGCCTCGTCCATACCCGGGGCGACGACGACATTGCCCGGCCGCTCCAGATTGTCGGGGTGCACCTGCATGTTGCCGGTGATGACGAGGCCGCAGCCGCCTTCGGCGAAGCGGCGGTACAGCTCGCACAGCGCCGGGGTCGCCCGGTTGCGCGGATCGGCCAGCCCTTCGGTCATCGCCGCCTTGGCGAGGCGGTTCTTCAGGGTCTGGCCACAGGCCAGGGTAAAGGGCGCAGCAATATCCACCACCGACGTTTCCTCTTCCGACGTATCGTCTTGTCGTCATGACATTTTGTCGGAAAGTGTCGGGGGGCTAAGCCCCCCCGTCAACACCAACGACGGGGGGGCAGGGCAGGCGTCAGCCGGCGATCACGATCTGGTCGAGGACATGGGCCGGATCGGAAATGCTCGGCTTGCCGGTTTCCAGGCGGCCGGCGAGGCGGCGGCTGAAGCCGTCGAGCCCGTCGACCGTCACGGTGTAATCGTACCAATTGCCCTGATCGGCGAGCGACAGACGCAGGGGCTTGCTCGACCCCGCCGCGACCCGCACGTCCTGCGAGAACTTGTCGTAGGCATTGGCGGTGACCTTGAAGGTGCAGGTCTTGGCGCCGCCATTGGCGAGGGTCAGGTTCAGCCGCTGGTTCGCTTTGTCGTAGGACGCGGTGACCTCGGGCTGGGCCTTGGCCGCCGCCGCGACGACCGTATTGCCGGTGAAGTGCCGGTGGTAGCCGTTCGGCCCCAGCACCCACAGGTCATAGGCCCCGTCGTCCGATTTCACATCCCAGGTCGCGGCCAGGATCTTGCCCGCCTCCACCATGTAACGATGGGGGATGCGGTCGAGATGCCGTTTGTCGTAGACGTGGAAGACGGCGCCGGCCGTGCCTGTGTTGCGGAAGCGCAGGCGCAAGGCTTTGATGTCCGCCGTCGCCTCGATATGCAGTTCGTAAGGCAGGGCGCGTGACGGGCGCAGGCCGATGTCCTGCTGCGGCAGGGCCTGGTCCGCCTCGGCCGGGATCTTCACCTGCAGGCGCAGGGCCTGGGCGACGCGGATGGAATCCGCCGAGATCTTGCTGCGGGTCGGCAGGGCGGGGACCGTCGTATTGGGATTGACGAAGTCGAAGCAGGAGGTGAGGTCGCCGATGATCGCCCGGCGATAGGGGCTGATGTTGGTCTCGGCGACGCCGAAACGCGCCTCGATGAAACGCAGGACCGAGGTATGGTCGAAGGTTTCGGAGGCGACCCAGCCGCCCCGGCTCCAGGGCGAGATCGCGAAGCAGGGCACGCGCGGACCAGGGCCATAGGGCCGACCATCGGGCGCCGGCTGGCTGGTCGCCTCGGGGATCGCCGGATGGGTGAAATATTCGCTGCCCAGCAGGCTCTCGTCCATGGTCGTGCCACCGGCGGCGGAACCATCCTCGTTGCGCGAGAACACGGCGGGCGAGGGGACGTGATCGAAGAAGCCGTCGTTCTCGTCGAAATTGACGATGAACACGGTCTTGCTCCAGACCTCGGGATTGGCGGTCAGGATATCCAGCGCCTGCTGGACATACCAGGCGCCCTGTACCGGGCTCGACACCGCCGGATGCTCGGAATAGAGCGTCGGCGCGACGATCCACGACACCTGCGGCAGCTTGCCGTTCTTGACGTCGAGTTCGAGCTGGCCGAGCAATCCGCCGAGCGGCATCGTGTTGCCGACACCCTTGTAGAGCGGCTGCTTGGCGTCCATCGACTCGATGTAAGGGATCCACGGCAGGCCGATCGGCGTATTGCCCATGGCCTCATGGGCGGCGCGGTACTGGCGGAAGCCGGCCAGCGGGTTATCGCCGAAATTGTCCGGCAGGTTCTGGTAGACCTTCCAGGTCACGCCTGCTTCCTGCAGCCGTTCGGGATAGGTCTTCCATGTGTAGCCCCTGCTCTTGGGGCCGAAATTATCGATCTCGTTGATCACAACGGCATGGCCGCTGCCGGTCGGGCCATTGGTGCCGGTCCAGTGATAGACCCGGTTCGGGAAGGTGCCGGTATGGGTGGCGGCGTGATAATTGTCGCAAAGCGTGAAGGCATTGGCGAGGGCGAACTGGAAGCCGACCTCGGCCTCCTTGTAATAGCCCATCGACTGGTCTTCCTTATGCAGCGGCCAATCGGTGATGCGGCCATGGTTCCACACCGCCTGGGCATCGGGCCAGGTGTGCGGCGTGCCGGAGACCCGCTGGGCATTGCCTTTCTTGGAATTCAGGTGATAGGGCAGGATGGTTCGCTCGCCGTTCCACTGATGGAACACGGTACGGCCATCGGCGCGCGGAATGGTGAAACGATCGCCGAAGCCCCGGACGCCCGGGAACGTGCCGAAGTAGTGGTCGAACGCCCGGTTTTCCTGCATCAGGACGACGATATGCTGCACGTCCTTGATCGACTTGGTGCCGTTGGCGGCATCGATCGCCAGGGCCTTGCGGATCGAGTCGGGAAACACGGTGGCGGCGGCGGCGGTGCCACCGATGGCGGCGGCGGACTTCAGGAAATCGCGCCTGCTGGTGTCTGTCATGTCATGGGTTCCTTGGCAAAGGGGGGATTTGGGGGAAGTTCAGGAGGCTTTGATCCGCTCGAACACATGCGCGGGATCGGTGATCCCGGGCTTGCCGGTCTCGATGCGCCCGGCGAGGCGGCGGCCGAAGCCGTCGAGGCCGGAGACGGTCACGCTGTAATCATACCAATTTCCCTGCCTGGCGACGTCGAGCCGCAGGGTTTTGCTGGCGCCGGCCGAGACGCGGACGATCTGCTGGCCCTTCTCGTAGGCGTTGGCGGTCACCGTGAAGCTGGCGAGCTTGCCGCCTTCGTTGGCGAGGGTGAGGACCAGGTCGCTGCGCGTCTTGTCATAGGCGGCGGTGACTTCGGGCTGGACCTTGGCGGCCGCGGCCGTCGCGGTATTGCCGGTGAAGTGGCGATGGAAACCGTTGGGCCCGAGGACCCAGAGGTCATAGGCGCCGCCATCGGCCCTCACGTTCCAGCTCGCGTTCAGGGTCTTGCCGGCTTCGACCATGTAACGGTGGGGAATGCGGTCGAGATGCCGCCTGTCGTAGACGTGGAACACGGCGCCGACCTTGCCGGTGTTGCGCAGGCGCAGGCGCACCGTATCGCCCGATGCCGTCGCCTCGATGAAGAGTTCATAGGGCAGGGCGCGGGACGGGCGGATGCCGAGGTCCTGCTGCGGCAGCGACTGGGCATCGACCGCCGGAATGGCGACCTGCGCCTTGAAATCCTGCGCGACGCGCAGGGCATCGGCGGCGATCTTGCTGCGCGTCGGCAACTCGGGCAGCCGGGCGTTGGGATTGACGAAATCGAAACAGGAGGTGAGGTCGCCGCTCACCGCCCGGCGATAGGGGCTGATGTTGGTCTCGGTGACGCCGAAGCGGGCTTCGAGGAAGCGAAGGACCGAGGAATGGTCGAAGCTCTCGGAGGCGACCCAGCCGCCCCGGCTCCAGGGCGAGATGACGAGGCAGGGCACGCGCGGACCGGGGCCATAGGGGCGGCCGTCGGGCGTCGG